>JAVBTI010000176.1:0-10837 GCA_031556255.1 Deferribacterales bacterium | reverse complement strand
TCCTCGGCGCATCTGCCCGCGGCCAGGAGCAGCCCGCTCAAAATCCCCTCCCCGGCGGCGGGAATGAGGAGCCTGAATATCGACGCCTCCCTGCCCAGCCCGACTGACGCCGCCGCCAGACGGACACTGCCCGGTATCCCTTTCAGTGCGGTGTATGTATTGAGCGACAGCGCCGGAAGTACCAGAATGGCAAGACAAAAAGCGGACAGCAGCATGCAGGTGTTAGCAGGAAAAAAGTGCCTGCGCAGGAAAAGAATCAGCACAAAGCCGAAAAGACCGACTATAATCGACGGCAGGCCCGCAAGGGACTCAAGAAGCGTCACTATGCGGCACTCCGCCTTTTTTCCCGCATATTCCGCCGTATATATGCCCAGCGACAGCCCCGTCGGCACGGCAAATACCCCCGCAAGCAGCAGCAGGCGCAGGGTACCATACAGCGGCGCCCACAGTCCGTCCCACACAAGCGCTCCGCGGAAAACCGCCCCGAACGGGTTCGTATCGCCGAAGAAAAGCCCCTCGGACATGGCTGGAAGCGCATTTATAAAGGCAAATATTATAAGCACCGCCACCGCCGCCGTCACGGCGAAGCTTGCGAACACTCCCCAGTATCTGATCATTTTCCCCTCAGCGATCTTGTGACAAAGCTCACAGAAAGTGCCGCCGCGAAAAGCAAAAAGCCTGACAGAAAAAGCGTAAACTCCACCTGCGGCGAGATCTCCGTGGCGGTGAGCAGGTTTATATGCCCGGAAAGCGTTCTGACGGATGATAACATCCCGCCCGGCATCACGGGAGTATTCCCCGAGAGCATCAAGGCCACCATAGTATCTCCCAGCGCCCTGCTGAAGGCGAGGAGCACCCCGGTCAGGAGCCACTTCCTCTGGGCATACACGGCAACATATAAAAAGCTTTTTTCCCTTTTCATCCCGAGGGATGCCGCCGCCAGCATCGGGTTCTCGGGGCTTTTGATGAACGAACTCAGGGCGGAGTCAGCCACCAGTGTCATTGTGGGAAGGATCAGCAGGCAAAGCACCGCGGACACAGTGAGAATATTGTACCCGCTCCCTCCCCACATATCCCGCGCAAAGGGGATTAATATGAATACGCCGCAAAAGGCATAGACCACAGTGGGTATGCTGGACATGAAGCGCAAAAGTCCGCGCATAAAGCGGCTGAGAACATTATCATATATCCAGATGAAGCTTATTATCCCGAACGACAGGGGTATGGCGCCCAGAGTGGCTATCACGGCGGTCACGGCTGTGCCCGCGATCATGGGCAGAATCCCATATTTACCGTCCGGCGGAGACCATTCAATGGTAAAAGCAGACAAGGCCGCATCAAAACCGATCTCCGACGCGGAGTAGACAAGCCCGCCAAGGACTACGGTAAAAAGCGCCGCTATGCTTATCAGGCCGGCAGCCGTAAATATGTATACGGCCGCAGCCGGGAACCTCCTTTTCACTTCAGCGGGATGTAACCGGCGTCTTCGATGAATTTCCTGCCGTCGGCGCTGTCGGTTATATATTGTATAAAGGTCCCGGTCAGTTTATCCGGCTCTCCTTTGGTGTTCATGTACAAAAAGCGGGTCACTTTGTAGATGCCGTCCGAAGCATTTTCCTGCGTCGGCTCCGTGCCGTCGAGGGTTACACCCCTGATGCTCTTGTCCACATGGCCGATCCCCACATAGCCTACGCCGTTCGCGTCTGTGGCCACGGCGGTTTTCATGGCGCCGTTGGAATTCACCACCACGGCTTTCACGGAGATCGCACTCCCTTTCAGGAGTATATCGGAGAATACTTCGCGGGTGCCGGAGCCGTCTTCGCGCGTGTACAGGGTGATTGCGGCGTCTTTTCCGCCGAGTTCTTTCCAGTTGGTTATTTTACCTGCAAATATGTCTTTGACCTGTTCGCTTGTGAGGCTTTTCACGCCGTTGGCCGGGTTCACCGCCACCGCAACGCCGTCTATGGCGAACGGATATGACTTAAGGCCGTACTGTTCCATCTCGTTTTCCCTGAGTGCGCGGCCGGTGTTGCCGATATTCACAAGCCCTTCACCCGCCTGCTTAACCCCCACGCCGGAACCGCCTCCGGCGACGGTGATCTTGATTTTGTTATTGTACTGCATGATCGTTTTCGCGGCATCGTTCATAACCGGGATGTGGGCGGTACCTCCGGCGATATTGATCGTGCCGGACAGATTCTTGAAGTCGGAAAGCTGCGCGGCGTAAGCCACAACTGTAAACGTCAGAAATACAAATAAACACAGTAACCTTTTCATAATAAGCCTCTTTATATTATATTTTATTTATTTTCATTCCTGTATTCCCACGGTGTAACGGGCCGGGAGTCCTTCCACAATCCGATGCGGCCGGCCTTCGCCTCAGCAGCAAGCTTTTCCCAGCTCCCGCAGAAATATTTTTTACAGTAGGCACCGTAATACCACGCCATCCCCGCCCTCAGCATCTCCTCGTTGACGGTTATATTGTCAGTTTCGAGTATAGCAACGCTTCTGCCGTACCTGTCCATGTCAATGACGGTCAGCGCAACGGTTTTACCGTATATAAGGCCGTACAGCGTACTTCTGGACTCTTCGCCGTACCTCTGCCCGTGTTCCGGCGCGTCGACGCCGTAAAGCCGAACGGTTACCTCGTTTCCCTCCCCGTCGGTCACCACGGCGGTGTCGCCGTCGAAAACCCGCAGTACATTGCCGTGCATGGGCGGTGCTTTTGTTATTATATCGGCTATATAATCCGCCCCCATGTTCAGAAGCGGTTTCAGCGTGCCGGAATACTGCGCGAAACCCAGTGCCGCCAGAATACCCAGAACCATCGCCACTATTTTGGATTTGATTTTGCTTTTTGAGGGTTTGGATGTGCGTCTTTTGACCATATAGTGGTTTACAACAACACCGGACGTTTGGCAAGACGGATTATGGATAACCCTTCTCCCGATTCTCCCCCTGAGGGGGAGCGGAAGGTGTATTATATGCCGGCCACATCATAAAGCACGGAAGACCGGATACTCCGGCGGGATGCAGCGCAAGGCGGCTTAGAGAACGGTATTTGAAGATTGGCTGAGAGGAAACAACGCAGCAGTATGCCCGCATCATGAGCCGGCCCTATCCCGCACATTCAGCTTCTATAAAAATCTGTTAAACTCGCTGGGCGGCCTCCTGTACACCCTCGGCAGCAGCTCAATACCCGGGCGCAGGAAGCCAACCGTCACCATCAGCACCACCATATAGTTATCCGGCATATTCAGCACCTTTTTCACCGCGTCTTCGTTAAAACCGCCCACCGGGTGCGTTTCATAACCCAGCCCCTGCCCGGCCAGCATCAGCGTCATGGCAAAAAGTGCCGCGTTGGTCCGCGAATAGTTGTCTCTGGCCTGGGTGCCTTTCACGCCGTTGCCGCCTATAGCTCCTTTAATAAACCCTTCTTTGCCTGACTCAGGGAAATAGCCCAGGCGGATCATATCGTCCGCCACCACGGGCGCGTTCTTCTCCGGCGCATCCCTGTCTGAAGCCACAACAAACACCGCGGACGCCTCCTCTATCTTCGGCTGGTTGCCGGCCGCCGGGCGGAGAGCCTTTTTCATCTCAGGGGTAACGATCGTGTACACCTCCCACGGCTGCATATTCACCGCCGACGGAGAAAGAGAGGCGAGCGCCAGCATCTTCTCCAGATCTTCTCCGGGTATCGCGCGGGATGTGTCGAAAAAATTTATGGATCTGCGATCCCTGATTGCGTCAGTTACACTTTTCATCAGTCACCTCCATTATTTTAGTATAACCCGCTTTTACCTTATGTAAATAAGCGGATAAAAAAACATTTACATTAAGCCCGGACAGGCCCATGATATTTAAATGGAGTGTGAACATGCGAATAATCAAGTCTGTCCTGTTAAGTCTATCCCTATTTGCGGCGCTGTTTGCATCAGGCTGCACAGTACAAGGCAAGAGCGGCGGAGTGAACACCGTGGAGCCCGCCCCGTCCAACCCCGCCGGGGTGGAGCAATCGCTTATGAACCTCAACCTTGAGATTTTGAAAATTAATTACCGGAAAGGTGCAAACGCCTTCATATCTCCCCTTTCCGTGGCGCTGGCTCTCGCCATGACCGCCAACGGTGCCGGCGGCGAAACACTGGGAGAGTTCCGAACCCTCCTGGGCGGAGATATGCAATCCATAAATAACTATTACACAACGCTCAGCGCCTCCATGGCTGATTCGCAGGATGCCGTAGTGCAGATTGCAAACGGAATATTCATGGATGAAAAAGCCAAAACCACCACGTCGTTTACCGACGCCGTCAAATCATACAACGCCGAGTTCCGGTCACTTGATTTCACCGCCAATAAAAGCGTCGACGAGATCAACAACTGGGTGGCAAAAAAAACGAACGGCCTGATAAAAACCATAATAGACAGCCTCTCACCCCTGGACAGGCTGGTGCTTGTGAACACACTTTATTTTTATGGCGACTGGCAGCTTCCTTTCGATACCAACCGGACCACGGAAGATAAATTTTTCCCGGAAAAAGGGAACCCGGTTTCTGCCACATTCATGCGGCTGTCCGGACGTTTCCCGACTTACAGCGACGCCAACCTGGATGCCCTCTTCCTCCCGTATAAAGGAGGCAGGTATGAGATGGCGCTCCTGATGCCGAAGGAAAGCAGGGATATCCCATACGCCCTGTCCATAGCCGACTCTGACTATATCAGGAAGATCGGGGAGGAGCGCAGCCCTGAGCAGGTGGCCCTTTCCATGCTGAAGTTCGAATCGGACGGGAAGTATGTGCTGAACAATACACTGCAAAAGATGGGATTGAAAAAAGCGTTTGAGGAGAAGGCCGACTTCTCCGCCATGAGCGGCACCAAGCCTCTCTTTATATCCCAGGTTATGCATAAAACCCGAATATCCATAACGGAGGCAGGCACGGAAGCCGCAGCGGCCACAGCCATAACCATGCGCACAACCTCTATAAGAGCCCCGGAGCGTGTGATGGAGTTCAACAGACCGTTTATATACTATATTTGGGATACCCGGACCAAACAGATGCTTTTCGCCGGGATAATGGAAAACCCGAAGAAATAGGATGTGGAACCGCACCGGTAGAGTATAAAAACACAGCTTGAGGCATATAATGTCTTGCAGTCGGCGGGCAATATTGGTAACATAAGCTTTGTTGTGCAGTTCACCTAACGGAGATTTATGTGCGCCTGATATATATATTGCTTGCCCTCTGCCTCAGCCTGAATGCCGCGTCGTGCGTCAAAACAAATGCCAGCCGCGACGGCAAACCCGTTGTGATAACCACAACCAGCATGATCGCCGACATCGTCCGCAACGTTGGGGGAGAGTTCGTCAATGTCACCCCCCTTATGCCCCCCGGCGTCGATCCGCACCAGTATAAAGCGAGCGAAGGGGACGTAATCCGCCTGGCCGGGGCGAACATTATATTCCACAACGGGCTGCATCTGGAAGGAAAGCTGAGCGAAGTCCTCCAGCGCGCGCAGGGGAATGTACCCACATACGCCGTCAGCGAATACATACCTAAAGACATGCTCATTTTCAGCGGGGAAACCCCCGACCCGCACATATGGTTCGATCCGAACCTGTGGGTCTACGCTGTGAAAAGCGTCACCGACGGCCTGATCAATGTCGACCCCGCCAACTCCGTATATTACCGCAAAAATGAAGAGAACTATATACGCGAGCTCATGGAGCTTGACGAAAGCATACGGGCGCGCCTGGACACCATACCGCCGGCCAAACGGATACTGGTCACCTCCCACGACGCCTTCTCATACTTCGGTAAAGCCTACGGCTGGGAAGTAATAGGCATTCAGGGGATAAACACTGCGAGCGAAACCTCCGTGCATACCATACAAACACTTGCCAGGAGTGTGGCGGACAAGCATGTAACCTGCATTTTCACGGAAACATCCGTGTCGTCCCGTTCCGTTGACGCACTTATCGCTTCAGTAGCGGCTCTGGGCGGCACGCTGCACCAGGGGAAACCGCTCTATTCCGACTCCCTCGGCGGCCCCGGTTCCGGCGCGGACACATACATCGGGATGCTGAATACAAACATAAACTCGATCACAGCGGGGATAATGAATGAACAATAACACAAACATCGGCCCCACATGCGCCGTAAGCAAAAGAGCCGCAACGCCGCTGGAACACCTGCAGCGGCTGGACGTGGCCATACACGTGGAAGACCTCACCGTGGCGTACAATAATGAGCCCGCCCTCTGGGACATCGACATGGAAGTGCCTAAAGGGCTACTCATGGCCATCATCGGCCCCAACGGAGCGGGGAAAACCACCATGCTCAAGGCTATTCTGGGGCTGGTGAAACCGAACGCCGGACAGATATATATATTCGGCAAACCTTCTGAAAAACAAAAAAAACTTATTGCCTATGTGCCGCAAAAAACCAGTGTGGACTGGGATTTCCCCGTAAGCGTGCTGGACACCGTGCTCATGGGCACATATTCTTCCATCGGCTGGATCAGGCGTCCGGGCAAGGTTTCCCGCCAAAAGGCCATGGACGCCCTGAAAATGGTGGGACTGGCCGATCTTAAAAACAGGCAGATCGGCGAACTGTCCGGAGGGCAGCAGCAGCGGGTATTTCTGGCGCGGGCGCTTGTGCAGGACGCGGACGTATTCCTCATGGATGAGCCTTTTCAGGGGGTCGACCAGGCCACGGAAAAAACAATCATCGAAATCCTCCGCACTCTGAGAAGCAACGGAAAAACGGTGGCTGTGGTGCACCACGACCTCCAGACAGTAACGGAATATTTTGACTGGGCCTTCCTTGTAAACGTGCGCAGGATCGCCGTCGGGCCGGTAAAAGAAGTGTTTACGGAGGAAAATCTCCGCCTTGCTTACGGAGGCAAGAGCAGCTTCCTGTCTATGGAGCAAATCACACGGCCCCCGCGGGACATAAAACCCGCTACGGCAGAGAAAGAGTAATGTTCAGCCTTTTCAGTATATCCGGAGGCTACACACTTATAGTGGTGGCGGCGGGAGCGGCGCTTTTGGGCGGCATCAGCGGTATTGTGGGCACGCTGGCCGTGCTCAAGAAACAAAGCCTCCTCGCAGACGCGGTTTCCCACGCAAGCCTCCCGGGCATAGTCCTGGCGTTTATCTTCACAGGGACGCGCTCCCACTCCCTCTTCCTTCTGGGAGCGGCGGTGGCGGGCTGGTGCGCGGCCACGCAAATATTCCTGCTTGTACAGAAAGGACGGCTGAGGCAGGACAGTTCTCTGAGCCTTATGCTGTCAGTATATTTCGGTTTCGGCATGGTGCTTCTGAGTCTTATCCAGCATAAATCGGGGGCGGCGCAGGCGGGGATAGAAACCTTCCTGTTCGGCCAGGCCGCGACTATGCTCATGTCCGATGTTAAAACCATAGCCATTGTGGGCGCCGTGGTATGCCTGCTCCTGCTCCTGTTCTGGAAAGAACTTCTGCTGGTGGCGTTCGACCCGGTTTATGCGGCTGCATCCGGCATTACGGTGATGAAAATGGAAGTGCTTTTTGTCGCGCTGGTTGTAGGAAGCGTGGTGATAGGGCTTCAAACCGTCGGCGTGGTGCTGATGAGCGCCATGCTGGTGGCACCGGCGGCCGCGGCAAGACAGTGGACAAACAACGCGAGACTTCTGCTGCTCATCTCCATGCTGTTCGGCGCGGCGTCCGGCGTCGCCGGGAGCGTTCTTTCCAGCTTCGTGCCGGGGCTTCCCACCGGCCCCACAATAATAGTGTGCGTTAGCGTTATCACCTTTTTCTCATTCTTTTTAGCTCCCAAAAGAGGGATATTTTGGACATACATGCGCCGGAAAACAGAACAGGCTTCCGCAGGCTCCGGCGCCATACTGGAAGCTCTTTACATGCTTTCACTCCAGCATACCGACAAAGATTTCCACGGCCACCCGTACAGCGTTATACAGTCGCTTTTTCCTTTGAAAAACAATACTGCCGCGCTTCTGTCCGAACTGTGCGCCAGAGGGCTGGCGGTACAGACCGACCGCGGGGAATGGTCCATAACCCCGGAAGGCAAAAAACGCGCGGAAAGCTCCAAACGGGGAGGTGAAAAATGATAGACGCCCAGGTGGAGATCATCCTCATCGCCTGCCTTACCGCCGTGGCATGCGCCATACCAGGCACCTTCCTTGTGCTGCGCAAGATGTCGATGCTCAGCGACGCCATCAGCCACTCTATTCTGTTGGGGATAGTGGCTGCCTTCTTTTTCGTCCAGCGGCTGGATTCGCCGATCCTTGTGGTCGCGGCCGGAATGACAGGGGTTCTGACGGTGGTTATTGTGGAGGCAATCCTCAAAACCGGCCTTGTTAAAGAAGATGCGGCTATCGGGGTTGTATACCCCTTTATGTTCAGCATCGCCGTAATACTCATATCAATGTTCGCCTCACATGTACATATAGATACAGACGCAGTGCTCATGGGAGAGCTTGCTTTCGCGCCCCTCAACCGTCTGCAGTTCCTGGGTCACGATCTGGGGCCGATGGCGGCCTGGCAGATCGGCGGGATAGCGATCCTGAACATCATACTGACATTCATCTTCTATAAAGAGCTGAAACTCACCATATTCGACGCCGGTTATGCCGCAACCGCCGGGTTTGCCCCGAAACGCATGATGTACGGGTTGATGGTAATGGTATCGTTCACCACTGTCGCCGCTTTCGAAGTCGCCGGCGCGATAATGGTGGTGGGGTTCATAGTGGGGCCTGCGGTTGTGGCATCTTACTTTACAAAACGCTTGTGGTCTCTCCTTTTCCTTGCTCCTATCGTAGGGATAGCCGCCTGCCTGCTAGGATACGGGACGGCACACGCCTTCGACGTCTCAATAGCGGGAATGATCGTAACCACCATAGGGCTGCTCTTCCTTCTCACCTTCCTCTTCGCACCGGGCACCGGTGTAGCCGCGAAAGCCATTAAAAGAAGGAGTTTCAAAACGGAATTTTCCATAAATCTTTTACTGGTACATTTATGGCAGCACGAAATCCTGGGAGACGCGCCGGATGAAAACTCCACCGCCACAGTGTCTCTGCACCTTAACTGGAGCGATGAATTCGCCGGCGGGATAATAAAACAGTGCATGGATAAACAGCTCCTGGGGATCAACACCGACAGGGTGCTTATACTGCTGCCTGGAGGCCGGGCAAGGGCACAGAAGGCGCTGGAAAGGTAGTATTCTTTCCTGATAATTAAAGAACCCGGACACAGTGCCGTATCCGGGTTCATACCAGACTTATTATTAATTATTTATAATCACTGCGGACGGCTTTGAACATTTCAACATTACATATATTTCTCAACTGTTGTGATATTTAAATTCAAGATAACATGTTTTGAATTGCACGACCGGCCAAATACAAAGTCAGCATAAAAATCGTTTAGAGGGGCGTTCCTCAGAACGCCCCGAACGACCTCAGCATGCGCTCCACCTCGGTCATATTCTCCCCTATGGCGATACTGAGCGGGCTTATCCCCTCATAGTTCCTCAGATTGGGGTTGGCTTTGGCGATGAGCAGCGCGCGGACAAAGTCCAGATTGTTCAGTTTGGCCGCCCAGATAAGAGCGGTGTCGCCGGCATTGTTCTGAGTGTTCACCCTGGCCCCGGCGTTGATAAGCATATCTATCAGCTTCACGTCACCTGTGGACACGGCCACCATAAGGGGCGTGTTGCCACGTTTGTTCTGCCAGTTTACATTCGCACCGTTCTTGATAAGGAGCGCCATGATATCTTTATAGTTATTGGCTACCGCGGTAAAGAGAGGCGTATTCCCAGTCTCCGCGTCGGACACATTGACCCTTACCCCCCTCACCAAAAGGTTTTCCACCCCAGGCAGGTCATTTGCGGCCGTCAGCTCGAACAGCCTGAATGCGCGGTCATCAGAATCCCTAATGGCCTGCACCATGACCCTCTGTATGGCGGAGTTATCCTTTCCGGCAAGGTCGTAAGCCGAGTGTCCTTCGCCGTCCACCGCATATAGATCGGGATTTTTGGTAAGTATCTTTTTGGCTGCAGCTTCATTGCGGTTGCTTACCGCGACCATAAGCGGAGTGCGGCCCGCTTTATTCGCGGCGTTTACGTCCGCTCCCGCATCAATAAGCATCTCAGCGAGTTTATTGTTATTCATCTGCACAGCCACATGCAGAGGAGTATTGCCCGCCTGATCAGGAGTGTTGACATTGACACCTTTTGTGCCCAAAAGCTGGCGGACAATATTCTCATTGCCGCCTTTCACCGCTTCCATAAGCACTGTGCTGCCGCCCGCGTCCTGGGACACCGGATCCGCCCCCGCGCCGATGAGTATTTCCGTGCTGCGGGTATTGCCGTTGTAAGCTGCAAACGAAAGGGCGCTGCTTCTGTTGTTGTTTACTTCGTTTATTTTGGCTCCCCGGCGGATAAGCATATCCACAAGGTATGGGTTCGGAGAGGATGCCGCATACATCAGCGGAGTGTTCCCGCCGTTATCTTTCTGGTTTATGTCGGCACCAGCCATCAAAAGCTTCTGGGATATGTCATAGAACCCCATTTCGCTGGACACATGCAGGGCATTCTGGCCGTACCGGTTGTTATGTTTCGGGTTAATCCCCATGGTCAGAAGCTGCCCGGAAATCTTTTCATCCCCGGTGCGGAGTGCTTTCATAATGGCATTGTCGCCGGTAGAGAGCTCAACTTCATTGATATTGCCGCCGGCCGCCACAAGCTTATTCAGCAGATCCGCCTGGCCGTTCGCCGCAGCGGTGATCACGGGTCTGTCTTTCACTATTATTCCGTTAGGAGTAAGGCTTGAATTATCAGGAACA
>JAVBTI010000013.1:0-38202 GCA_031556255.1 Deferribacterales bacterium | reverse complement strand
ACGGGATTTTTGGCCTTCAGCGCCTCTTCGGCGAACTCTTTAATCTCCATCCCGAGCGATTTTGCGAAGGTCTCCACGAAGGAACCGCAGCCGGACGAACATGCTTCGTTCAGGATGATCTTGTCCACCATGCCGTTCTTGACATACAGACACTTCATGTCCTGCCCGCCGATATCCAGAATAAAGGAAACTTCTGGCACAAAGTATGTCGCCGCCTTACAATGGGCGAGTGTTTCCACCTCGCCCTCGTCCACACCCAGCGCCGCCTGCAACAGAGCCTCACCGTAACCGGTAACTGCCGAGTTGCGTATCACCGCGCCGTAGGGCAGCTTACTATACAGATCCTTCAAGATTTCTATGACGGAAAGAAGCGGAGTACCCTTATTGGAGCCGTACCACGTATATACAACCCTGTTATCGCCGTCAAGCAGTATAGCTTTAGTGGTAGTGGAACCGGCGTCAATCCCAAGATAAAGGTTGCCATAGGCTTCATTTATATCCGCAAATTCAGCATGGGTGAGGCTGTGGCGTTCAGTAAAAGCATCTATCTCCCCCTGGTTGGCAAAAAGAGGCGGCAGCGGGGCAATCTCAGCCTGATAAGGTGCATTGCGCAATTCATCAACCTTCGAGGCTAGATCTTTCGCGCATATGGCAGGAAAATCGCGGGAGAGGAGCGAGGCCCCCAGCGCCACAAAATATTGCGCGTTCTCAGGGAATACTATATTTTCAGGCTTGAGTTTCAGCGTCTCTATGAAACGGCGGCGCAGTTCGGGCAGGAAGTTCAGAGGCCCCCCCAGGAAGGCCACATTCCCGCGTATGCTGCGTCCGCAGGCCAGCCCGCCCACAGTCTGATCCACCACCGCCTGCAAAATACTGGCGGCAATATCATTTTTCGGAGCGCCTTCGTTCAAAAGCGGCATAACGTCTGTTTTTGCGAACACTCCGCAGCGGGCGGCTATAGGGTACAGGGTGGTGAAGCTTTTTGCCAGCTCGTTCAAGCCGGATGCGTCTGTCTGGAGGACGGCGGCCATCTGGTCTATAAAAGCTCCCGTCCCCCCGGCACAGGTTTCGTTCATACGCTGATCTACGCCGGAATCAAAAAAAGTAATCTTCGCGTCTTCGCCGCCCAGTTCTATAGCCACATCCGTGTGGGGAATAAAGCGCCGTATCGCGGCTGTTGAAGCGATAACCTCCTGGACAAACTGTATCCCCAGCCACGCGGACACGGATATGCCGCCCGAACCGGCCACAGCTATGGTAAAATCATAAGCTATATATCGGCGGCAGGCGTCCTCAATCAGATCTATCATAGTTTTACGGACATCTGAAAAATGGCGTCTGTAACTGGAATATAAAATATTATCATGGTTGTCCAAAACCACAATTTTAACAGTAGTTGAACCGACATCAAGACCTACATGCAACAGATTATCTCTCATACCCACCTTATGCGAAACTTAGTAATCATACAATATAATGCATCGAAAATAAATTATTTCAAGAGTAAAAAGACTTTTTTTATCCCATTAAAAATCATTAAAATAATGCGCGTGTGCCGTATACCAATAGAATCGCACATACAAGGCTTTTCCGTATATCGCCGGATCATTTTTTCAGAAGCTGCTCTTTAATTTCTTTGCCGGGGCGAAAACACGGAACCCTGCAGGCGGGTACGTCTATTTTTTCCCCGGTTTTAGGATTTCTGCCTGATTTTGCATACTTTTGGCGCACACGGAAACTGCCGAACCCCCGGATTTCCACTTTATCGTCAGCCTTCAACGCTGATTTGATCGTGGAAAACACGTTGTTGATAATAAACTCTATCTGCTTTTTTGTCATCATTCCGCAGCGTTCAGATAATCGAGATATCAACTCAGATTTTGTCATACCCCTACCCCCATTAACCGCAGTTAAACAAATACCCATTCCCAAACACAATGTTTGCCAATAACATAATCTTTACTTTCATCGTTGTTCGTTTTATAAGTTACTATTAATTTTGATAAAAGTCTACAGCTTTAAATGGTGTTAAGAAAGTGCCGACCAACTATATTTTGTCAATCATCCGCTCAGGCCTTGGAGTCATGACAAGCCGTGTATTCGGGCTTGTAAGGGATATCGTAGTTGCAGGGGTTTACGGAGCAACGGGTTTAACCGATATATTCTTCATGGCTTTCGCCATCCCTAACCTTTTCAGGCAATTCTTCGCGGAAGGCGCAATAGCATCGGCATATATACCCTTCCTCAGCGACAAAACCCACCGCCAGGGCGCGGCAGCCGCAAACGCATACTTAACGCAGCTTATTGTGATACAAACGGTGCTCGTCCTGGCCGTGTGCCTGCTATTAATAATTTTCGCACCCTTCGTGATGATGCTGTTCATGCCCGGCAGGGCGCACAACCCATCCGACATTGCAATAGGAGCCACCATTCTGCGCCTTGTCACCCCATACCTCTTTTTCGTCAGCATCAGCGGACTTCTGGCGGGGTTTCTTAACCTCAAAGGGAGCTATTTTGTAGCATACGCGTCCACATCCTGTCTCAATATAATGATGATAATCGGGGCGATCTTCGGTTACTTCCACGGCGGTAATATATACAGCCTGGCGTTAAGCGTGTTCGCGGGCGGAATGTTTCAACTGAGCATGGTATTCACATATTCCTGGCATAAACAGTTCCGCTTCGGGCCGCTGACACCGCGTGATCCGGACATAAAAAAAACTTACCAGCTCCTTGTCCCGTCGCTCGCCGGGGTGGGGATAAGCCAACTGAACTTTTTAATCGGGCGTGCGCTTGCATCCATGCTCCAGGCGGGGAGCATTTCATGGCTGTACTATTCCAACAGGCTGTTCCAACTCCCATTGGGTATATTTTCCGTCACAATAAGCACCGTAAGCCTGACTGAACTGAGTAAAGCACGCACCAACGGCGACGCGGAACTGGTCAACAGGCTGATCGACAAAGCAGTAATAGGGTTGATTTTTATAATACTGCCGTCAACAGTGGGGCTTGTGGGACTCTCGCTGGAGATTACCGGACTGATTTACGGCAGGCTTGCCTTCAGCCTGACCGATGCCATGAACACAGCATCCGCACTTCAAGTATATGCCGCGGGGCTGATCTTCTACTCGCTCGCCTCCGTCTTCACACGGGTATACCATTCCGAAAAAAATACGAAAACCCCTGTTAAAATGGCGGCGGCAGCTTTCCTTGTGAACCTTCTGCTCAGCGTGCTTCTTATGAAACCGATGGGACATGTGGGAATAGCCCTTGCCTCGTCGGTGGCGGCGATGGTAAACACATTTATGCTTTACGGCGGCATACGCGGCTACCGGTTTAATTTCAGGGCGCAGGCACCGCTGCTGTTCAAAATTTTAGTCGCCACTTATATTATGGCCGGCGTAATGATCATCGGAAAGATAGCGCATCTGCCTGTGCTCATAACCATAGCCGGCTGCATAACAGCATATTTCGGCATGCTGCACCTCATGAAAGTAAATATAAGAGGAATTTTCAGATGATAGCATGCGTCCAGCGCGTGTCGTCCGCGGATGTCGAAGTTGACGGGCTCACAAAAGGCGCAATAGGACCGGGGCTGTTGGTCTTTTTGGGTGTGGAAAAAGGCGATGACAGTGTAAAAGTAAAAGCGCTTGCGGAAAAAGTGTGCAATCTGCGGATATTCCCCGATACGGACGGGAAAATGTCCCTCTCTGTGAAAGATACCGGGGGCGGAATACACATAATAAGCCAGTTTACGCTCGCCGCGAATACAAATAAAGGGAACAGACCCGATTTCACAAACGCCGCGCCCCCCGCGCTTGCCGAAAAACTATACATGGAGTATATTGATCTCGCAAAATCGGTTATCGGCCCGGAACATGTCAGCCAGGGCGTATTTGGCGCCCATATGAGCGTATCGCTGGTTAATGACGGTCCTGTAACGATATTAATAAATAAATAACAGAGGTAATACAATGAAACTCAACCACCTGCCGGTGGGGCCGCTCGGCGTCAACTGCATCCTATTGAACGACGACTCCAATAACCTTATGATAATAGATCCCGGCGGCGATACGGATAAAATCGCTTGTTATATAGACGCCCGCAAGTTCACACCCCATGGGATACTGTTTACACACGGACATTTTGACCATATCGGCGCGGCCCGCGATCTGCAGACCAGGTATTGTATACCGATATCGGTTCATAAATTGGATGAAAGCCTTCTCGCCCAAGGGCCAAGCTCAGCCAGTTATTTCGGTTTCCCGGGGTTTCCTGTTCCCAAAGCAGACGACTATCTGGAAGACGGGCAGGAAATCGAATTCGGCGGCGCCCTGATAAAAGTATTGCATACTCCCGGGCACACTGCGGGCAGCGTAAGCTTTTATATCCCTGAATCAGGCACGGTACTTACAGGTGATACTCTTTTCAGAGAAGGTATAGGGCGGACGGATTTTCCGGGCAGCAGCTCCCGTGCGATTTTCGAATCCATACGGACAAAACTGTGCACGCTGAACGACAACACAGTGGTATACCCCGGTCACGGCCCCATTACAACAATAGGCCATGAAAAAGAGTTTAATCCGTACCTGCGCGGTAGCCATTAATGCAAAACAAATACTCCAAACTACTGAGCGTTTCCAAACCGCTGCGCTATGCGGGCGGCGAAATGGGAGAAATCCGCAAATGCCCGGAAAACAGGCTGCGCTTCTGTCTCGCGTTTCCGGATATCTATGATATAGGGATGAGCCATCTCGGCTTTCGCATCATATATTCCCGCCTGAACGACAGCGATAAAATCTCGGCGGAAAGATTCTTCGCCCCCTGGCCGGATGCATGGCAGGAACTGGATGGGGAGATCATGGTTTCGCTGGAGCACAGGCATCCCCTGAAGCGGTTTGACGTCATAGGCTTCAGCCTTCAATATGAAATGGCCTACACCACAGCTATTCAGCTTCTCAAAATGGCCAATATACCTATAAAATCACAAGATCGAGCCGAAAAGACACCTATAATCATAGCCGGTGGAGGATGTGTGCTGAACCCCGCCCCTCTCGCAGAATTCATCGACGTGTTTTTTCTGGGAGAGATGGACGGGGCACTTGTCCCCGTCATGGAAGCACTGCACGATATACGCCGGGCCGGCGCCTCAAGAAAAGAGCAGCTTGAAATGCTGAACGGATACGCCTTTACTTATGTTCCGTCCGTAGAGCCGGATAAACGCGCGAAACGGGAGATATACCTTGGGTTTTCCGGTGACAACAGGCCGCTTGCCCCGCTGGTGCCTCTGATGACGGTGGTGCAGGACAGGGTAGCCGCGGAGATCGCGCGGGGCTGCACAAATGGATGCAGGTTCTGTCAGGCGGGGATGATCTACCGCCCGGTGCGGGAAAAAAATGTCACCGACCTATGCAAATGGACCTTTGATATGCTGGATGCCACCGGCTATCAAGAGGCAGCGCTTTTGAGCCTCGACACCGGAGACTATTCACGGATTGAACCGTTATTAGACGCGCTGGGAAACGAACTCAACACCAGAAACATATCCCTCAGCCTGCCTTCATTGCGGGCTGAAACTGTAAACCCCGCCCTGTTTGAGAAAATCGGAGCGGTGCGCAAATCGGGCTTCACCATTGCGCCGGAGGCAGGTAGCCAGAGGCTACGGGATCTCATAAACAAGAACCTTACCGAGGAAGAGATCTTAAACGCCGCCATTTACGCTAAAAATGCCGGATATAACGGCGCAAAACTTTATTTTATGTGCGGCCTCCCCTGTGAAACCGACGAAGACATACTGGGGATAGCCGCGCTGGCACGCAAAATCAGGGAAGCGGTCAAAGGGGGCCGGTTTTTCGATATCACAGTTTCGGTCTCAAACTTTGTGCCCAAACCCCATACCCCTTTTGAACGGTTCGGGCAGACGCCGCCTGAAGAGCTGCGCAGACGGCACCTTCTCCTTAAAGAGGCCCTGAAACGGGACAAAATCAAGCTTAAATTTCATGACATCACCACAAGCCTCATAGAGGCGGCATTTTCCCGGGGAGACGGCAGATGGAGCGCCTTGCTGGAAGACGCGGTAAACAAAGGATTTTATCTGGACGCATGGAGTGAGCGGTTTTCCCGCGAAGGATGGCTGAAACTGTTTGAAGACAACGGGCTCTCCCCGGTTGATTTTGCCTGCAGAGAGTTCAGAGACGATGAATTTGTGCCCTGGGATGTGGTGGACTGCGGCATAACGCCTGAATGGATGCGCAAAGAGCGCGACAAGGCGCTGGAGGGGCGCACCACCGAAGATTGCAGAAGTGGAAAGTGTACCAATTGCGGCGTGTGCGACTTCAAGATCGTCAAAAACATTAACGCCGCCCCCGCTTTCGCGCCGGAGAAAAAAAGCACGGTGAAAAATGAATTCACGCGCTACGAGCTTATATTTGAAAAACAGGGCGTTTCCATGCTCTTTTCCGCTCTGGACGCCGTGCGGATATTCTCACACATGTTGCTTTCGGCCGGAGTTGGCCTGAAATTCACCGAGGGATTCAACCCGCTGCCGCGTATGATTTTGCAGGCCCCGGTACCCGTCGGGGTCGGCGGGGTGGAGGAAAGCCTTCTGTTTGAGGCGTATATTCCCTGCGGTGCCGGCGAACTGCCGGAAAAACTCAACAAAATCGCGCCGGACGGCCTAAAAGTGCTGTCGGTGAAACAAAGCGTGTGGCCGAAGAACCTCTCATCTTACCATATGGAGTTCCAGTTCGACCCCGGAAGTTTTGCTTTTTTGCAGAAAACGCTTTCGGAAGATAAGGCCTTTTATGATAAAACAGATAAAAAAGGGAGGCCAAAAACCGTCCGCCTGCAGGATTACCTGCTGGGAGTTGAGGCGAAAACCCGCACAATAACGGTATCCGTGACGGAAAAGGGCGGGTTTCACTTCCCCGAATTTTTCAGGAAGGCCGGGTACGGCAGTCAGCCCGAGATCACCAGAACATCGCTCACACCGGTGGAAATATGAACACAAACAACGTAAAACCGTTTTTCGAGCGGCTGTATAAACACTACAACACGAAAAAATATATCCCCACCGACCCCATCCGCTTTCCGCACGAGGTGGAGGGCAACAGGGAGTTTATAGCGTTTACCTCAGCCATGTTCGCTTACGGGAACGTCAAAGCGATGCAAAAGTTCCTCTTCTCTTTTTTCGGGCAGTGCGGGGCCGATCCGCTCACACTGGAACCGAACCCGGCGGGTATAAAATACCGTTTCCAGTCTGAATGCGATGTGGCGGACTACTGCCGGGCAATGAAACGGATATACCGGGATCACGGCGGTCTGGAACCGCTCCTTGGCGGCGGCGCCCCACTGGAAGCCGCGGCAAATATGATAAAGATTATTCGTGACGAATATCTGCCTCAAATGACCAGGGGGTTGCACTTCCTGCTGACTCTGCCGGGGAAATCAGCATCAAAAAGACTTTCCATGTTCCTAAGGTGGATGATCCGCAAGGATGAAGTGGATCTGGGTTTATGGGAAACGTTCACACCGGCGGATCTCCATATGCCCATTGATACCCATATTGAACGACTGACGCTTAAGATGGGAACTATCGCACCCAAAGACAGAGGTGCTAAAGCTCTAGCCAAGGTGAACGCCTTTTTCAGAGAACTTAATCCGGAAGACCCGGTTAAATACGATTTTGCTCTGACAAGGCTTGGGATCGCGCTTCAGTGTAAGTACGAGCTGTCAAAACAATGCGCAGGCTGCGCAGAAAACATTCTCTGCGTTTTTAATTGACAGAGGGAAATAAGAGGGTTATCCTTCCAACATATACACTTGTAATAATATGAGTAAAACATATATTTATAAGGTAATTACCCGGCATATTGCCGAAAAAGAAACGATCAGGGGGAAACAATGCCGATTGTATTGACAGGTGATAATTTTGACAAAGAGGTAATAAGCTCAAAAAAACCGGTGCTCGTAGATTTCTGGGCATCATGGTGCATGCCGTGCAGAATGCTGGCTCCTACGATTGATGCATTAGAAACAGACTTTACAAATAAAGTAATTATTGGTAAACTGAACGTGGATGAACATAAGGAAATATCTTCCCGCTACGGCATTATGAGCATCCCAACGGTACTGCTGTTTAAAGGCGGGGAGGTAGTGGAGCAGTTTGTCGGCGTCCAGCCCAAGGCTACCTATGCCGATGCACTGAACAAGTATATTTAACACGGCCGCGGTTTTGCCTGCGGCTGCCACGGAGGATTCCATGCCGATTGCATTGAACCGCGACAACTTTGATCAGGAAGTATTGAGAACTACGAAAATAGCCCTGGTGGATTTTTTTGCCACATGGTGTCCGCATTGCCGCAGGCTGGCGCCCACAATAGACGACCTTTATGAAGAATATAAAGGCAAGGCCGTAATCGGCAAGGTGGATGTGGATGCCAGCCAGGATCTCACTTCGGAATACGGAATCACTGGCTACCCCACCGTCCTTTTCTTTAAAAACGGAGAGGTGGTTGAACAGTTCGTCGGCACCCAGTCCAAATCGATCTATCAGGAAGCACTGAATAAATATATCTGATGCAACATCGCAATCACACATAAAGCGGGTATGGAGCCCGCTTTTTTTATCCGCCCGGCCGCAGCATTCCGAAATATCTTAATTATTGATAATAAAATGCCGATATGGTATAAAATTGGCGTTAGTTTATGAGGGTAGTGAGTTATGGCAACAGATCTTGAGCAAAAGATGCTTGCGTACGGCGATAATAACCTTAAGCTGATCCGCGTCAGCGAAGGCGGCACCAAAAACCGCTTTCTCGGCAATATACTTGTATCTGTAAGGCATATAAAAGACGGTTCCCAGGAAATGTTTTCAGTCCGTGTACAGCCGCTCACCGCCACTGCCGCCACACTCCGGAGCGGCGCGGAAAAACTCTCCATAAACAAATTTGAAGCCACTGTCAACCATTCCGACCGTTCCATCAGTTTCGGCCCGGCACAGGGTATACAGATCGAAGAAGCCATGCAGAACAGAGGAATAGGCACGTATGCATTGAACGAGTTGATCCTTGCCCTGCGAAACGCCTGCCCCAACTACACTTTCAACCCATATGAAATTACCTTGCCGGAAGAAACCACAATATCCCAAAGGGAAAAACTAATTGCATTTCTGTCAAAATTCAACATAGCACTGGGTTTTTCCGATATAGAGCAGAGGGTCGGCACAATCCGCGCCGGTCAGCCGCAGCAGCTTGTCACCCATTTCAACGCGGAAAAGATACAGGAGTTGGACCTTGAAGAGTTTTTATTCCAGTTGGTTAGTGATCGCAATAAAAACGAAAACGAAATGAACAACATGAAAGCTGAAATATCCCGTATGGGTGAAGAAACTTTCAGCGGTATCCCCAAAAAACAGTTGGTAAAATATACTCTGATATGCTGCGGGCTGACTCTGCTTCTTATATTCATACTGACCAGATAAAACAGCGATGAAAGTAGGCATTACAACCACCGTGCCCGTGGAAGTTCTTCTGGCGGGCGGACATATCCCCGTCGATCTTAATAATATATTTATTACATCCGCCGCCCCCATCACGTATGTCAACAAAGCCCATGACGCGGGCTTTCCCCGCAGCCTTTGTTCGTGGATCAAAGGACAGTATTCGGTTATAGAGGAAGGTGGCTTCGACGCCATTGTGGCAGTGACCACAGGGGACTGCAGCAACACCCAGGCCATGACTGAACTGCTCATAGACAAAGAGGTAAAAGTTTACAGATTCGCATATCCGTCCGAAAACGATACGGAACATGCCCGAAAGGAACTTGCCGGGCAGATAGAGAGGTTCGCCTCCTTCTTTTATACCCCCATGGACAGAGTCAGGGAGCAGTTCGCAAAGCTGCGCTCCGTGCGGGAAAAGCTCCGCAGGCTTGATGACCTCACCGCGAAAGGGTATGTTTCCGGGGAAGAAAATCACGTATGGCTTGTATCTTCCAGCGATTTCAACTCCGATCCGCATAAATACGAGGCCGGGCTTGATATCTTTCTGTCCTTGGCGGAAAAACGCACGCCGTTCACCCCGGAAGTGCGCCTGGGCTATATCGGCGTACCGCCTGTTATAACAGATCTTTATACGCACATCCGTAAATCCGGAGCGGAAATAGTATTTAATGAAGTACAGCGGCAGTTTTCCATCCCGCAGGCGGGTGAAGATATGGTCAAGGCCTATCTTGACTATACATACCCATATGATATTTTCACGAGGATAAAAGATATCCGCCGGCAGATAGGGGCCCGGAGGCTTCACGGGCTTGTGCATTATGTGCAATCGTTCTGTCACAGACAGGTTCACGATATCCTGTTGAAAAAACATCTGCCGGTGCCGATACTTACCATTGAGGGGGACAGCCCCGGCGCCCTTGACGAGCGGAGCAAAATAAGGCTTGAATCGTTCGTCGAAATGCTCGCGGAGAGAAATAAAATTGACAAAAATAGCCATTGACCTGGGAAGCAGATTCATAAAAATTTTAATACGCCAAAACGGCATAGATAAGTTTCGCATGGAAGATACCGTCGATTTCTATAAACGGCATCTGAAGCGGGATAGTGAAAATATAACCATCGACCTCTCCTTTCTCGGCATCGACACTGAACACGCCCGGATACTGACCACCGGCTACGGCAGAAATCTGCTGAATTTTACCAACTCCGATCTTATCTCCGAAATTAAAGCGCACTTTTACGGAGCCAGGTTCCAGACCGGCGAAAGCGACTTTGTACTTGTAGACATAGGCGGGCAGGACAGTAAAATCATCCAGGTCGCCGGCGGCTACATAAACGATTTTACGATGAACGATAAATGCGCCGCCAGCACAGGGCGTTTTATTGAACATGCCGCGTCAATAATAGGTATCTCCAGAGAAGAAGCATCTGGCGCGGTAGATTCACCTGTACATCTGACCGACACCTGCGCGGTTTTCTGTGAAAGCGAGCTCATCGGGCATATCGCACGCGGGGTTCCGGCATTGCATCTGGCGGCGGGTGTCAACCTGTCGGTAGCCCGCAAAATAGCACCTGCGGTAAAAAAATACCACCCGATCCGCGTTTTGGCATCCGGCGGAGTGTCCTCCTCTCCGGCACTTATACATTACCTGAATGAACTGATAGGCATTGATGTTCAGCCCCTTCCAAACGTACAGTTCAATGGGGCGATTGGCTGCATGGAATATATGGACAAAAACCGTTAAGATTATTAAGTTCATTTTCCGACCTGCTGAAGATTATTGACAACAAATCTGTTAATATCATTTGACTTTGCCCCTTTTCGATTTTAACATTACTGAAATCAGTTTCACAATGCCTCTTTCGGAGAAAGCTATGCGGAAAGCGGTCTTATTCCTGGTCTCATTTCTGTTGGTTATTTCATGTGCGGATGAAAAAAGCGGAAGCAGCGGCGGGGGCGTAGGATCCAGCGCCCATAAAGTGCCGTCAGAATACAGGGGACAGTGGATATATACACATTCCACCCAGAAAGTATATTTGGGCGCAACCACCAACCTGACCCTTGAGTACACCGACAGAAATATAGTAACTGTAAAACGCAGCAACTACACCGATCAGCACCTGGTAAGGGCAGGCTCCTCCAACGTACAGCTTCACGGCACGGTGGAAGGGCTAACAACGGGCAGCATCACCCAATCGGTCGACAGGGCGTTTTTTGCGCCCATAGGCGGGATGGATGTGGTGCTGAAAAACCTGAACGATCCAAATATCAAAGGGCAAACTAAAACAGATAACAATGGTGATTTTTCCATGGGCGGCATTCCCGGCGGTTCATATGAAGTCAGCGCAGGCAACACTCAAGTCAATACGGAACTGGACGGCACCGATAATGATATCGGTATAATCACCGTTATAAAGAATAGCGGCTGCAACTTCAAATCCTCCCTGGTAATGAACGACAGCTTTTTTTACGGTAATTATACAAAATACAGCGGCAGCGTCAGAATTGAAAACGTTGGAAGAACAGAGTGTCTGGGGTTATCTTACAATATCACCGCCAACGATACATCCGTAGACAATTTCACCTTCACTAACAAGGCCGGCACAATCCTGCCTGGTAAATCCAAAGATATCCCGATAACGATATCGTTCAAATTTCTTGACACGGCTGAAAAGTATATAACCCTCAATATAGAACTGGGCGACGTAAACGGAAGAAAGTGGAACGACAGGGTCAGGTTAAGAGTGTTCAGAAGCGCTGTCACTGTCAATTTCAACAGCCAGCATGCCGTACGTGGGCATATTATAGTACCGGGACAGGGCCCTGAAGGGGTAAGCACCAATATGACCCTGCCGGAAATGCCGGGGAAAGAGTACCTTATAATACTGTCAAACCCCGACCTAAGTTACGAATCTTTTTATTCCATAGGTATCAACGTGCCGGCAAATAACGCGAATACACTTACTGATAACGTCGACGGCCTCAATAACGACACAAATTCCGCTAAAGTGCTGAATATGAACGACAAGGCGGACGGATATCTCCATAAAGGTGATATAGATACCTTCAAAATCGCCATGAGCAGCGGAGCGGCACATAAAGCAGCGGATCTTTCCGTGGATGCCGTGGGCGGATTTTATGAAACAACCGGAAACGGCGACGGAATCTTAAATAAAGGCGAGACGGCTTATTTCAATATCGGTATAAAGAACTCAGGCACCTTCACAGCGAAAGCTGTTGCGACTACATTGTATATCGGAGATCCGTACATCACCGTCACAAAACGAGCGTCCTGTCCAGCTTACGACATAGCGGGAAGTGAAAAACGGGATACCAGCGGCAATTATTCGGGCGGCAGCTCCTATTTGACAGCCAACTCCAGTTCCGCATACAACTGCTTCACTGTAAGCGTGCTGAACACCGCGCCGGACAACCACACCGCCACAGTCACAGCCACTATGACAGACCAGTTCGGAAACACATGGGTAAACACATTTAGTATGAACCTGGCACCTGTTTCCGCGAGTCTGTCGGTGGACAGGATGGGTGCTATTTATGAAACCACGGGCAACGGAGACGGGATACTCAATAAAGGGGAGACCGCGTATTTCAATATCGGGATAAATAATTCCGGCTCTTCATCCGCAAAGTCCGTAGCAACAACCCTATATCTTGACGATCCGTACCTCACCGTCACAAAACGCGCGTCCTGTCCAGCTTACGACATAGCGGGAAGTGAAAAACGGGATACCAGCGGCAATTATTCAGGCAGCGGCTCCTATTTGACAGCCAACTCCAGTTCCGCATACAACTGCTTCACGGTAAGCGTGCTGAGCACCGCGCCGGACAACCACACCGCCACAGTCACAGCCACTATGACGGATCATTTCGGCAACACATGGACGGACAGCTTTGACATAACTGTGCAACCTGTTTCCGCGAGCCTGTCAGTGGACAGGATGGGTGCTATTTATGAAACCACGGGCAACGGAGACGGGATGCTCAATAAAGGGGAAACCGCGTATTTCAATATCGGAATAATGAACTCCGGGCCTTCTGCCGTTAGATCTGTCGCAACTGCTTTATATACGGACGATCCGTACATCACCGTCACAAAACGCACGACCTGTCCCGCTTACGACATAGCTGGAAGTGAAAAACGGGATACCGGCGGCAACTATTCAAGCAGCAGCTCTTATTTGACGGCCAACTCCAGCTTCGCATACAACTGCTTCACGATAAGCGTACTGAACACCGCGCCGGACAACCACACCGCCACAGTCACAGCCACTATGACGGACCATTTCGGCAACACATGGGCCGACACTGTTGATATCACGGTGCACCCATGAAAAAATCATTGTTAATAATTATCGTTTTCATCGCCGCCATATCCCATGCAGCTGAGTTTAATTTCCCCGATGGAACTGATATTGACATCGGCATAAGCAACGGTTATGTAACACCTTCCGCCACGATTCCCATATACTGGGGGGAAAAATTTTATTCGGCGCTGGGCCTGAATATATTCAACACTTCCGAATCCGCACAGTTATCCGGTTATCCCGAAAGCCGCAACTCCATCAACAGCAAGGAAATTGTGGCAACCGTCAGCCCCATCGGTTACAGAAACACTTTTTCCGCTTTCCGCTATTACTTGAGCCTGAATTACACCTACAGAAACACTGATCGTGAAGAGTTTGGCTATATCCATATGCCCGCTGCCCTGGGAGGTGAATGGGTGGCGTTTGAAAACGACGTCACTTTAGATATCCACAACATTTACTTTGAAGCCGCCATTGAATACCGCGCCGGAGATTTTTTAGCCAAGCTTGCGGGAACGGTTTCCCCGTGGCAATATATGAATTTGTCACAAGACACAATGATGAAGCCGATTGTAGCGGACGACGCCAGCCTGAACACGTCATCAACAGGCGGATTCAGTTACCAGGTATCGGCAAACGCCGGATACAGGATCAACCGCTATATCGGCATAAAAGCGTATCTGGAATATGAGTTTCTGCCGCTAAAGTACGATTTGGAGCTTCTTAATTACGACGCGGCCACCTCAACTTTTTATTTTGAAAAAGACAAAATCGATGAAGAGGACACAAAAATTATATATGGCACCCAGTTGTTCCTGCCGATTGTTGATACCGCGGGCCTAAGCCCGTTTATAGGTTATGAAATACGTGAATTATACGCAAAAGACAAAAGTGCGGGCAGTAAAACAGGCAGTATCGAGGGGGTGTACAAACTGGGGCTGACCTACAACTGGTGACAATTTTATTCCGGTTTTGACGTCTTTATCAGAACGGAGCACAAGCCAGCACAAGGGTTATATCATTAACAGACTGGCAATCAGCGGGCTTTTTCGCGCCAGTAAAGAATTGCAATGCCGACTATCAAAAATACAACATGCGGCATGAAATTCGCCACAAGCGGCGGCACAAGCCCCGTATTTCCCAACGAAGTGAGGGCGGCAAGCATTGCCCAGAAAGCCACACCAAAAGTAAACGATATCGCGGCACTCTTTACAGGTGAATATCTCCTGGAAAAATCAATCCCTATCGGAACAACAAGTATTACAAGTACTATGACGGAAAAAGCATTGGCATATTTTGACGCCAGGAGCATTTGATATTCTACCGTACCCAGCCCTCTTTTTTTAAGAACGCCTATTGCGTGGGACAGTTCTGTCGGTGACAGTTGTCTGGGCGTTCTTGCCGTAACCGATATAAGATCTGTAAACAGGGCGGAATCGGAAATTTCTTCATCAGTATACGTCAGCACGGGAGGCACTTTGGAAATGTCCGCCGTCTGTACCCTTAAGAATTTCCATTTATCACCTTCAGGCATGGCCGCAACAATGGTTTTTATAAGGTCCACCTGAAAATCATCATTCAGAGTGTATTCGGTAATATTCCACATCTCGCCGCGTATAGGATCCACAAATTCAATATAGACAAGCTTATTTCTGTCCACCGTCCACATGTTGCCCAGCGTACGCTGCCCGATGTACTTTTGCTTCTTGATATCCTCTGATATATACCTCTGCTGGACATAACGGATATTGTTATAGACTTTATACTCAAAAAACAGCATGAACGCGGATGTAAATATTGCAGCAACCACAAAAGGTACAAGGAAGCGTTGTATCCTACCTCCCAGGCTGGCATACGCGAGGAGCTCCCTGCTTCTCATCAAAAGAAGCACGGTGACAATTGACGAAACCACCATCGTTATGGGTAAAGCACTGTTTATACCCATCGGGAGCGTGATAAGCTCAAGCTTCACAAGCTGCGGCAAAGTCATGCCGAATTTAGAAAAACTCTGCAAATGCGCAAGCGCCGACGAAAACATCGTCACAATCATTATAAGAAGTTGAACAATCAGAATATATTTGATGAAAATGGCCAGAACATAGCGATCAAATCTAGTCATTAATCAAGCCCGTATTCCCTTAGTTTATTATAAAGTCCGCGGCGTGAAATTCCCAACCGTTCCGCCGCCTTTGTACGGTTGTTATCGCACTCCCGCAAAGTATCTATTATAATATGCCTTTCGCTCTCTTTCAACTGTGGAGTGCGCACTTCATTTGTAAGTTTGGGCAGAAGCTCTTCCGTGAGCTGCTCCGTCTTCGCCAGTATAATACTGCGCTCCACAAGGTTCTCCAGCTCCCGCACATTGCCGGGGAAAGAATACTGCTGAAGCGTTTTGATAAAACCGATGGTAGCGCCGGTTACTTTTTTTTGAAATCGTTCAGCATGCTTGTCTATAAAATATTTCACAAACATCGGTATCTCGGATACCCTTTCTCTCAACGACGGAATATTTACAGGGAAAACCGAGAGCCTGAAGAAAAGATCCTGCCGGAAAGTGCCTTCTATCACCATTGAGTCAAGGTCCCGGTTGGTCGCGGCTATAACCCGGACGTCAGCGGAAAACGATTTTGAGCTACCCACAGGTTCATAAACCTTCTCCTGCAGGAACCGCAATAATTTTACCTGTGTGGATACAGGTAACTCCCCTATTTCATCCAGGAAGAGTGTGCCGCCGTCCGCTTCCGCAAACCGCCCCGCTCTGGACCCGGCGGCACCGGTGAATGCCCCTTTGATATGGCCGAAAAGTTCGCTTTCAATCAGGTTTTCATTCAGCGCCGCGGCGTTGACCGCGATAAAAGCCTTTCCCGCCCGCAAAGAGTTATCATGAACGGATCTCGCCACAAGTTCCTTGCCCGTCCCGGATTCGCCCAGAATCAGCACCGTGGCATCTGTCGGGGCGACCATCTTAAGCATATCAATGACTTTTCCAAATCCATCCTTAGTATAAACACCGGGAAATACATAAGTATCATCGGTCTGGAACGAAACATCACCCCCGCCCCGCCCCTCATCACCGGTGAGGTTATCGGCGGCTATAAGCAATTCCTTTATATCCACAGGCTTTGTCACATAATCCGCCGCGCCGAGCTTCATAGCGGCTACCGCGGTTTTCGCGTCGGCGTTGGCCGTTATTATCACCACGGGGATATTGTTACCCTGCTGGCGAATATATGAGAGGAAGGTGAGCCCGTCCATCACATCCATCGTGATATCCAGCAGGAGCAAATCATATTGTTTCTCTCCGATGGCAGCCACCGCCACGGCGCCATTCTCGGCTTCATCACAAGAATAGCCCGCATCTTCAAGATGCAGGCGCAGCATGTGCCTGTGATTTCTCTCATCGTCTATAATAAGGATGTTTTTCATAGTTCATTCCTTAAAAAATATGCCATGTTAAACTCTCGCCGTTTCGGCCGGCGAAGCCGGTCCCCAGCTCCGTTCGCTTCGGTCGATCGGCGCTGCGCTTGACCGACTGGCGGCACCGTGTGCCTTACCTCCACCGGAGCTTGCGCTCCGGCTCCCCCGGGGGGGAATAATAAGATCCGAATTTAATTAATAAATTATTTTTTGTCGTTTCTGAAGTCCATTACAACGACAAACGGCGACGTTTTTTCAATAAAGATGTCAAAACCGTGTATTTCCATGATCTTGCGGGATATCGCCATCCCAAGTCCGCTCCCCTGGGCCTTGGTGGTATAAAACGGTTCAAACAGCCTCTCAGCATCTATTTTCATGCCGGGTGCAACTTCATTTTTAATTGAAACCCTTTTAAGTGCCGGGTCCATAATAATTGCAACCGCACTCGCTTCCGGCGCGGCTTCCAGAGCATTCAACAGGATATTAACAAACACCTGCAAAAGTTTATCGTAATCCGCCGATATTTCAAACCCGTCACCTTCCGTGGTGACACCCTTACCGGCCGACGCAAAATCGTGGCTCAGAAGTGAAACAGCTTTCACACAGCAGTCTTTGATATTGAATGCCTTCCTGTCAAGCTCAATCGGCCGGCCGAAGGTTAAAAACCCGTCCACAATCGCCGCAAGCCGTTCTACCTCATCAAGGGAACGCTCCAGGTTTTCCACAACACGCCCGTCGGTAGATTTTTTCAGGCTGTAGTCCACAAGCCCCTTTATGCTGGAAAGCGGATTCTTTATCTCATGCGCCAAAATAGCAGCGAAACGGCCTGTGGTCGCCTCCTGCCGTGCTATCTGCAGAGACTTCTGCGACTGCTGGTATGCGTTCAGCATTCGCCTGAGCTTGCCGTAAAAGAGCAGGAGCACCGCTTCCATCAGCACGGCGATAACCACGCTTATATTCCGCAGCCTGGAAGTGCGCATGATGGAGGAAGCGTCTATCTCAAGACAGATTGTGTACCTGCCGGAAATATTTTCGTGGTGACCCCTCCCGCCGCCGGCATGCCTCCCCTCAAAGTTCACCACATCGTACATGAACAGCGAATCGCCCCGCCGGAAAGACCGTTCGGATTCCGTATTTATAAGCTGCCATGAAGCAGGCGCTTTATACGCGAATATTATATTTTTATCGTCTGTATAGACAAAAACATTTTTTACAGTCTTCTGCTCCGCAAGCTGGTCTATAAAAGAACGCATCAGCGGAGAGTTCAGTCCGCCCGGCCCCCAGAACATAGGCCTTGCCGCGCGGAACGACTGCAGTGTGAGCCTGCCCATCTCATCCACCTGCGCCATGCCCGACCTGTGTATGGACGCGCCCAGCGCCAGAAGGATCACAAGAAGCACGGTATTCGCAACCAGCACTATTTTAAAAATAGCGAGCAGGGTTTTAGGCAGACTGGAATTATTTTCAGGCTGTTGCATCCGTTGTCCTCTTTCAGCCCTAATATAAACCATCCGCGGTAAAATGACCAGATAAATCAGAAAAAGGCGGCCGGAACTGACCGCCTTAAGATATAAACTATCAGAACGAGTATCCCAGCGACACCAGGAACGATATCGCGCTCAGGTCAAGCGAATCCTCATTGCCGATCTTGTCGTCGATATCCTGATTGTTGTACAGATATCTCAGCTTCGCGCCGACGTTTACGTTACGGGTAAGATAATACCTTCCGCCCGCCTGGAGCAGCAGGCCGAAAGTGCTGTCGTCTTCATCGCCGCTGCTGGCGCCACTGTACTCCACTTTGTTTTTGATATACCCGAACCCGAGAGAGGCAAAAACATCAAAATTCGGCTGCGGATAACGCACCACCACCTCCGGCCCGAAATACAGCGTGGTAATATCAGTATTAATGTTCCCGAAACCGGTAATTCTGAGAGCCTCGGCGTTGTAGAAAGCGTAGTCGAGGTTAACACCGACCCCTATATTCTCGGTAAAGAAATACTGACCTTCCACGCCGAACACCCCGCCCACCTCGTAACCATACGTGCCGTTACCTCCGGTGTCGATTTCACCGAACGGCCAGTATGCGCCAAGATGCACCGAAAGATCAGCCTTCCTTGTTTCCATATAATTCTGCGCATACGCGGCTACGGAAAAACACAAAACTACTGCAAAAACAATAAATTTTTTCATGCCAACCCTCCTTAAAAAATATGCTGAATTTTTATATGCTTTACAAAAAAAGTCAATTATAAAATATATTTATGTTTCCACCTATTATGACGCAACTGTTTCCGGCACCCGCCGCCGGCATCAACAAACAGTTGCGCGGGTTTTGTTCCTGTTGTATAGTTCGGAATTATGAACGAACGGCAAGCTATAGCAAAATTCATCAACGTGCAGTTCGGCGGCGGTGTGGAACCGGAGCTTGAGCAGAAAATAGTCAACGCCTGTAAAGTTGTAAAGCTGAAAAAACGCGAAATACTGTTTAACGAGGGGGATAAGGGAAATTACATCTACTTCCTGTCCGAAGGGGTGATTAAGCTGTACCGCGTAACTGAAGACGGAAAAGAGGTCGTGATACACTTTGTTTACGCCGGGGAGCTTTTCGCGGAGGTGGTGCTGAAGCCGGACACCCCATACCCCGTCACATCCACGGCGCTGGAAGAGTGCGTTCTGGTGGCTCTCAATGTGCGCGTGCTGTACGACCTGATGCAGTCGGACAGGGAGTTCATGCAGCGGTTCACCGCCCTCCTCGCCCGGAGGCTGAAAGGGCTCGTCTCCACCATACAGGATCTAACATCAAGGGATGTCGCGGGACGTTTCTACGATTACCTCAAAGAGACTGCGGAACACAAAGGGACAAACACTTTCCGCCTGCCTGTGGCGAAACGCGAGCTGGCACTTCTCCTGGGCACAACTCCCGAAACGCTTTCCCGCGTGATCAAAAAACTGTCCGACGAGGGCAGACTCACCGCCGACGGGCAGATGATAACGCTGCTGAATTAAAATGACGCCTTTTTTCTGCTTCCGTCGAGCTCTTTTTCGACATACGCCGGAAGACCGCGGTCAATAATCTCGCCGCTGTGCATACTGATTGTTGAATCGCCCGGGGTATCCTTTTCCACTATTATTCCGTCATTGCTGAAGGAGACCCAGTACACGTGCCCCGCCTCAAAATCGATAGTTGCGTCGACAGTGACGGGCTGGTAAGTGTAGGTCGTGTGGGTGATGGTATTGCCGGACTGGGAAGCAAAAGTCTCCTGGGGAGAATATGTTTTAATAATCCTGTGTTTTCCCGGCAAAATATCTATACCGTAAATATTGCAGTTGTAATCGTAGTTTACCACCCGCACAGTGCCTTTATCATCGGGATATTCCATCCCGTCAAGCGTCAGAACATTGGACATTATAAGTGTGACGATCTTCGATTTATCTTTGATTAACTGTGTTTCCTCGGTATAGGCAAAATAGAGGGGTGGGCTGGAATACTTCGCAGACCTGACAATGGCACATCCCGCCGCCAGTAAAACAACTGGGATGAGGCACAGAACAAATAGTTTTTTTCCCCGCATGAGTTGTCCCTTAATAAAATATTACCTCGGATAGACGGTAACTTCGGTGTCGGTGAAATTCTTAACCTTATAACCCTTCGTACCTATGGTTGTGGCAAGGTAAAGGATTTTCTCCGGGTAATCTATAATCAGCGTATCCACCCCGGTCTCCTTCACATTGAGCACCCATGCGATATTTTTTATCGTATCGCGAAACTCCTGAAAATCCCTGACATCGCGGTTGCCGACAAGCACCACCCTCACACTCTTTTTATTATCCCCCAGTATAGTGGTGGACACTTTGCTGACAAGCTGGGAGCTGTTCTTTTTAGCGAGGTTTTTGGACATGCTGTATGCGGCCGCCTCGGGAGTGGCTCCCTGCCCGCGGTTCGACATAGTGCCGCTCGCAAGGATCGATTTGGAGCCGCTCTTGCTCCCTATCAGGCGGTAATCCACCTCGCCGTCCACGATGCTGAAGGTGATTTTCGTATAGCCCACGTTCTGCCCTTTATCCACAACCTTGACCCTGCCCACAAGGGTGTAAGCCGCCATGTATTTAGACGCAAGGGAGCGAACCGTCGCCATATCGTTCTTATGCACGGCCTTTAGGATGGCTTCCGAAAGCTCCGGGTCATCTTCCAGGGCCAGATCGGTAACCTCAAAGCCTTTATCGATCAGGTCGCTCACAACCTGTTCGCTGAAAGGGTGCGATTCGGTAACTGAGCCGTCCGCCATGATCTGCGGCAGGTAAACCACTATCTTTGTATTCATGGAAAGACCGTTTATGATATCCTGAGCCTTGTCCGGCTCAACCGTCACTTTGGCCTGTACCCAATAGCTGTCACCGTCTTTCCCCTCATCCATAATCTGGAATTTGGTTACGCTTCCTTTCACTTCCGATTTCACTAGCTCATCCAGCATCTGCGCGTTATGTATGACGCTGTCCACGCTTACCTTAACCTGCGCCGCCTCTTCCATGGCCGCCCAGCGCGCCCTGGATTCCGCCTGTATCTTGGCTGAGGCCAGATCATTTCTGACGATCTGGGCTTCCCCCAAGACTTCCACGGTCACAGGGGCGGCAAACGCCGCGTTAAATATAAAACAAATAAACAGAAGCGTAATTATCCTTTTCATATGGTAACCTCTTAACGGCTAACCGGCATACGCCGGACGATACTGCCTATTTTAAGTTTAGAAAGTTTCGAAGTGTCGCTCGCATTTACCAGAACCCATGCGTAATCCGGCTGAAGTGCCGGTAAGACCACCAGTTCAATAGACAGTGGAGTCAATGTGCAAGTCTGTGTACCGCTGCGGAAATCTTTCTGCACATTCATATCGAAAGCCTGCAATCTGTCCCCTTCTCTGAGCCCGTTGTTTGAGCCTATGCTTATGAGGGCAGCGCGTTTGTTGCCCCTAAGCTCATTCACATAACCTTTGACCTCAAACTGGGCGGAAAGGTAGGTCAAAGATTGTGCCACAGCCAAACTCATCGCCGCTTTTGCGCCGGCGATAACCTGATCCATAGTGAACATCGGAGCGTCACCTATCACTTTCTCCCCTTTTGTGCGCTTTGTAGCCACAATCTCGCCGGTAGCAACGTCAATAATGTTTGTGGTCATTTCCGTTTCAACATTCCAGCCGGTGGTGGTGTTATATGCGGCCGCGCCCACGGCGAAAAGCATACTGGTCAAAGTGCTGGCCAGGTCGCTGCCGCTATTCTGCGGCCCCTGCATGGGGGATTTATAAGTGAGATTGATATTATCCACTGATCCTGTAACTATATACTGGGCGCCTATCAGCATCCCGAAATCAACCGCGGTTTCCGGGTCCGCAAGAGTCATCTGGAACTGCTGTTCAGTGAGAATCTGCTCCATCTGTGCCCTTGCCGCCACAGTTACGCCGCCCATGCTCACAAGTATAGATTCAACCGCCCCCTGGGCAAACTGACCGAGCTGCGGGGAAAGATCTTTGGAGACCTGATCGAAGGTCGAAAACGACTGCCCGCCCCCTTTGCCGCTGTACGACTTGCTTGAGGTGACCTGGGCATCTTTATATGTTGTATTATTTGCGTATTCGGCGACGGCCACGACATACCGCCTGTCGTCGTAGAATCGTTCGCACTTGTCAGGAATATCAAGCGTATCCTGATCCGTAAGGCTGATCTGCAGCGAGGTGGGATCCACGGCGGCGCCGCACGATATTATATTCATCATAAAGAACAGGAAGATAATGATTCTATATGACATATGTAACCCCGCAGAATTTATATTTTGCCCAGTTCAGCCATTACCAGTTTAAGGTCGCTCCAAACATCTTTCTTTCTCGTTTCATTGCGTAGCAGAAACGCCGGATGAAACGTAGGCATTACCTTTATGCCGTGATAATCCTGAAACTTTCCCCTGATTTGCGATATCCTCAACCCCAGTTTTAACAAATGCTCAGCGGAAGTACTGCCCAGACATATTATCACTTTCGGTCTGATGAGGTCAATCTGAGTGTTCAAAAAACCGATGCATGCGTCAACTTCATCTTTAAACGGCTCCCTGTTGCCGGGAGGGCGGCATTTGACAACGTTGGCGATATACACCTCTTCCCGTTTATATTTCATGGCCTCAATCATTTTAGTAAGAAGCTGACCTGCCCTGCCCACAAACGGCCTTCCCGTACTGTCCTCGTCTTCCCCGGGTCCTTCGCCGATAAACATAAGTTCAGCGTTTATATTGCCCTCGCCGAACACCACATTTGAGCGGGCCTCACTCAGCCGGCACCGCCTGCAATCTTTCAGCGCGCTTCTCAAGCCGTCCCAGTCTGCAGGGTTCCCCGGGGCCGGTTCATTTGCCTGCGCCTTTTCCGGTTCCTGCGCTTTCAATATTTCTGAAATGCCGTATATATCAATAAGTTCTTTGCGTCTGTCAATCGCTCTCATGCTTAGCCTGCGAGTGGAACAGCTCCACCGCTCTGGTCAGTATAACCTCAGCCACGGCGTACTTAGGGCGTTTACTGACATTTTCCTGCGTGCCGTTTGCGAAAAACAGTATGACTTCATTGTCGTCAACATCAAAACCTATATCTTCACGGCTTATATCATTGGCTACGATGAAATCAAGGCGCTTCTCTGTCAACTTTTTAACCGCGTTGGCGCTCAGGTTGTCCGATTCTGCCGCAAACCCCACATATATCTGATGCGGGCGTTTAAGAGTGGATACCGATTTCAATATGTCGTCCGTTTTACCCAGTTCCAGCGTTATCTCATCGTTCTCATCTTTTTTAATTTTATCGTTAACGGGGCTTGCCGGCGTAAAATCCGCCACCGCCGCCGCCATAAGGAATATATCACAGCCTATCACTCTGGAGTAGACCGCCGTGAGCATTTCGGAGGCCGATCTTACCTTTACCACATTTTTTACTGGCTCCCGCAGATCCGTCGGCCCGGAAACCAATGTAACTTCTGCACCCATGGATGCGGCCGCCTCGGCGATTGCATACCCCATCTTTCCGCTTGATCTGTTAGATATATAACGTACCGGATCGATATCCTCCACTGTGGGTCCTGCTGTAACCAGTATGCGCAGCCCCTTTGCAATTTCATTCTGCGCCAGACACTCCTGGATATGCTTTACAATAATATCCGGTTCCGGCATGCGGCCGGCGCCGATGTCTCCGCAGGCGAGCTCCCCGATTACCGGCAATACCACCTTAATCCCCCGGTTTTTTAATGTGGCCAGATTGGCCTGAGTCGACGGATTTTCATACATATTGATGTTCATGGCAGGAAAAACGATTACAGGTGATTTTGTGGCCAGTAAAAGCGCTGTGAGCAAATTGTCCGCCAACCCGTGGGCAATTTTAGCTACGGTATTGGCTGTCGCCGGAGCGATCAGGACAATATCAGCCCATTTTGCAAGCTCTATATGGCTGAGGCCTTCATTGTAAAGACTGGTATCGTGCCCCTGCACGGGGAACCCCGACAGTGTCTGAAAAGTAAGAGGGGTGACAAACTGTACCGCCGCGTGCGTCATAACCACGCGGACCTGATGGCCCGCTTTCTGGAGCAAACGCAGCACAGTGGCTGATTTAAATGCGGCAATCCCGCCCGTAACCCCTAAAAGAATCCGTGCCATCAGTCACTCTCTTGCTGATCGTCCACAAATGCTATTTCATGCCGGATAATCTCGTTCAGCGCGTTGGTGGTCACCTTGCTGTATTCGGTCGACTGCTGCGGCAGGGTGTTTTCCGTGGGGGCGTTCAGCTCCCTCGCCCTCTTACTGGCCACGTTAACCAAACGAAACCTGCTGCCCACCTCTTCCGAACCTATAGCTTTGTCAATGTCTAATAATGGCATTTTTATGCAACTCCTCTATTTATGAATATACAATTTAACTCGCCCTCCCGGGCCTTCTGCTTTCATCAATAACATCAGCACGCTCACGTTGTTCGCTTACAACAAAAGGAAGGCTGGATCCGGCGCCTTATTATTTCACAACTTCGCTTTCCTTCTTATATATAGCAGACAATTCTTTGTAGGCCTGCCCGAGATCGTCGTTCACAACCACATAGTCATACCTGTCTTTATAGCCTATCTCACCCACGGCGTTTCGGAGCCTTGTTTCCATTGACTCCCGCGTGTCGCTGCGCAGTGTCAGCCGCACACGGAGGGTATCCAGCGACGGAGGCATTATGAAAATATAGACGCCCCTGTCAAACTTCTCTTTAAGCTGCATCGCCCCCTGGGGATCTATATCCATCAGGATGTCCTGCCCGGCTGTAAGCCTTTTTTCAACTTCACTCCTGGATGTGCCGTAATAGTTTCCGTGCACCAAGGCGTATTCCAGGAAATCCCCCTGCTCTATCTTCAGTTTAAAGGCTTCTTTTGACACAAAACAGTAGTGGACTCCGTCCGTCTCCCCTGGGCGCGGTGGGCGGGTGGTATATGACACGGAGTATGCTATATCAGAAAACTCCTGCCGGAGCATGTTGCACAAGGTGGTTTTCCCCGCCCCGCTGGGGGCGCTGATCACAAAAAGTTTCCCTTTCCTAAATGACATTCTGAATCTGTTCCCTTATGCTGTCCACAGCGGCCTTGGCCTCAACCACGGTGTTGATTATTTCAACTTTCAGGCTTTTTGAGGCTATTGTGTTCCATTCACGGTACATCTCTTGGCACAGGAAATCAAGTTTTTTCCCGCAGGGGAACTCCGTATCCATAATTTTACGGAACTGTTGCTGATGGGAATACACGCGGGCGAGCTCCTCTTTTATATCCGCCTTTTCCGCGTAAATGGAAGCCTCCTGGACAACCCTGTCCTGGTAGTCCGCGCTGTTAGGGGCAAATTCGGCCATCCGCGTCTTAAATCTGTCCACCCAGTACAAAAAAATATCATTTTTTACCGCATCCACACCGGCTGCCAAAATATCTATCCGGTCAAGCATCCGGCTGACGGCGTTTTTTAGATTTTTTCCCTCTTCGGCACGCATGATGTCGACCTTTTCTATACACTCGATCAGCGCCGCCTTCGCCGCCGTCTCAACCTCGCCCAACTGCGGGTTCACATCATATTCTATAAGATCGGTAAAATGCAGCAGATGATCAAGGGTTATCTCGTCGTTTAGCCCGCCAAGGGTTTTCATCTGCTCCAGCACGCTGACGCTGGATATAAAAGTCTGCCGGTTCAGCACGGGTGCCTGCACGGGCTTCTGAAACCGTGCCTCTATATTGACATCTATCTTCCCGCGCATCATCTTTTCCTGGACTATAGTTCTCAGCGGGATCTCTAACAACGATAAAACCTTGGGCAGACGCATATTTATATCACAATATTTGCTGTTCACGCTTTTTATCTCAATCTTCAGATCGCAAATGGCGTTTGAACTGACCGTCCTCCCATACCCCGTCATACTTTTAAGCATAATAACATACTCCGTTGTTTCCGTCTTGCGATTTATACACTCAGATGTTATTGTACGGTAATAACATCTGGAGGTCAACATGGGACTTTATCTTCCGTTAGCCATATTTTTGATCGTCGTTCTGGGCTCCCTCTTTTTCATGTGTGTCAAGATTTTACAGGAATACGAGCGTGCGGTTATTTTCCGCCTCGGGCGCTATACGTCCGTACGCGGCCCCGGCCTTATCCTGCTTATCCCGTACGTTGAACGCATGGTGAGGGTGAATCTGCGGACGCTCGTTATGGATGTGCCCCCGCAGGACATTATAACACGGGACAACGTATCGGCCAAAGTAAACGCCGTGGTATATTTCCGCGTCGTGGCGCCGGAAAAAGCAATTTTGGAAGTGGAGGACGCATACTACGCCACAAGCCAGCTCTCCCAGACCACGCTCAGAAGCATCATCGGGCAGTTCGACCTGGATGATCTCCTTTCACACCGCGATAAAATCAACCTGGAACTGCAATCGGTCATAGACAAGCAAACCGACCCATGGGGCGTTAAGGTAAGCTCGGTGGAGGTCAAACATATCGACCTGCCGGCGGAAATGCAGCGCGCCATGGCGCGGCAGGCGGAGGCGGAAAGGGACCGCCGCGCGAAGGTTATCAACGCCGACGGCGAATTCCAGGCGGCCACCAAACTTGCGGAAGCGAGCGAAATTATGCAGAACAATCCCACCACTCTGCAGCTCCGCTACCTGCAAACGCTGGCGGATATATCGTCTAAAAACAATTCGTCCACGATCATACCTCTGCCTTTAGACCTTATCCAGAACGCGCTAAAAATGATTAAAAACTAGATGAACCGCCGGCGTCCTGCACACTCAGGGCGCCGGACCATCCCAGGTATCAGCAAATCATCGCCTCCTGAAAATAGTTGTTGTCTTTTTCACATGTTTTTTCTACTATATTCTCTTATTTACTACAGCACTTTCGGATGATAAGGGGATTGGTATTGGAAACCGTATTACAGCAAATATTAAACGGCCTGACGCTCGGGGGGATATACGCCCTGATAGCCCTCGGCTATACCATGGCCTACGGGATCGTCAAACTGATTAACTTCGCCCACGGCGACATCTTTATGGTCGGCGCCTTTGTGGGCCTTTTTGTCATAGCATCCTTCACATCAAACTTTTTTGCGGTAATGATTATTGCAATGGCAGCCTGCGCACTGCTCGGCCTGCTGGTGGAAAAAACCGCCTACCTTCCCCTCAGGGAAGGCAGCCCGCGGAACATGATCTTCACCGCCTTCATGGTGATGGTAATGCTATTTATTGCCTATATCTCCAAAAACCCTGTAAACACGCTTTTCACAAGCACTACGTTCTGGGTGGGGCTTGTTTTATTTATAATTTTCATAGCCTGGCTCGTACGCGGCAGGATCAAGTCGGGCAACCGTACGGGCAGTTCCCGTATAAACGCGCTCATCAGCGCTATAGGCATGTCGATAATAATATCCAACATGGTGGCAATCATAAACGGCCCCCAGCGCGCCACATACCCGCAAATAATAAATCTAGGAGAGATACGGATCGGGTCGATCGGGATATCCGGCCTGCAAATCTTCATCATAGCGGCATCCTTCGTGCTCATGTACATGCTTTACTATATAGTGCATAAAACAAAAGCGGGCGTGGCTATGCGTGCGGTATCTCAAAATATGGACGCCGCAAGGCTCATGGGAATCAATCCCAACAAAATCATCGGCTTCACCTTCGCGCTCGGCTCTTCCCTCGCCGCGGCGGCGGGCGTGCTCGTCGGAGTGTTCTACACGGTAGCAGACCCGACGATGGGCACTATGTACGGCCTGAAAGCCTTCGTCGCGGCGGTGCTCGGCGGGATAGGAAGCATTCCCGGCGCGATGGTGGGCGGACTGATCCTCGGCGTGGCGGAGATTTTGAGCGTGGCTTTCATATCGCCGTCTTTCAGGGACGCCATCGCCTTCGGCATACTTATCCTGATCCTGATAATTAAGCCCACCGGCCTTTTCGGCAGCAAAACAAAGGAAAAGGTGTGATTATTATGGATATGATTTTCAACAGTTACATCCTGCAGATCATCACCATGTGCTGTATCAACATAATAATCGTGCTCGGGCTGAACCTTATTACGGGAGTCACCGGCCAGCTCTCGCTGGGGCATGCGGCATTCGTCAGCATAGGCGCGTTTGCCACCACTCTGCTCATAATCAGGCTGGGATTGCCTTTCTGGCTGGCACTGCCTTTGGGTGCACTGGCCGCGGGCGTTTCCGGTTTTATCCTCGGGGTGCCGATACTTAGACTGCGCGGCGACTACCTGGCGATAGCCACACTTGGGTTTTGCGAAATAATACGGGTTGTGTTCCTGAACCTTAAAATCACCCGCGGCGCGCTCGGGATAAGCGGTATCCCCCATTACACCACCCCCGGGATAGCCGTAATACTGACCATTATAGCAATACTGATAATGTTCAACGTTGAAAACTCCCGCTTCGGGCTTGCCCTGCGCAGCATACGCGAGGATGAAATAGCCTCCGAAATGATGGGGATAAACATCGCACGGTATAAGATGGTTGCGTTTGCAATAGGCTCCATGTTCGCCGGGGTCGGCGGGGCCCTTTACGCCTGCCAGATCACTTTCATCAGCCCGGTGGATTTCGGCTTTATGCGCTCCATAGAGGAGCTTTGCATGCTGGTGCTCGGCGGGATGGGCAGTATCGTGGGCGTGGTCGCCGGAGTTGTAATACTCACCAGCATCCCAGAGCTGCTGCGCTTCGCCTCCGAATACCGTATGATAATGTACGGCATCGTGCTTATTATGATAATGGTCTTCCGCCCGCAGGGGCTGTTCGGCAATATCAAGGTCAACCTGTAGGAGCGGCGGATGGCGTTACTGGAACTCACAAACCTCTCAATTCACTTCGGCGGCCTCAAGGCGGTGGACGACGTAACCCTTGCCATCGAGGAGAAAGAGATACTCAGCCTCATCGGCCCCAACGGCGCCGGAAAAACCACGGTGTTCAACCTTATCACGGGGATATACCAGCCCACGGGCGGCTCCATCACACTGGACGGCGCCGACATCACCGGGAAAAAACCCTACGAGCGCACACGGATGGGGATAGCACGCACCTTCCAGAATATCCGCCTGTTTAAACAGCTTACGGTCACTGAAAACCTTATCCTGGCCATGCACCCGCTCCGCAAGGTATCGATGCTGACCTCGCTGCTGCGCCTGCCCCATTTTTTCAAAGAGCGCAAAGAGGTCACCAAAAAAGCGGAAAGCTACCTTGAATATGTGAACCTGCTCCCCGCCAAAAACGAACGCGCCGAAAACCTTCCTTACGGAAAGCAGCGGGAATTGGAGATAGTGCGTGCCATAGCGACAAATGCCAGGCTGCTCCTGCTGGACGAGCCCGCCGCCGGGATGAACCCTCAGGAAACGATTCAACTGATGCACTTTATCAACAAGATCCGTAACGATATGCACAAAACAATCCTCCTGATCGAACATGACATGACACTGGTTATGAGCATATCCGACAGGGTCGCGGTGCTAGACTACGGCAAAAAAATCACCGAAGGGCTGCCGAAAGACGTGCAGAACGACCAGAAAGTGATCGAGGCTTATCTGGGAAAAGAGGCGACACATGCTAAAGATTATTGATGTCGAAACCAGATACGGCAATATACTCGCGCTGAAAGGGATCTCGCTGGAAGTCCGCCGGGGAGAGATTGTAACCATCATCGGCGCAAACGGAGCAGGGAAAACCACCACATTAAACACCATCTCCGGCCTGATGCGCGCATCCAAAGGGAAAATTTTCTTCGAAGATACCGATATCACAGGCCTCGCCACCGACAAAATAGTCAGCCGGGGGCTTGTGCAGGCGCCGGAAGGCAGACAGATATTTCCGCAGCTCACCGTGCACGAAAACCTCATGCTGGGCGCCTATCTCCGCAAAGACAAAGCCGGGATCAAGGCCAGTCTGGATAATGTCCACTCCCTCTTCCCCCGGCTCTATGAACGCAGAAAACAGATGGGGGGTACCCTCTCCGGCGGGGAACAGCAGATGCTCGCCATCGGCAGAGCGCTGATGAGTACCCCTAAACTTCTGCTGCTTGACGAACCGTCCCTTGGGCTGTCACCCATATTTGTACAGCATATTTTTGAGGTAATCAAAGAAATCAATAACCGCGGCACCACCATTCTCCTTGTCGAGCAAAATGCCCATATCGCACTTTCCATAGCCCACAGGGGCTACGTAATGGAAACCGGATATGTTACCGGCGAAGATGACGCCAAAACATTACTCACCCAGGAGAGTGTGCGTTCAGCGTATCTGGGCCGCTGATTTCCGCTTAATAGCCCCTTGTAAAAAAACTTTTTTTGAGTAGAATGTTGTTCAGACCATTAATTTGGAGACACAGTGGAAAGCTTCTACAATCCCACCGCTATTTGTTTCGGAGCGGATATACTGTCGTACGCCCTGCCTGACGTATTAAAAAAGTACGGCGATAGCGTATTGTTTTTATCCGGCAGTTCACTTGCATCAAATCAGCCCTTCCAAAAGACAGCCTCTGCCATCAAGCCCCACATCAAAAAAAATATAAATAACATCCCCCCCAGACCTGATATCAATGACCTCTTTACTCTTCTGCGGCAAATAAAAGGAGAGGCATACTCCGCTATACTGGCAGTGGGCGGCGGAAGCGTAATTGATGTGGCAAAAGCAGCGGGCGCGCTTTATAACTCAAAGGCGGGCACTGTTCAGGCCCTGCGCAGCACTATTAAATCATCGGAATTTTCTTCCGGAAAGATTCCCGTCATAGCTGTCCCCACCACGGCGGGAAGCGGCTCGGAAACCAACCAGTGGGCTATTATATGGGACAGGAAGGAATCCTGCCGGCTTTCCATCGGCAATGACACTTTTTTCCCGGTTCACGCAATCATCGATCCGGCGCTTTGTGTCTCCATGCCGCCAGAACTCACCGCTACAACGGGGCTGGATATTTTATGCCACGCGGTGGAAGGCATATGGGCCAAACACAGTAACACCATATCGCGTAATTACGCACTGAAAGCCGTCCAAATCGTATTCGAACATCTGGAAGGGGCTATAAAAAACCCCGCAAAAATGGAACACCGTGAAGCGCTATCCATCGGCGCCACAATGGCGGGAGTATCGCTCAGTGTGGCCAAAACCACATGCTGCCATGCAGTATCATACCCGCTGACACTGGATTATGGTATCAATCATGGCATTGCGTGCGCAATAACCCTGGGGGAAATATATCAGTACAACAAAGGCGCCTACCGGGATGAACAGGCACTGGAAGAGCTCATGATTAAAGGCCTCGGGCGGCAGTCGCTGTCAAATTTCGTTAAAAATATCTGCTCACACGCCGGCATACCTACCAGGCTGGCGGACTACAAAATAACCAGAGACGCGCTCCCAGGCCTTGCACACAGAGCAGTTACGCAGAGCAGCCTGGAAAATAACCCCAAAGCCATTACAGAAGGGATAGTTTTAGACATATTGAAGAAAATTTATTAAAACAGGAGACCGCTATGTCGCAAATGCTTGCCTTATGGCACCAGCCGGAAAGGAATGTGGACACGGATAAAGCACGCAAAATATATGAATCCGCCACACGGGGACTTTTAATAGGTACTCCCGCTTCCCCCGAATTGCCCGCCATCAAAACCGCGCTGGCTGATATTATCGGCTATAATAAACCTATTTCCATCGAAATGGAAAACGATAATTTTATTCTGCTCAGCATAAATTCCGACGAAAAACTTGTCCACATTGAAGATCTCGCATTGTATGCCCTGAATAACGGTCTGCTGCTTTATGACATAAATAGCGAACAGATTATCTGCTGCTGCGGAAGGGTCGGCTCAAGCGATTACGTCCTTTTCCATGAAAACGGAAGATTGCTCGACAGCCCGGCGCCCGCAGATATACAAAACGAATTGAAACATCTCAACGCCGAAAGTAATTCACATTTAATTCTTGAAGGGCCGAACGGCTATGTACAGGCGGTCTTTGGCAAAAGCGGCGTTGTTTGCGTAGACTGGGACAACGGCGACCTGGAAAGCCGCTACATCCTGAAAAAAGAAGGTACCCGCCTGAGCGAAACGGAAAAAATATTCACGGCATTTTTGCAAAATGACCGCGAATCGCTTAAACTCTTCGGCTGGAGGCGGGTAGGACTTAACGAATAAGACTTCGATCAACTGGTCATAAACCCATTAAACGAAAAACAGGCTGTTGCATGGATGCACACAGCTCACGGCGTTTTTTCTTGTTGCACACGCATTGCGTCCCCAAAACCCTTGAAAGGCTCGATTTATTGCGTGACAGCGACAGAAAGCTGTCAAACAGCATGCTGGCAATAAAATAATTTTCGGCTTCTTTCTTATCAATGCCAGTGACAAGGGTCACTATATTTTGAATTTTGGACACCAGAGGGTCATAAAGCTGCCTGCGGAGGCTATCAGCGTCATCCTCGTGGCAGGAAAGCTCCCTCTGGAAAAACATAAGCTCCCACTGCACACTCTCATCTTCCCATAATATTTTTGAAAGCTCCGCGAAAAAGGAGAGCAGCGCTTCTTTTACTTTGTCCCTGTTATCTCCGGCCTCAGCAATATCTTTTTCCGCAGCCGATATCACCGGCACCAGTTCACCGGAAATACATGTGGAGACCCAGGAATTTATCGCAAAATACAGCCCTTCTTTGTTTTTAAAATGGTACGCTATCCCTGCCTGGTTTACATTGGCGACCTGCGCCAAATCTCTTGTACTCGTACCGTCGTAACCTTTTGTTGCAAATAACCGTAATGCCTGATGAAGCAAGCTAGCTCTTGTCGCACCACCCCTCGCGCGATACTCATTCTCTGCTGCTGAAGAGTTCATAATACTTTTTTTCATGCAAAATCCTTATAAAAAAAACTTAAAACTTTTATAATGATAAACACTATATAGATAATTAGGGTATCTTGCAAGGGTTAGGAAAGAAATTTTTTATATAATAAAAACAATGTTATCAACAAAAAAGCAGAATTTAAATCTTTCGAATAAACTACTACGGCAAAAAATGAGGGCAGTGTAGAGCTGCCCTCACCAAAACTTAATTCAATAGTTTGAAATAATATTTGCCGTTTGCATCTTTAGCTACTTCTTGAATAAACGGTTTTTTTACGCCGTTACCTTCCGCGTCGAAACTCATCTCACCGCTCACTCCCATAAAGTTTTGGGTCGTTGCGAGGGCGTCTCTCATCTTGGCACGCTGTGCGGGATCTGCGCAGTTTGTGACATTGGCGGCTTTGGCTGCGTTGGCGAGGAGATACATCGCGTCGTACCCCTGGGCGGCGAACATGTCTGTCTCATGCCCGGCTTTCTTTATTTTATCATTAAAGCTTACAACGGCTTCGCTGTCGGAAGTGGTGGAGAAGCCCGCGAAGAACACGGTGCCCAGTGCCGCGTCTTTGGCTACATTGTATAGTTCCGGCGACTGGAACCCGTCACCGCCGACCATCGGTACCATTATACCCTGTTTGCGAAGCTCCAACATGATGAGGGAAGCTTCCTGATAGTACCCGGAAAAAACCACCGCGTCGAACTGCTTGCCTTTCAGCGCCGTAACCTGTGCGGATATATTGGTGTCCTTGTCGGCGATGGACTGCTCGGAGACAACCGTGCCGCCGTTGTTTGTTATGGCATCGCGGAAAGTCGCGGACAGGCCGACGGAGTAGTCGTTATTTATAGACGTAAAGATTACATAGTTTTTCCAGCCTTTATTATCCATAAGATACTTGATGGTGGCGGGCGCGCCGTCTTTATCAAGAAGTGTGTTGCGGAAAATATACGGCAGATCGCTCACCTTGTTGCCCTTCGCGTCAACTTCAATGGTAACGTTCTCTGCGGTCGCACCGGCGGATATTTCAATTGTTTTTGAATCATTGATGGTTTTTCGGATTGCAAAAACAGCCCCGGATGTGGGTTCGCCCAGTATGGAGCATACTTTGTCATTATTGATAAGCCGCTGGGCAACATTAAGCGCCTCGGTTTTATCGCCGCGGCTGTCGTAGTGGACGATCCTGATAGGCTTCCCGTTGATACCGCCGTTTTCATTAATCTCTTTAACGGCAAGCTGCGCGCCGTAAAGCGTTTGCAGGCCGTATACGGCGATTTCCCCGGTTTCAGGCCCCTGTACCCCGAACGCAAGGTCTTTGGCCTCGGCCATTGGTTTTGCGCCGCCCGCAGCTTGATCTGCGGCTTTCTTTTCGCAGCCGAAGGCGAAAAGTAGAAAAACTGCTGAAAGTACAATCATTAATCTACGCATTGAGTCCTCCTAAAATATTTCACTTAACAATAGTATATATCTGTAAAAAATAAGCAATAATTTTATTTGAATGAGACGTTAAAAATTTGTTATGGACAGTCCCGCATCTTTTGGATACTATTTGCTGACTTTTTATATGAGGTAATATATGCGCATAGCATTGTTGGCGGGGGACGGAATCGGCCCGGAAGTGATGTCGGAAGCGGTTAAAGTGCTGAAAGCGGCCGAACAGCGGTTCAACCTTAAAATACAGATCACGGAAGCGTTTGTCGGAGGGGCGGCGATAGACCGCACAGGGCATCCGCTGCCGGAAGAAACACTCAGAATATGCGAAGAAAATGACGCAATCCTGTTCGGCTCCGTGGGCGGGCCTAAATGGGAAAACCTGCCGCCGGACAAACAGCCGGAACGCGGCGCACTGCTCCCCCTGAGAAAACATTTCGCGCTGTACGCCAATATTCGTCCGATAAAAGTCTACCCGTCGCTGATTGACAGTTGTCCGCTCAAAAACGAGCTTATACCGGACGGGATAGATATAGTGTTTTTCAGGGAGCTGACAGGCGGAATCTATTTCGGCACGCCGAAAAACATATCCGAAGACGGCAAATCCGCCGTGGACACCATGCGATATACCGAACATGAGGTGGAACGCATCGCCCGGAAAGCTTTCGAGGCCGCCCGCATGAGGAAAAAAACGGTTACCAGCGTCGACAAGGCCAACGTGCTTATGACAAGCGTGCTGTGGCGGAAAACCGTGACTGAGCTGCAGAAAAAAGAGTTTTCCGATGTCCGGCTCAGCCATCTCTACGTGGACAACGCAGCCATGCAGCTTGTAAAGAATCCGTCCCAGTTTGATGTTATCGTCACCGAAAATATGTTCGGCGATATCCTTAGCGACGAAGGAGCCATGCTCGCAGGCTCCCTCGGCATGCTGCCTTCGGCGTCGATCAACGAAAACGGCTTCGGTCTTTACGAACCGATCGGCGGCAGCGCCCCGGATATCGCCGGGAAAGGGATTGCAAACCCCATAGCACAGATTCTTTCCGCGGCACTGCTGCTCAGGTACTCGTTCGGGCGCGACGACGCGGCGAAAGCCATTGAAAACGCCGTGGAAAAAGCTCTCGCAGGCGGCCTGCGCACCGGCGATATCTACCAGAAAAAACCGGGCGAGCAGATTGCCGGCACGGCGCAGATGGGCGACGTCATTGCAGGGTTTGTAAGCCGGTGAAAAACTTTTTCAAACCTTTTATCTGCGGCGTCTCCCCGGCCTTCCTCCTGCTTTTCTGCATAGCGGCGTGGCTCTTCCACGCCAATCCACAGTGGGACACCGGCTTCACAGCCCTTTTTTATACCAATGGCGAGTTTTACTCTTCCGACACGGGCTTCGGCTTCATCGTATACCGCGGCGTGCATGCGGCGACGGCAGTGCTGATCGTTTTTTATGCAATATACCTGCTGATCTCTTTCATCACCAGGAAAACCCGTTTTATTGGAATATCGCGCAAGACAATCCTGTATATGGCATTGGTTCTGGCTTTAGGGCCGGGGCTTCTTGTCAACGGCGTGCTGAAAGAGCATATAGGACGCGCCCGTCCGGCGGATACGCAGTGTTTCGGCGGCGAGAAACAGTTCGCCCCGGCTTTCACTCAGACAAACGAGTGCGAAGGTAACTGTTCCTTTGTTTCAGGGCACGCTGCGTTCGGGTTTTACTGGTTGACCCTCGGCCTGCTCGGCACGACGGTTTTCCGCAAGCGCGCGGGATATGCTTTCGGGATGTTCATGGGGCTGGGCATCGGCCTTGTGAGGATAATGCAGGGGAGGCACTTTTTAAGCGATATTGTGTTCGCCGGCTTTTTCGTCTATCTGGCGGCAGCGGCGCTGTACTGGTTGCTGTATGTAAAGTTGGATAAATACACGAATCACTGAGGTTTTTCCGCTTCCAGCACCCACTCCCAGACCTCGCCGTCCTCCGGATCGGTTACGGTGCCTGCTTTCACGAAGCCATGCTTTTTCAGGATTGACGTTGACGCGCCTTCCACGGGAAGGGTGCGGGCAACAAGCGTGATATCCGGCTTAATACGCCGCGCTATCATAATCAACATTTCCGCCATCTTTGTGGCTATCCCTTTTCCTTCGTATTCCGGGAAGGTATGGTAAGCTATTTCGACACGATTATCCACGGGAGCGGATTTGAAGGCACAGGTTCCAACGGCCTCCTCCCCCGAACATCCCGCAGGCCGCATAACAAGATAGCCCGCCCAGGGCAAAACCGGCTCGCCGTTGTACATTTCAAGGACGGAGTTCACTATCTTCCGCAACTCTTCACCGCATTCCCACTTTTCCGCAAGATTTTTCAAGATTACCTGTAATCGCATATCAGCCTCTTTTTTCATTATCACCCGTCTGTTTTTTCCTGCGCGCCACAGGTTTACCGCAGGCGCATCGCCCTCCCTTCGAATAGACGAAGAAGAGCGCGGCACCGAAAAAAACAAAAAGCAGGAAGGCGATAATAAATGTTATGAACATTTTATTGTCCCTGACTTGTCAAAGCGGCCATCCATGGCCGCGTGCCGTCCCTGGCGCAGTTGCGCCCCATCCGTGGGGCGCGCGGCAACATCCGTGTTGCCGCCCGAGACGGCGGGATTGCCCACCGAAAAAACCACCCCACCAAACCTCCCCAAGGGGAGAGTTCAAGGTCACTACGCCCCAAAGTCGTCGTAGTAGATATTCTCCGGCGGCACACCCAGATTGTCAAGCATTTTCAACACAGCGCCGGACATCATCGGCGGGCCGCAGAGGTAATACTCGCAATCCTCCGGCGCATTATGGTTTTTAAGGTATTCTTCGTAACATACCGCGTGTATAAACCCTTTCAACCCGATCCAGTTATCCTCCGGCTGCGGGTCGGACAGCGCGACATGCCACTCGAAGTTATCAAACTCCGCCGCCAGCGCGTCGAAATCTTCCTTATAAAACAGCTCCTTCAGGCTCCGCGCGCCGTACCAGAATGTGGCCTTCCGTTTTGTACGCAGCCGCTTAAGCTGGTCAAACATTATCGACCGTAAAGGCGCCATCCCCGCGCCGCCGCCTATAAAGACCATCTCGTTATCCGTGTCCTGCGCGTGGAAGTG
>JAVBTI010000071.1:0-9211 GCA_031556255.1 Deferribacterales bacterium | reverse complement strand
TGAAAATAATAAAAGGGCATACCCATGAGAGCTATATAGTAAACAACGACCTACTTTACCCGGATCTGAAAGAGTTTTTCGGGTAAATGTGAATGTCTTTCGAGTGATTTACCGGAGTTGATATGAACAGCATGCTTTTAATTGTTGTGTCCGTCATGGCGGGGGTTCTTCTGGCAAGGACGAACCTGGTGCCCGCAAACACCCAAAAGGGTGTGAATATGTGGGTGCTGTATGTGGCGCTGCCAGCTCTTATCCTGCGCTACATCCCAGGCATAGAGTGGAACGCCGGAGTTCTCCTGCCCGTGGCGGGATCAATACTTGTCCTGGCCGGGGCGTGGGTGTTCTCATGGTTGTTCTGCCGAATAAGCGGGGCAAGTAAAAGCACCCGCACCGCGCTGTTTGTAACCAGCGGGCTCGGTAATACAGCGTTCGTCGGCTACCCCCTTATCAGTGCCTATTACGGGGAGGGAGCGATCAAAGATGCCATAGTGTTCGACCAGATGACGTTCATCCTGTTCGCCACCGTCGGAGTGCTTGCGGTGATGCGGGGCGCCAATCCGGAGGCAAAAGCATCCCCCGTCGGGATGATTAAAACTGTACTCAAGTTCCCTGTGGTGATAGCACTCATAGCCTCCCTGGTTGTGCCACTTTTTGCGGATATTTCCGTGCTCAATCCACTTTTTGACAAACTGCTTGCTACTCTTTCCCCTATGGCGCTTTTCTCCATAGGGCTGCAACTGCGTTTTGCCGAATGGCGCAAAGAAAAGCGGAATCTGGCCGCGGGGATGTCTTACAAACTCATTATCGCCCCGGCTCTGGTTTTTCTGCTGGCGTGGATTCTGGGCAGCCGGGGCAGCTTTGCCAAAGTAAACATCCTTGAGGCGGCCATGCCCACGCATATTACAATGAGTCTGTTGGCGGCGCAGTATAATCTCAACCCGCAGCTCTGCAACCTTATGGCAACGCTGGGCATAGTGGCGGCGGCCCTTACAACCATTATATGGCGCTTTGTGCTGGACGGGGTTTTCTGACCCGAAGTCCATATAAATTTATTCGCCCGAATAATAAAGGTTGCCGAAAACCTATAGATGCCAATAATACCTTGTTAATTCAAATACCTCATGGTAATCATTTAATGTAAAAATTTCAGGCGGTAAGAAAATGTCGTTATCTGTCAAAATTAATATCTGTATTATTGTTCTGTTGGTTCTAAGTATTCTCAGTACCGCCGTGTCCGTCGTGATCTTCCAGGCGGCCAGGGCTGATTCCCGCAGGATCGCGTCGTTAATGATGCCGGTCACGGAAGAGACCATGAATGCTTCCGTATTTACCGAAAAGATGCGCTATCAGGCGCGCACCTATTCTTTGCAGGATACGGACAGCTCATATAACCTTACCGTGGATTTTTTGCAAAAGGCCTCCGGCGCAAGCAGCGCTATTAAAACAATACTTCAACAGCAGAACGACGAGGACATGAACGCATATATCGCCGATACGGACGGTCTTGTGCAGGCGTTCGGCGGCTACCTCGCGTCACTTCAGACCAGCCGGAATGAAACCGTGGCACAGATGCGGATCAAAGAAAAGGAGCTGAACGGTATCACCTCAGAACTGCTCAAACAGGCACGCCTCTTTTCCGCGCAAATTCTGGATACCGTGGAAAACTCAAATGCTACCGGCGCGGCGCGGGACGTCTTGATGGAAAGCGCCTTCAAGGCTGTCACCAACATGCAGGAGATTATAATTCTGACGCAGGACGCCGAAACGGAAACCGTTCTCTCGGCAGGCAAAAGGGTTAATGATAACGCCGCAGCCATCCAGGAAAAATACAACAGCATAGTTAAGCTGTGCGACACAATCACCCCCCTTATAAAAAATCAGCCGGCACTGTCCCTTCTTGGAAAGGTGAGGGCACAGGCCGTGGCAGGGGGGGAAACCTCCGCCGATCTCATGGGGCTCATCGGGACGCTGAAAAAACAGCAGACGGAAAGAAGCGACTACGGCAATAAGGTGAGCACTCATATAGACCGCCTCACCGAAGCCGCCGTGGGCGGTTCACAGAAATATACCGGCGAACTTTACGGCCTTATTTCCAAAATAGGCTTCATGCTCATCGCTTCGGCTATTGTAATGCTTATTGCGGGGCTTGCAGTCATATTCTTCATAAACAGAAACGTGACTAAAAAGCTGAGAAGTTTTGTATCCTCGGTGAAAGAACTTAACGCCGGCGACGCCGACCTGTCACGCCGCATCCCTGTGACCAGCAAAGACGAAATCGGACAGCTTGCGGAAAATTTCAACAAGTTCGTGGACAACGTAAACACAGTGGTGGGTGAGGTGAAAAGCGCCGCCAACGACGTGGCGGCGGGCAATAGCCAGTTGGCAAGCACCATGGAGGAACTCACCTCAACTTTTGCTGACCAAACAACCCAGATAGCCTCTGTCGCAAATAATATGGAAATGATAACCGTTTCCTCCCAGGAAATGGTCAAAAAGCTGGAGGAAAGCACACGCATAATAGGCGAAGCAAGCAATGCGGTGACCGACGGTAAAAACCAGGTCAGCACCGTGTTCAAAAATATTATGGATATCAAAGAAAAAACCGCCAAATTAAGCATCACGGTATCCAGCCTCGCCGGTTCATCGGGAAAGATCGGAGATATACTTAGCGTAATCAATGACATAGCTGATCAAACAAACCTGCTGGCGCTGAACGCTGCAATAGAGGCTGCCAGAGCGGGAGACGCCGGGCGAGGGTTTGCTGTGGTGGCGGATGAAGTAAGGAAGCTGGCCGAACGCACCCAGAGATCCACCAGCGAGATATCGGCGATTATTTCCGATCTGCAAAAAGAGTCCGCCTCCGCCTATTCTGAGATGTCAGGAGCCACCGAAAGCGTGGAAGACGGCCTTAAAAGTGTGAGAGCAACCGACGCCATTTTTGAAAGCATCGTCAGTCTGGCGGGTGGTGTTAACAGCACCAATGAAGAACTGAGCAGAAGCGTTAGCGAGCAGTTCGGCATGGTGGAAGTGGTAAATGACAACACCAGATCGTTTGCTTCCGGTCTGGAAGAGAGCACCCATGTGGTGAACGAAGTCTCCAGAACGGTTTCCGGCCTCCAGATGAGGGCGGAATCACTCAAAAGCACAGCGGATAAGTTTAAAGTATAATATTTTGGCGCGGGCTGTCTGTCCGCCGTTTTCCGTAATTCCGGGCTTGACCGGGGATCCGGGGCCGCAATTACGGAATAGATTTACACCTTCGCAGGAATGGCGAAATCTAGTTCCTTCCCTCCCTGTCATACGGCACGCCGAGCGATTTCGGCGTGCGGGAGATATAACGCTTGCGCATGGCGGAAAAAGTCAGCACCATTATTGTGCACACATATGGCAGCATATTGAGGAACTGCGGCGATATCGTCGCGCCCAGCGCTTGGAAACGCAGTTGCAGCGCAGTTATCCCGCCGAAAAAATACGCTCCGAGAATCGCTCGGTTTGTCGACCACCCGGTGAATATCACCAGCGCCACAGCTATCCAGCCCCTTCCCGCGGTCATATTCTCCGTCCAGAAAGGTATGTAAAAGAGCGACAGATACGCTCCCCCCAGCCCCGATATACCGGAGCCTGCCACGGTAGCCCAAAACCTGACTCTCTGGACATTTATCCCGGACGTGTCTGCCGCCGCGGGATTCTCCCCCGCCGTGCGCACATAAAGCCCCCACCGCGTACGGGAAAAAAAGAACCACAGCAGGGCCACAAGCACATAGCTGCCGTATATCATCATATCCTGATTGAAAAGCGGCTGCCCGATCACGGGAATCTTGCTCAAAAGCGGTATTTCCACAGTGCTGAACGCCGGATTAGTCTTCGCCACCAACGTCTTGCCGAACATCGCCGTGATCCCCACGCCAAACATGGTCAGTGCAAGGCCGCTTACGATCTGGTTCCCTTTCAGTGTTACAGATATAAAGGCATGGATGCCCCCTGCCGCGCCGGAGAAGATGAAGGCCGCCAGCACCGCGAGCATAAGGCTTTGCGTATAGTGTAGTGCAGCAAAGCCCGCAAGGGCGCCTATCAGCATCAGCCCCTCCACCCCCAGCTGGTTCACCCCGGCGCGCTCCACCACAATAGCCCCCAAAGTGGCAAAGAGGATCGGCGTGCCCGCCTGAACAGTCGCGGTAAGCAGGAGGGTTATGACATCCGCGTTCATCTCTTCACCAACTCCACTTTATGCGTCACAAAATACTCCCCAATAACAAGGAAAAACAAAATCAGCCCCAGATAGGCGTTTATAAGGTTTCCGGACAGGCGGTGGTAGAGCTGAAGCCCTTCGCCGCCCACAAGAAGTATCCCCATAACAAGCGATACTATGATAACTCCCGCCGGGTGGCGTTTACCCAGCCAGGCCACAATAACAGCGGTGTATCCGTATCCGCCGGGTATACCGTGCTGCAGCCTGTGCTGGAGCCCCGCCGCCTCGCTGAAACCCGCAAGCCCGGCCAATGCGCCACTCAGAAAGAGCACCATTATTATCTGCCGTTTGGAGTTCATCCCGGCATAGTCCGCCGCTTTCGGGTTGCTGCCGATCACCTTTATTTCGTAGCCCCAGATGGTTTTTTCAAGAAAAACATACAGTATCACGGCCATCACCAGCCCCAATATAAGGCCGGAATGCAGCCTCGTGCCAAAAAATTCCGTCAGACGCGCACCGTCAGAAAAATAGGCCGTAAAGGGAAAGTTGTTGCCCTTCGGGTCCTTCCAGGGGCCGTACACAAGATAATCCACCCACGAAAGCGCCACATAGTTCAAAAGAAGGGTGGTGATAACCTCATTCACGTTCAGCCGCGCCTTCAGGAAGCCGGCTATCGCCCCCCACAGCCCGCCGCACATTAAAGCCGCAGCAAACATGCATATCATCAGCAGCACATGGTTTGTTAGCCCGGAATAGAGCGCCACGTAGGTTGCGCCGAAGGCCCCCATGGCAAGTTGCCCCTCGCCGCCGATATTCCAAAGCTGCATACGGAAGGCGATTGTCAGCCCCAGCGCCGTTAATATGAGTGGAGTCGCTTTCACAAGAGTCTCAGTGAAACCGTAGAAGGAGCCGAGCGATTCCCTGAGCATTGATATATACGCGTTCAGCGGGTTCACTCCGGCTATGGCCAGCAAAACCCCGCCTACCGCCAGCGCGCAGAAAAACGACACAAAGGGCACTACTATGCTGATTTTCATCGACGGGTCGCGCTTGGTTACTTTAAACATGAGTGATACCGCTCATTAAAAGCCCTATCTCTTCTCGGGTGGCGGCTTCCGGATCGAGCACGCCCGCTATCCGCCCCCGGAATATTACCGCCAGCCTGTCTGAGGCCTTCAGAAGCTCATCCAGATCCTCCGAGATAAGCAAGATGCTCATCCCTTTAGAGGCGGAGTCCGCCATAACCTTGTGCACATATTCCGCGGAACCCATATCCAGCCCCCGCGTGGGGTAGAGGGCCACGAGTACGAGCGGATTACCGGACAGCTCCCGCGCTATTATAACTTTCTGCATGTTCCCGCCGGAAAGCAGCCGTATGGGGGAAGAAGGCGGGCCGGTCTTGATGGCGAAAGTTTTGATCTTCGTCCGGGCGTATTCGCCGATAGCTTTTCTGTCCAAGAATATGCCGAACCTACGGAACCGCTTCTGGCGAAAGTTTTTCATGACAAGATTGTCTTCCACCGAAAGATCAGGCGCTATACCTATGCTTTTCCGGTCTTCCGGGATATGGGCGATCCCCGCTATATACGAATGCCGTGCGTCGGAGTTGGTGACATCTTTCCCCTCCACCCGAATTGAGCCGCCATCCACGTCCCTTAACCCCGTTAGCGCCTCTGCCAAAGCCTTCTGCCCGTTCCCGGCCACACCGATAATCCCCAGAATCTCCCCCTTGTTCAGCGTAAGGGAGAGGCCGTTCAGCTCGCGAATACCGTGGGCGCCTGCGGCCACCAGCCCGTTAAGTTCAAGTACCACACTCTGTGCAGTCTTTTCGCTCTTTTCCCAGGCGGGAATGCGATCGTCTCCTATCATAAGGCGAGCAAGGTCTTCCTGGGTAAACTGCCCCCGGGGCAGCGTGCCCATGTGCCGCCCCTTCTTCAGCACCATCACACGATCAGAGAAATCCATAACCTCTTTCATCTTATGGGAGATGAATATTACGCTCTTCCCCTGCTCTTTAAGCTTTGCCAAAAATGCAAAAAGCTTTGACGCCTCCTGCGGAGTCAGCACCGCCGTGGGCTCATCCAATATGAGCACTGAACATTTGCGTATGAGGAGCTTTAATATCTCCACCCACTGTTGCTCCCCCACGGAGAGGCGGTAGATAGGAGTATCTATGCTGAAACTGAGGCCGAACTCGTTAATAAACGAGCTTATCTGTTTCTTCAGCTTTTTGATATTCAATATGAAGGGAAGTGAGGGGAGAGCGATTACGATATTCTCAAAGACGCTGTGCGCTTCCACGAGCATAAAGTGCTGGTGCACCATCCCGATCCCCGCGGCAACACTGTCTTCCGGAGAACGGAACTTCATCTCCACGCCATCCATGAAGAGCGTGCCGGAGTCCATCCGGTAGACCCCGGTAAGAACGTTCATAAGCGTGCTCTTACCCGCGCCGTTTTCTCCGAAAACGGTGAGTATCTCGCCCCGGTTCAGCTCAAAAGAGACACCCTCCAGGGCGGGAAGACCGAAAAATGACTTCGACACACCTCGCGCGGATAAGATCGAAATAGTGACTGCTCCTAAAAACGACTAAGGCAACTGTCAGACAGGATGCGATGCGCGACGCCATTTACCGGGGCAACCGGTGTGTACATAGACGTACATGAGGATTGCCAATGTCAATGGCGGCAAAGCAGCGCGCCTGTATCACGGCTACGCTACTGAGGCTTGCCTACAACACCTTTCACAAAGTAGTCCATAGTCAGTTCCTCATCCTGTGTGGCCGACCTGTCCGCCGGGATGCGGATTTTGCCGTCCTGATCAATTATAGGTCCCTGGAAAGGCATGAGTTTGCCGTCTATTATCATCTGTTTTTTCTCGGCAACAATAGCTTTCACGTCCTCAGGCACTTTCGGGCCGAAGGGAGCAAGATCCACCAGCCCCTCTTTCATCCCCCACATATCCTGGGAAGATTGCCATGTGCCGTCGTGAACCCTCTCAGCCACGTATTTGTAGTAGCCGCCCCAGTTCCATACAGGCGCGGTCAGAAAGGTTTCGGGGGCATATTTGGACATATCGCTGTGGTAGCCGATGGCCAGCTTGTTCTTGTCTTTGGCCGCCTGGATCGCCGCCGGGGTGTCCTGGTGCATGGTCAGGATATCGGCGCCAACGTCCAAAAGGCTGTCCGCCGCACTTCTCTCAAGAGCGGGGTCGTACCATGTCTGCGTCCACACAACCCTCACAGTCACGCCGGGGTTTACGCTCTGCGCGCCCAGAGTAAAAGAGTTGATCCCGCGGATTACTTCCGGAATTGGGTATGCGGCCACATAACCTATAATATTACTCTTGGTCATTTTGCCGGCCACTATGCCGGACAGGTAGCGGGCTTCCTCGATCCTGCCGAAATATGTGCCCAGATTGGGGGCAGTTTTATAGCCGGAGCAGTGCATAAATATTATGTTGGGATATTTTTTGGCGACTTCTACCATGGCGTCCATATACCCAAAGCTGTTGGCGAAGATCGGATTGTGTCCTTTATCGGCCAGGCTTGTGATTACGCGCACGGCGTCCGCCCCTTCAGGCACCCCTTCGATATAGACGGAGGGATCAACATATGGGAGCGTCTCCATCTCTTTGCGCCCCTGGTCGTGGGAGAAGGTCCAACCGGCATCCCCGATGTGGCCTACATAGACAAACCCGGCGTTTATGGGTTTCTGTGCATCCGCAGCCGCGGCGCCTTTATCCTTCTTGGTACAGCCCGCCAGCAGGAAAAGTGCCGTCAAAAGAATCAGGAAAAGTAACATTAAACGATTTTTCCGCATAAAATATCCCCCGTGAAAATTGATTTCCGACAGCACAGTAAACCAGTTCCGGGCGCTGTTGTCAATGGATTCCTTAAGAAAAAACGGCGGTTTATATTTAATAATTTTTAATCAGGTCCATCCCCTTATACAGCTCCTCCACCTCACCATAGCCGTTGAAAAGTTCGGTGGATTTTCTCTGTGCGCCGCTGTTGCCTGTAATAATCCGCTCCGTGGCCTGTGACCATCGGGGATGGGGCACCAGCGGATTCACGTTGGCATAAAACCCATATTCGTGCGGATTATATTTGTTCCAGGTCGTAGGTGGCTGATGCGCAGTGAAGGTGATCTTCACTATGGATTTCAACGATTTAAAGCCGTATTTCCATGGGACCACAAGACGCACCGGCGCACCGCTCTGCGGCAGCAGCGGTTTACCATAGGCTCCCGTGGCCAGGATCGTAAGCGGGTGCATCGCCTCATCCAACCGTAGCCCTTCTATATAAGGGAAAGGGAAACTTTTCGCGGCGACTTCCGGCATCTGCGCCGGGTCCGCGCACGATTCAAAAGCAACAAATTTCGCCTTGTCTGTGGGCTGGAGCAGCGCTATAAGCCGGTTCAGCTCTGTGCCGTGCCAGGGGATAATCATAGACCACCCCTCCACACACCTCATGCGGTACACGCGTTCTTCCGGGGTTATATGCGACAGCAGTTCCGGCATGCTCATGGACATAGGGTTTTTCACCTCCCCGTCCATCTTAATCACCCATTTTGAAGTGTCAAATTTGGTTGCGTTCCTGGCCGGCTCACTCTTTCCAAAGCCGAACTCGTAAAAGTTATTGAATGTCGTCGCCGTTTCCTCCGGCGTGTTAGCGTTATCTGGCATGGGTTCACCTTTCTCCCTGGCACATGAAAAACCGGGCACAGTCACCGCCGCGGCCGTCAGGCCGAGCATTTTCATCACTTTCCTGCGCTCCGCGTTAAATATATTTTCTGGAGTGACCATCACATCCTCCTTAATGATATAATAATAGCACACTTCCGGCCACTCCGCAAATTTTATCCTTGTAATTAAATACAGTTTTGAATTAGCATGGGAATTATGAAAAAGAAGATACTGGTGATAGACGACGACAAGGAAATATGTGAACTTATCAGCCTTTTTCTCGAATTGGAGGGATACAGCATCTTCACCGCCGGCACGGGGCTGGACGGGCTTGCG
>JAVBTI010000003.1:0-3849 GCA_031556255.1 Deferribacterales bacterium | reverse complement strand
AAATAAAGCTGGCCTTCGGATACGCCCTGAAATGAAGAAAGTATTGTTTCAGGGTGCTTGGTGGTTACGGCAATGTTTAAACAGTCTGCCGGCAACAATGCCCGCACACTATTTTTATGGTTCTTATTCCCCCTCATTTTTTTATAGGGCTCTCCTCTATTGTATTCCTGTTCATAAGGCATTACGCCGGTACGCCGGTGGATCTCGGTAGATACGACCGCAATTTTGTGATAATTATGGCGGCGGCGATTGCGGTTACTGTGCTGTGGGTGCTGGCGCCGTATCTGACATTCAGAGATAAGTCGCTTAAGTTATAGTATTCAAGCAGGGTCTGGTTGACAATTTGAAGCCCGGGAAGCTGGAAACGATAGCCGCGCATGAAATAGCCCATATAATCAACAGGGATACCCGCCTTATGATGCTGATAATATCCGGAGTGGGTTTTTTGTGGCCGCGGGGGATTTTATGCTGGACGGTCTAAAGCCAGCCCGCCGGTTGCCCGTAATCCGCTGTTTCACCCGGTTACGCTGGCTGTGCCCGTTCTGTGTGGGTTTTACGGGGCGCTTGTCGCGCCTTTGATAAAGGCGGCGGTAAGCCGGCGAAGAGAGTTTTTTGCGGATGCCGTCGCGGCGCACCTCACCGGCAAGCCCTTTGCATTGGCGAGCGCGTTACGGGCAATAGAAAGGCGCAACACAGTGCCCGATTTCAATTACTGCAGCCGTGCAATCCATTGCACCGTGGCACCGCTCCGGATTTTTCCCGTCGGTGTTGATGACGCACCCTCCGATGCACCATCATGTGCAGGATCTTATGAGCACCATCATTTCAAGGCCGCGCAATGAGCAGAGTGTCTGATTACAGCCTGGAGTGGATTTAATTAACTTAAAGTTAATAAATCGGCTATGAATTTGAATTCATGCCCTGTCGTTAGCTTGGGCGTCCAATGCAAGAACCGACGGGACGATAGCCAAGAGCATTTTATACACCTTTGGAAATGCCGCGGACATTTCCGCCTCACTGCTTCGATCCGACCCGGCGTCACGCACGATCTGTATTGCGCCAGCTAACGCCGCAGTGACGGCGTCGGCAGTGCCGGTGTCCGTTTCCCCGACGGAATTATCTAAAAACCTGTGCATATGAACCTTGGCATCCGCAATCATGAAAAAAAGCTCGCCTAAGGCCTCTTCCATCTCTTTTGCATCTGCAAATGCCGGGAAGGCATTCATTTCCATCCGGTTGATGTTATAGAGAACAGAAGCGATGTTATCGTCATTTGTCCCGACAAGGCCTGTTTCAAGTCTGTAATTATATTTATTGATCATCATGTCCGCCGGAATTTATCCATTTATTGTTGTACGGTTGACAGGCAAAACCTATGCCCGGCAGGGTCAAGCATCATGGTGGAAGTATTGTAATACCGGACGTCGGCTTTTTTTGCCCCGCATCTCAGAGCGTGCGCCTCTGCCGCCGGCGGTTGCCCATCATGCAATCTATATGGGCCATTTGCTGTCGCTCGCCGTCTTTCCACGGCCACACGGGCGGGATGTAATTTTTTACCTTCTGGAATACCAGCAATGTTCTGTTCGGGGTGCGGAACCCCGCCCACTTGTCGCCGGAACTCTCCTTTTATTGATGAAATCATAATTAAAAAGTATAACGGATTACACTTTGTATATCAAGCGTAACCATTTTGCGAACTAATGGGAGTTGCAAAAATAACAGGTTGATATTAGACTTAGCCCAAGGAGTGACAGATGGACAAAATCAGAACAGCCATAAAGGAATCTATTGCCGCGAAAGAACGTATATTGAACGATGATAAACTGATTGCAACTATCGAGGCCGTGGTAGCGCTTGCCGTTGCCGCCTATAAAAACGGGAATAAAATACTGGCGGCCGGCAATGGAGGCTCCGCAGCGGACGCCCAGCATTTCGCCGCCGAATATGTGGGGAGATTTTATTATGACCGCCCTTCGCTGCCCGCCGTCGCGCTGACGACCGATACATCCATCCTTACCGCGATAGGCAACGACTACGGCTACGACCAGGTTTTTTCACGTCAGGTGGAGGGGAACGCCGTCAAAGGGGATATTCTGTTTGCCATATCCACATCCGGCAATTCGCCCAGTATCATCAATGCAATTAACGCTGCGAAAAAAAAAGAGGTGGCGGTTGTGGGCCTGACCGGCGCGAAGCTTTCAAAAATGGATGATATATGCGATTTCATATTCAAAATTCCATCGACGGATACACCACGTATACAGGAAGGCCACGCCCTTATTGAACATATAATATGTCAACTCGTGGAAGAGCGTCTTTTCCCTAAAAAATGACAGCGGTAAGCTTGTAATTCCTTTGTTTTCAAGCTGTTTAAGTGTTGAGAGCATTAACTGGAAAGGAAAATGAGAATTAACAAACAGCTTTTTTTATTTCGCACAGTGGCTACAGCAGCAGATTCCAGCCGTTGTCAAAATTTTTTTTACATTATAACTTGTTGGTAAATAACGCTATTTTTAGAAAGCCTGTTTTTGTGCTGAAAATTTAGCTGGCACTGTGAAAATAATCGTGCTAAACAAGGTTTTAGAGTAAAAACCTAGGAGGTTTACAGATGAACAAACAGGAACTCGTTGACAAGGTCGCGAAGAAGGCTGAGCTGACAAAGAAAGACACTCAGAACGCCATCGACGCAATGCTCGAAGCAGTTATGGACGCTCTCAAGAAAGGCGGTTCCGTGACATTGGTTGGCTTTGGCTCTTTTAAAGTAGCTAAGCGCGCTGCCCGTAAAGGCAGAAATCCACAGACTGGCAAAACTATTAATATACCCGCCAGAAAAACACCGAAATTTACCCCTGGTAAATCTTTCAAAGAAAAAGTCAAGTAGTATATGGTGCGCGGCCACGCGCTCCGAAAAAGGTGCTTCCAATTGGAAAAGCGGCGTAATGCCGCTTTTTTTATTATGTGAAGTGCGTATTTGTAATTTTCAAAACGGATATCTGCGCAGAGTTCAGCAAAGTTAACGGTAAGCTGAGGATGAAACTGCCCCCGATCTATTCCGTATACAGCGCTTTCATTTTATCTGTATCCACGTCGAGATACTCGGTAAGATACTTTTCCGCGCCGCCGTATTCCCCGTCTATCATATCCAGTGCCGCCTGAAGATACTGTTTATCCACCGTCATAAGCGGCGCCAGGGCTGGGTGCGCGGATATGAATCCGGCGTATTTACCCTGTAAATAAAGGCCGGACAGGAGATAGTCTTCCAAAATAGTTTCCCTCGGCACGTCGAGCGACAGGAGAAAGAGAAGTGCGGCGTATCCCGTCCGGTCTTTCCCGGCGGAGCAGTGAAAAAGAAGGGGGGCACTTTCTCCGTTCATTAGAATCTTGAAGAAAAGCCGGTATATGTGCGCCATATCCGTGACGAAAGTTTGGTAAGCCTGAACCATAAAGGAGGATGCGTTGGATGCGTCGGCGCTCCGGAGATCTATGAGGCTGGCGCCGCTTATGGGAAGATCGTATGTATGCAGCAGGGATTTCGGAATTCTGTCCGGCGCGGCGGACTTTTCATCGTCGCTCCGGAAGTCGATGAACGATTTTATATTAAGGCCCGCGAGATAACTCAGATCGTGGTCACTCAGGGCGTTCAGGTCGCCGGAGCGGAATACGGTCTGCCATTTTAAGGATTTGCCGCATGCAGTTTTATAGCCGCCCATATCCCGCAGATTATATGCGCCCTTGACGGGCAGGAGGCGTGTTTGAGAAAAGTTCATCCGTGAACCTCTAAGGCGGGAATTTTGGAGCTGGCGGGAAAACTTATATTCTGACCAGCCCCTTTTTTTCCATTTCGCTTTT
>JAVBTI010000133.1:0-9228 GCA_031556255.1 Deferribacterales bacterium | reverse complement strand
GAGGGCTCTGGCCAGAAGTATTGCCGAGACGAACGACGCCCGGCTGGAGGGCGTGCTTAATGAATTGTATACTACGTTGACTGAGATCACCGGGAAAGTTTCGGCTCTTGACGCGGAGCATCACGATAGAATATCGAGAGGTATGATGCTCACAATGCTTCAGGACAGCCTTAAAAGCCACGATATTTTCGGGGGCTCTGTGTATTTGCTGCCGGGCGCTATAGACGACGGCGCGCCTGAGTTGGAATATTATTTCCACCGTGTCAGCACCGGCGTATATGAACAGGTTGAACTGCAAGATACGCGCAACGCTGCTCCGTGGTATAAAGGCGTCATGACTGGCAAGACCATGGTGCTGACTGAGCCTTTTTTTTATAACACTAAGATCATGGAATACGTGTCGCGCCCGACCGGACAACAGCTTGAGTCCGGAGAAGTAAAATTTATGGTCACGATGTCGGCTCCTGTTATGTCCGCTGGTGGTACGGTGATAGGGGCCGTCACACTGGACCTGCTCGTGGACAGATTCAAAAAAATAGTGGACACGATAAAACCTTTTGAAACAGGCTATGCTATGCTTTTCAGCAATAAAGGCATTATTATGGTTTCTCCGAATGCTGAGACCGTGGGGGACGACTATTCCAAAATCACATATATGAAAGGGTTAAGCCCCTCCGAGATAATCACCGCATACACCTCCCATCAGGTTCTTCAGAAGCCCTGGCATAATACGAAAACTAAAAAAGATATGGCTCTGATAGTAACCCCTGTGGTTATCGGCAGTGCCCCTTCGCTGGGATTGGCCATAGCATTCAATATGGACGATGCCTATAAAGCGGTGGGGCTCCCTATAATGCTTATAATATCACGTGTTATACTGGTTTTCATAGTGGTTATTATTATCGCCACGTTCATTATAACAAAGCGAAGTATAATCCGGTATCTCAACCGGTTTATGGATGCTCTTAAAGATCTTACCGAAGGAGACGGCGATTTGACCAAGCATATAGCCATAAAAACCGGCGATGAATTTGAAGTGCTGGCCGGCTATATGAACAGGTTTGTGTCCAATCTGCGCACGATAGTCAGCGACGTGAAAACGGCCGCCGATGAGGTGGCTTCCGGCAACAGCCAGCTCGCGGCCACTATGGAAGAACTGTCGACCACGTTCGCCAGTCAGTCGGAGCAGGTGTCTTCCGTGGCGCACAATATAGATACCATAAGTGATACGTCCAGAGTAGCGGTTGACAGCCTTGCGCAGAATGTTTCCAAAATGAGCGCAGCGCAGGAGTCCATGCATAAGGGGAGTGAACAACTGGGCGTTGTTGTGGATAACATGAATATAATAAAAGATAAAAACAGATCACTGAGCATGACTATCGGCAATCTTGCGGAATCCTCTTCAAAAATAGGCGATATACTGGGAGTGATCAATGATATAGCTGACCAGACAAATCTATTGGCACTGAATGCAGCTATAGAAGCGGCACGCGCCGGTGATGCCGGGCGGGGATTTGCCGTGGTGGCGGATGAGGTAAGAAAACTGGCGGAACGGACTCAGCGATCCACCAGGGAGATATCCGAGATCATCACAACTCTTCAGAAAGAGACTTCGACTGCTTCTGCGGAGATGGACAACGCCACATTCAGCGTGAACGAAGGCCTTGATAATATCAATAAAACAGATAAAGTGTTTAAAACAGCGGTGGGTGTTGTGGGCGAGATCGACGCCACGACCCGGAAGGTTAACGGCGAGATATCCGAACAGTTTAAAATGGTTCAGGAAGTAAATGACAATACACAAGGGATTGCCGCCGGTATAGAGGAGAGTGTGCACGCGGTGAACGAAGTTTCAAGCACAGTGTCGCACCTTCAGAACAGGGCGGAGACACTTAAAACTATCGTTTCCAAATTCAAAGTGGACTAAAAAGCTTTAAAATACCGGCCTTTCCCATTCATACGGGAGGGCCGGCCCCCGGTTTTCCTCAAAGCAGTATCATTTTTTCAGAATAAGTGTTATATTGCGTAGTGATAAAGGTGAGGATATGGGAAATAACACAAGAAGAAGCGTAATTATAGCGGACAGTCCGTATGCCATTGTACGCTCATTTATGGCTAAAGTATATGGCTGGATGACCGCGGCGCTGGTGATGACCGGGTTCACAGCCTATTTCGTGGCCCAAACCCCGGCGGTTTACAACACCATCTTTTCATCAACCCCTATGTTAATAGGCGTTATCATATTACAGTTTGCTCTGGTGATAGCTATCTCCGCCCTGGTGAAACGTGTGGGCGCGGCGGTGCTGATGCTGATGTTTATCGTGTACTCGGTGAGCATGGGCGTTACTTTGTCGTCCATATTTATTGTTTACACCCAGGCCGCGCTGACTTCTGTTTTTTTCATATGCGCCGGGATGTTTGCCGTTACAAGCATGGCGGGGATGGCGGTGAAAAAAGATCTGAGCGGCCTCGGCAGATTTATGTTCATGGGGCTGATAGGTCTTATTATTGCGTCAGTTGTGAATATTTTTCTGCACAGCCCCACCATTTACTGGGTGATAAGCTATCTGGGCGTATTTGTTTTTGCCGGCCTGACCGCTGCCGACACGCAGAAACTTAAAAACATGGCGCTGTCCCTTGATGAAGGGAACACGGATTTGACTATAAAACTGAGCATAGCAGGGGCGTTGACTCTTTATCTCGATTTTATCAATATGTTCCTATTTTTGCTGCGCATATTCGGCAATTCCCGCGATTAAAGCGAGGCTTTTATGAATTTTGATATAAAGCGGCATATGGCGGTTACTGCGGTTTTTTCCCTTCTTGTGGCGGCAGTGGTTTCACTGGCTGTATATATTGCCGGATATCCGTCGTTTCCGCCGGCACTTTTCGCGGCCGCCATCATAGGAATTGTTTCGCTTTTTTTTCTGGCGAAAGATGTTGAAAGATTTCTGTCAGAGGGGAAAGAAATATTTTTTCAGGCAAGGTTTATTTTTCGTCTTGCGTGTTTCGCAATTTTGCTTTATCTATTATTGGTTAGATTTAAGTTGAACCCACTGGGTGTGGTTGCGGGCTTAACGCTGCCTACACTATGCATGGCGGCGGTTTTGTTTTATGCCGCCCTCAGGGAACAGCGGTAAACAGCGGAATATTATTAGCGGAGTATATATATGGAGCACCCGGTAACAACTGTGTCGTTTCTGCCACAGCATCTTCAGGATAAGTATACGCATGTGATAATGCTGTTTGTGGCGATGATAATCATTTTCTGTATCGGGCTTTTGGTCCGCAGGATGACCGCGGAAGTACCCGGGAAAGGTCAGGGCCTTTTCGAGGGGCTGGTGGGATACCTTTATGCCCTGGGCGAAAGCGTCATGGGGAAAGACGGTCTCGCCTATATGCCGCTCATCTTCGGCATCGGGTTCTATGTTGCCGTGTCAAACCTGCTGGGGCTCATTCCCGGATTTCTCCCTCCCACGATGAATATGAATACCACCGCCGCACCGGCGTTGTGCGTGTTCTTTTTTTACCAGTATATAGGCATTCGCAGGCACGGCGCACACTATATAAAGCAGTTTCTTGGTCCTATGCCCGTGCTGGCGCCGTTGATGTTTTTCATAGAGATTGTAGGGCATCTGGCGCGTCCGCTTTCACTGACTATGCGTCTTTTCGGCAACATAACCGGAGAAGAGATAGTCATAGCTATCCTTTTTATGCTGGTTCCTTTTTTAGTGCCTTTGCCGATGTACTTTCTGGCGGCGTTTACCGGACTGCTGCAGGCCTTTGTGTTTATGCTGCTTACCATGGTTTATATAAGCGGTGCGCTTGAGGAAGCTCACTAAACTGTAAAAGTGGTGCTTTTTACAGCACATTAAATAGGAAAAAAACTTTATTTCGGAGGACAGTTTTTATGAAAAGAACTCTGCATGTAGTGCTGGGTGCGTTAATGTTTGTTCTGGTCACCGGCTCCGCGTTTGCTCAGGAAGCCGCAAGCCTTAAAGAAGGCCCCGGCGCGTGGGCAATTTTTCTTGGCGCCGGTCTTGCCATCGGTATCGCCGCTTTCGGTACAGGTATCGGCATGGGGCGTGCGATCGGCAGCGCTCTGGAAGGCGTATCCCGCAACCCCAGCGTAGCTCCGCGCATAATGACCATGATGATCCTCGGTCTCGCACTGATTGAGTCCCTGGCTATTTACTCTCTGGTCGTTTCCATCCTGCTTCTGTTTGTTATTTAATTTTCAAACCTCGGGACGGTGTAAGCCGTCCCTTTCTTTTATGCTTTAACGGATGTTGTTCGGAGTTTTTAGGGGGAGAACCTATGTTTTCAAAGATTAAAGGGCTGTTCAAATGGATAGGCAACTTTATCAAAAAACACCCGGTCGCCTCGGTAGTAATACTGCTGGCGGTTGTGGTCGTAGCTACCTTTGCCACCTATGAGGCAATGCACCTGACCAGTAACCCGAAGTTCTGCAAACTTTGTCATGACAAAGACGGTACTGGGCCTTTGGCGGAATATGCCACATGGAGTAAGAACGTTCACGCGTACAACGAAGTTGAATGCCTTGACTGCCACAGTATACAGCCCGGTGCCGTGGGGTATGTCAGAGCCAAGGTGGAAGACGGGCTTTACGACCTTGTGATGGAATTCATCACGTCGAAAGAACATAAACTTGAAAAGCTGTCCGAATATCCGGGCAATCCCGAAGCAAGCGCCAAACTGGTACGGGCTTCGATCTGCATGCACTGCCATACCGACGAAGTCAACAGGGATAACAGGGATAAGCATTTCATGACCTTTGCCGGCGTGGCTATGCGTAAGCTGGACACGGTAAAAAACCCTGAATTCAGAGAAATATACGGCATGGCGGATCTGCTGGAAGAGCCTGTTTCCTCCGGAGTGGAGCCTAATCACGCTATTCACATAAATCTGGAAGTCCCCTGCGCCAAATGCCATGACAGCGCGGCCCACAGCGGTGATTTTATAGCCAAGCCTTCTATGCAGACATGCTGGACCTGCCATGATGAAATGCGCGCCGGCGGAGCCAACCCCGCTGAAAACGACGACTGTATGAAATGCCACGTCAATCAGGCTGGCATACAGGAAGGCACCGTGGCGCAGAAATACGGCGTGGAAGGCGAGCGTTGGGTAATGATGGATCTCGGCTGCGAATCGTGCCATCCGGATCCCTTTGTAAGGCCTACCAAAGAGAGCTGTATTGACTGCCATGATGAAGGCTATGCGGACATTATGGTTTCTTTCCAGGAAGCTTATGATGAGATGCGCGCCGATGCTTCCGCATTCTATATGGGTAATCTGGAAAAGCGCTCAGGTATGACACCTGAAAAACGTGCCATATTTAATGAGTATGAAAAGCTGTTCGATCTGGTGGATCGTGACGGAAGCCGCAGCATACACAACCCCGACTATGTAACCAATATTTTCGGACGTATGGATGAACTGAAGGCGGAATTCGAGAAGTAGCCGTTATTTGTCATTCCGGGCTTGACCCGGAACCCTGAATATAATTAATGGGGAAAGTCCTTATTATTCTTAAAATCAACCCCGCGAAGCTTAAACTCAGCGGGGTTTTTTATTGTTCATGCATAAAAGCAATTTCAACTGTGTTTTTTTATGTATGCCCCTATTTTTGCACTCCAGATATCCGGGTCATTTATCTCGAAAGTACTCTCTTCATTGAACAGCAAATCCATGATGTGATGGACCCGTTTGCCGCCTCCGTAGTGGAGGTTTTTCATACATGAGACGCAATATACCACAACATCTTCAGCAGGCATCTCTGTGCAGCGCCTGCGGGACGCCTCTTTGAACTCTTCTTTTGAGACTTTTCCGTAGACTGTAAATCCGCAGCAACGGCTGTCAGCCCGGTTATGTTCAGGCTCGGCCACCGTGATATTCATCCGTCTCAGCAGGGTGCGCACTGCATTGTAAATGCCGTCTTTCCCCCGCACTGAGCAGGAATCGTGCAGCGACATCACCTTCCTGCCGTGATCAGGCAGCGGTATGTCTTTATCCACAAGGTATTCCCATAGGGTTATGGTGCTGACGTCTTCGTAAAGCCTGGAAAAACGCCAGTCGCAGCCGGGGCAGACATTAATTACCAGAGAATCGGCAGGCAGTTTAGGATCTGCCCGGCAGCAGTGGTTCAGTGCGGCGGTTTCTTCAAAACTGTTGATCAGTTGCCCGGTTTTTTCAGCAAGTCCGGGTTTATAGAGAGAAAGAGCGCAGCTTGGTGAATAATACTTGTTCATGGCGGAGCTTAGCACGGGAATAGATCATTTAAAACAAATATATTGATCTTTCCGCGGTTACCTTTTACAATCCCGCACTTATGGAAACAAACAAACCTTTGGGCTATTCGATAGTCATTCTTACCGACAAAAAACGCCGGAAACACATGATAACACTGAAACCGGGCGGGCGCTTCTCATCCCAGTACGGATATATAGAGCACGATCTGCTCGCATCGCTGCCGTCCGGCGGCACGGCCAAAACAACCGGCGGCGGCAAAACCAGCGGAGGCTATCCGTACAGGGTATTTGCCGTGACCTACCGCGATTATGTGATGCATATCAAGCGGCAGGCACAGATAATCTACCCTAAAGACACCGCCGCCATACTGATGTGGGGAGACGTGGCTCCGCATCAGCGTATCCTCGAGTCCGGGATAGGTCAGGGGGCACTTTCGATTGCGATTCTGCGCGCCCTGGGCGGAACCGGCAAGCTCACTTCCTATGAAGTGCGCAAAGATTTTGCCGATATGTCCAAAAAGTTTATCTCCACATTTCTGGGCTATGAGCCTGAAAACCATGAGATCGTGGTGCGGGATATCTATAAGGGCCTTGACGGCGTGTATGACCGGGTTCTGCTGGATCTGCCGGAGCCGTGGCAGGTTACGCCGCATCTGAAAGAGACCCTCATCAGCGGCGGTATAGTTGTGAGCTACAGCCCCACTATTTTGCAGGCCAAATCAATGGTGGAAAGCCTGAGGGGGAGCGGATATTTTGATGAGATAGAGGTGTTCCAGCTTCCCTCAATTCCCTGGAAGGTGGACGGGCTTTCAGTGCGCCCGGAAATGTGGATATATTACCACAGCGCCTTCATAGTTTACGCACGGAAATGTGTGCCGGTGGAATTGGGCACGCCTGCGGAAGCGCCTGAAGAGGCTGAACCGCAGGAGAATGAGATGCCGGACGAGCTTTAGACTTTACCGGCTTAAGTTTTCACCAGGGGTGCTGCTTTGCTGTGCGGCCAGCAGCCCTCCGGATAAAAGCCAGAACATCATGCAAAGTTCACTGTTGAACAGCGAGTACTCCGTGATTCCTTCGGCCATGGCCAGCGCAAGCAGCACAAACCCGGTGATGGCGAAGCGGTTTCCGGAGATAACGCCTTTGAACTGATCGTAGGTAAGCTTGATATATAACGCAGCTACCGCCGCAAAGCCCATTATTCCGTGTTCCGCCAGGATTTGTAATATATTATTGTGTGCGTGCGCCACCGACATGCCGTCCGGGTAAAGAGCTCTGAGCGGTTTCAAATAGTATTCCGACAGGTTTGCAAAGCCAACTCCGGTCAAAGGGTGCTCTTTAAAAACTTTCCAGCTTTCGTCCCACAAAACAAAGCGCCATCCCAGCGAGTTGGTGTGATCACCGAAATGGGTGAAAGATTCCGCAAACCTTGCCCGCAGATCGGGTATTACCCATACAAGGCCGACCGCCGCAGCGCAGACCAGCGCCGACAGCACCACCCCTCTGGTGCGGAATACGCAGAGCAGGAGCACCACAATACCGGCGACAAGCGCTATCATAGCTCCCCTTGTGCTGGAGGCTATCAGCCCCGCGAACGAAATTACAGTCAAAGCAATATATATGTTGCGCTCTCTTTTGCTGCGGTAAAGCTTTAAAATTAAAATGCATATCCCGAGCATGGTGACCAGTGCTATCAGGTTTCCGAAACGTATGGAAGAGCGGAACGTCCCGGCTACCCTGTAAAGGATGCCCCCGTCCGCCGGGCCGTACAGATAAAGCCTCACTGCGCCCCAGACAGTGGCTATCGCCCCGCCGGCGAGGGTCCAGAATAATACACCTTCAAGCCTGGGCCTTCTGCAGATGTAGTAGCCCACAAGGAAGGTAAGCGGCAACAATACCTGTTTGTATTGAGTAAAAGATTTTTTTACATCCACTGCGCACAGTGTTGTTATTAACATTGCTACTATAAGAGCGGCAAAAAATATGAGGTAAGGGTTCTTTCCAATCCCTTTGTACTCACCTTTTACAATGCCGTATATGAATATGGCGGCAAGCACGCCATACGCTATCTGAGTCGCGCTGACGGACAGCGGCCCTGCCAGCGCTATGAAACGAGTCAAAATATCAAGCCACATCGGCCACCTCGGAGCCATTATATGTATGGAATGGAAAAAATCAAACCAAAAATAACCGCAGGCAGAAGAACACAGACAGAAGAACACAGACAGAAGAATACTAATGACTGTCAGGGAGCGCTTTCCGTCTTCCGTACTGAAAATATTGAAAAACCGGACATCGCCTAGTTTGCTGCGGAGCGTTATAAAAAATGCTTGACATTGGCCAAGCATTATCATATTATCCCCTTCCGCCATATTGTTGTGGTGTAAGTGGAAATATGCTTTACAGGTATTGCGTGTTTCTAGTCTGTATTGTGTTTGGGGAGATACCCGAGTGGCCAAAGGGGGCAGGCTGTAAACCTGTTGCAAGTTGCTTCGGAGGTTCGAATCCTCCTCTCCCCACTGTGTTTTATTTTTGTCGCGGGTGTAGCTCAGTTGGCTAGAGCATCAGCCTTCCAAGCTGAGGGTCGCGGGTTCAAATCCCGTCGCCCGCTTAGAAGGATGTCCGCGACACTCCGCCGCAGCATGCGGCGTATTTTAGAGAGGTCCACGCCCACGTGGTTCAGTCGGTTAGAGCGCGTCCTTGGTAAGGACGAGGTCCCCGGTTCAATTCCGGGCGTGGGCTTTCGGCTTGTGTCTTAGTGTAGGCACTTTCTGTATTCGATAAGCGACGCAGGACAGGATGTCCGGCGGAGCGTGAGATTCGGAGGATCGAATTATGGCAAAGCAGAAGTATGAGCGTAAGAAGCCCCACGTGAACGTGGGAACGATAGGTCACGTAGACCATGGTAAGACGACGCTGACGGCGGCGCTGACAAACGTGCTGTCGAAGAAAGGTCTTGCGT
>JAVBTI010000128.1:0-28576 GCA_031556255.1 Deferribacterales bacterium | reverse complement strand
CAAAGCGTCCGGCTGGGGATGCGGCGATACGATCTGCCACCTGAGCAAACCGGGAGAATCAGACCGCCAATAGGCGGACTCTTGTTCGCGGACTCTTGTTCCCCGATCATCCTATTGAATAATTCCGCCGGTAATGCTATTCTTTAAAGTTAAATATTAAGTCAATTAAAAGGAAATACCGATGGCAAAAGAGTTAGCGCCCAGAGTCAACCCGAAAGAGTATGAAGCGTCCACATACCGGTTCTGGCTGGATAAAAAATTGTTCCACGGGGATGAGAATTCCACTAAACCGCCCTATTCCATTGTCATACCGCCACCGAACGTCACCGGCTCGCTCCATATGGGGCACGCCCTTAATAATACCATACAGGATATCCTTATCCGCTTCCACAAGCTGAAAGGCTATGAAACCATGTGGATCCCCGGCACAGACCACGCGGGAATAGCCACCCAGAACGTGGTGGAGAAGCGCCTCGCCGCCCAGGGCAAATCCCGCCTTGAAATGGGCAGGGATGCTTTTATCGAAGAGGTCTGGAAATGGAAAAAAGAATCCGGTAACGCCATAATCAACCAGCTTAAAGCGCTCGGCTCCGCCTGCGACTGGGAGAGGGAGCGGTTTACAATGGACGAAGGGCTTTCCAGGGCTGTGCGTAAAGAGTTCGTCACGCTCTACAACGAAGGGCTCATCTACCGCTCCAACTATATGGTCAACTGGTGCATACACTGCCACACAGCCCTTTCCGACCTCGAAGTGGAGTTTGAGGACAGGCAGGATTTTCTTTACCACATGCGATATCCCCTCTCCGACGGCTCCGGCACCGTGGAGATAGCCACAACCCGCCCTGAAACCTATCTGGGCGACGCCGCAGTGGCGGTACACCCTGAGGACAAGCGGTTCGCGCATCTGATAGGCAAGACGGTCACCCTCCCCCTGATAAACAGGGAGATACCGGTAATCGGCGATACCTATGTGGAGCGGGAGTTCGGCACCGGCTGCCTGAAAGTCACCCCAGCCCATGACCCAAACGACTTTGAAATAGGCAAGCGTCACAATTTGCAGGAAATATCGTGTATGGACGAGTCCGGCATCATCACCGTCGGCGAGTTCGCCGGGCTGGACAGGTTCAAAGCCCGCGCAGAGGTTATAAAGCGCTTCAAAGAGCTTGGGCTGATGGGTGAGGAAAAGCCGCTCACACACAGCGTGGGTCATTGCTACCGCTGTCATACGGCGGTAGAGCCGATGGTGTCGCTGCAATGGTTCGTCAAGGTCAAGCCGCTGGCGGACGAGGCGATAAAAGCCGTGCAGGAGGGGCGCACGAAGATCATCCCCAAAATGTGGGAAAACAGCTATTTCGAATGGATGTTCAATATCCGCGACTGGTGCATATCCCGCCAGATATGGTGGGGGCACAGGATCCCCGCGTGGCACTGCAAAGCCTGCGGAGAAACCACCGTATCGGAGACCGATATAGACACCTGCCCCAAATGCAACAGCGGAAACATAGAACAGGAAACCGACGTGCTTGACACCTGGTTCTCCTCCGCGCTCTGGCCCTTCTCGACAATGGGCTGGCCTGAAAAAACACAGACGCTGGCCAAGTTCTACCCCACCAGCGTGCTTGTAACCGCCTTCGACATACTCTTTTTCTGGGTGGCGCGGATGATGATGATGGGGATAAAGTTCATGGGTGAAGTACCCTTCCGCCACGCCTATATACACGCCCTTATCCGGGATCAGCACGGCCAGAAGATGAGCAAAACCAAGGGGAACGTTATCGACCCGCTCACAATGGTAGATAAATACGGCGCCGATGCCTTCCGCTTCACCCTGGCGGCTTTCGCGGCACAGGGGCGAGATATCCGCCTGAGCGAAGACAGAATCGAGGGATACCGCAATTTCGTCAATAAAATATGGAACGCCAGCCGCTTCCTTTTCATGAACATGGGCGACACCGTCCCCCCCATCGATCCCGCCGAACTGAGGGACGAGGATAAATGGATTTTGACCAAGCTTTCCGCCATGGTTAAAAATGTCGAAAAAGCTATTGAGGGCTACGAGTTCAACAGCGCCGCGTCGGAGCTTTACCAGTTTTTCTGGATGTCGTTCTGCGACTGGTATGTGGAGCTGATAAAAGAGCGTTTGTTCAAAGATGACGCGAAAAATGCCGCTGTCGCTGCCGCCGGATATGTGCTTGAAAAGGCACTCGTGGCGATGCACCCTTTTATGCCCTTCGTCACCGAGCATATCTGGCAGCACCTCACCGGGAAAGAGACCATTATGAAGGCCTCATACCCCGAGGCTGAGTACGAATACCCCAACGAAACAGGCGCCATGGACAGCACCATCGAACTGATCGGTCTGATACGTAATATTCGCGGCGAATACAACGTCAACCCGGGGCAGATACTGGATGTTTACGTCACCACAACCGACAAAGATACAATCAGGCTGATCGACGAAAAAATGCCGATCATACGCCGCATGGCAAAGGTATCAGGCGTAACGGTAGCGGATAAAGCGCCGGAGAACGCAGCTTCCCAGGTATCTGCAGGATACGCTGTTTACATACCGCTTTCCGGCCTTGTGGATACGGAAGCGGAGCTGGCAAAGCTGAACAAAGAGCTCGCTACGCTTGACAAAGATTACGCGCTTTACAGCGGCAAGCTGAAAAATGAAAAATATCTCGCCAAAGCCGCGCCGGAAGTGATAGAGAAAGACCGCGCCAAAGTGGCGGACGTGGAAAGCCAAATGGCTAAAACGAAAGAAGCGATCGCCAGTTTAAAAAAATGAGGTAAATTATGCTGCCATATAACATTAAACAGCTCATCCAGCTTGCCCTTTCCGAAGATATAGGCACAGGGGACATCACCACCTCACCGCTCAAGCCCGTCCTCGGGAAAGGCACCTTCGCCTTCATCGCCAAGGACAACTTTATCCTGGCAGGCACGGAAGTGGTCAAAGCGGTTTTCAAAGAGATAGACCCCACGCTGGAAGTGGCTTTCAAATATGAAGACGGCGACCCGGTAGACAGCGGCGCCCGCTTCGGCTCCGTCAAAGGGAGCATGGCTTCCGTGCTCACGGGAGAGCGGGTGGCGCTGAATTTCATACAGCGGCTGTCCGGGATAGCTACTCATACAGCAAAGCTTGTCCGCACACTGATCGGCGGGCGCATAAACCAGCCGAACGCACGCAGTATACGTATAACCGATACCCGCAAAACCATCGCCGGCTGGCGCTCGCTTGAAAAGTACGCCGTGCGCGTCGGTGGCGGGCTGAACCACCGCATGGGGCTTTACGACGCAGTGCTGATAAAAGACAACCATATCGACGCTGCGGGCGGTATAGAAGCCGCGATAAGCCTTGTGCGCGCCAAAATCCCTGTCTCAAGCAAGATTGAGGTGGAGGCGCGCACGCTGAACGAAGTCATGCAGGCGCTGGACGCCAAAGCCGATATAATAATGCTCGACATGGCGGACCTGACCACAGTCGTAGAGGCCTGCAAAATAGTAGACGGACGCGCAAAGGTCGAACTGTCCGGCGATATAGACGAAAACGATCTCTCCAGGTACGCCAAGCTGCCCATAGACTATATTTCCGTGGGTTCGCTCACACAGAAGGCTCCGGGCATAGACATAAGCCTCAAGCTTGTGATATCGGGATAACCGGTGGTTGAATATTGCTATATAGATATGCTTTTACCCGTCGCCACGGCGGGAGTGTATACGTATAGGGCGGAAAAAGAGATTCCTGTGGGGCAGCGCGTGCTTGTGCCTTTGGGCAAACGCACCGTCATGGGGATATCGCTCGGCCCGGTGGAGAAGCCCGTTTTTGAATGCCGGGATATCATCTACATGCCCGATTCCATCCCTCTTTTCCCCACGGTCTGGCTCGATTTTATAAACAAGATCGCCGGCTATTACATAACGTCCGCCGGACAGGCGTTCCACGGCGTCATATCATCCAAAATCACCGCTTCGGAACCCCCAAAGGACGAATTCAAGCCGGAAAGCTTTCCGGTTGTTCCCGTGGAGCTTACCGCTGAGCAAAAGCTTGTGGCGGAGCGCATACCACTCGCAGGCTATTCGGCCCATCTTATCCAGGGGATAACCGGGAGCGGAAAAACTGAAATCTACCTTGACCTCATAAAAAAAGTCACAGCCGCCGGCAGGCAGGTTATATACCTTGTGCCGGAAATCGCTCTCACGCCACAGCTTGTGGAGAGGATAAAGTGCCGGCTCGGCCACGCCCCCGCCCTCTTCCACAGTAAACTCACGGAGAAAAAGCGCAACGAGGCGTTCTGGCGCTTTGTGAAAGGGGAGCAGCCTGTCCTGCTCGGCGCCCGCAGCGCCCTGTTCGTGCCGTCATCAAAACTGGGGCTTATAATCATTGATGAAGAACACGAAAATACTTTCAAGCAGGAGGAAGCGCCCTACTATCATCTGCGTGACATGGCTGTACTATACGCCAGCATGAACAATATACCTGTAGTGCTTGGAAGCGCCACCCCGCAGGCGGAATCAATAGCCAATGCCAAAGCAGGCAAGTACCACCTGCATTTCCTGAAAACCCGCCCCGGAACAGCGGAACTGCCAACGCTTGAGCTTATTGACCAGAAAAAATATCCCTCCGTGGGAGGTATAATGGCGGAACCGATGTACGATGAACTCGCACGCACAGTGAGCGGGGGAAAGCAGGCGATACTCTTTTTGAACAGAAAAGGCTATGCCACATCCCTCTTTTGCCGGAACTGCGGCGCATTGCAGGAGTGCGTTAACTGCTCCGTGGCGCTTACAATGTATAAAAACAGCAGCCGGTGCTCCTGTCATTACTGCGGCACGGAATACACACATCTAAAATGCCCTGAATGCGGCAGTGAGGAAATAATGGACTCCGGCATCGGCACGGAACGTGTCGAAGAGTTCATAGAACAGATGTTCCCCGGCAAAAGCCTGCGGTTGGACACGGACAAAATAAAAACTTTAAAACAGATGAACACAGTTCTGGAAGATTTCAACGGCAAAAAAGCGCAGATCCTGATCGGCACCCAACTTATCGCTAAGGGGCTGCACTTTCCGGATGTCACATACGTCGGTGTACTGGGAATAGATAATGTACTGGCCATACCGGATTTCAGGGCGACTGAAAAAGCATATCAGCTTGTAACGCAGGTTGCCGGCAGAGCGGGAAGAGGCGAAAGTAAAGGGAAGGTGCAGATACAGACGCTTATGCCAGACGCTCCGATTTTCGGATATATTCAGGATGACCCCGCAAAGTTCTACGAATACGAGCTTTCCCGCCGGGAACAGTTCGAATACCCGCCGTATGTGCGGATGGCGCGGCTAATCTTTTCGTATTCGAAAGAACGGGAGCTGGAAAAAATTGTGGATAAAATAACCCGCAGGCTGGAGAAAGATTATCCGAAAGCGGCCTTCCTGGGCCCGGCCCCGGCTGTTGTTTACAGGATCAAAAACCAGTACCGCATCTCCATGATCATAAAATGCAAAACAAATAGATATCTTGACGAACTGCTCAACCACGCCCGCGCCGTCTTCGACAAAAGTAAAACCGGCACCATGACGATGAAAATCGACAAAGATCCGTATTTTTTCATGTGAAACCGGCCGTGTAATACAACTCCCCCGCCCAGTAAGACGGGGGAGTATATTTATCAGATTATCTTCATAATCGTGGTGGTGTTGGACGTGGTGATGAGTGTGAACAGCACGGTGTTAAGCAGCGCGCCCATCCATATACTGCCTGTCTTCTCATAAAGCTTTCTGGAGTATATTGCCGCAAGAATCAGTATCGGAACAAAAGGAATCAGCAACAGTATGCATATCCATGAAAGATTCGGGTGCCATACAGCCTCCCCCCTTGCAAAAAGCACGGCGTACTGAAGCAGAATCACGAATATAAGGCCTACAACGTTTGTGGCGGCACAAAGGGTCATGTTCAAACAATCTTTTTGCCCTTCCACACGGTTCCCTCCGTTGATAACCAGAGCATTGACCGCGTAAAATATAAAAAAGAACGGCAAATATTTAAGCATGGTGACAAAGCTGGTTGAACTGAAAATCTTGACGGCAAAGGTCCATATCCTGAAATCAGTGACAAAGAATATGTTCGCAAGGATAACAAGGTTGTACGCCGCCAGCAGAATTATGAAAACAGCCGCAACCGTTTTCACCAAATTGCCCAATGATATGCCCAGCCCCCATCTGCCGGCTTCCACGCCGGTTTTTTTACCGAAAGCGTAGTAGTTGATCAGGAAAAGGGCAAGAGCAATAAGTCCGTTCAACACGGCCCATATCATAATCTGGTTTGTAGAAGGCTGGCTGAACCATGCGGTGGTATTCTGCGTGGACGGATACGGGAACAGTTTAACGTTCAGCAGCATGAAAGGCATAACAGTAACCGCGGGAATAACCGTCCCCAGCAGCAGGTTGAAATAAAACAGACCTTTGCTTTTCGGAGCGGGCTGTTTTGCCGGCAAGGCAGGCGCTTTAAGCGACGAAAAGAATCCGGTGTCAAGCAGGCTGTACGCAAAAGGAAGAATGAAAAGGAAAAAACCGACCAGCCCGATGCAATTAAAAAGTTCTTTGGCAAACCATCTTTGGTTGCCGCCGGGAATCTGGTTCGGAGCGCCCAGAGTCATTGTGAAAAAATCCGTCATAATAGCGGAGCTTTCTGCCGAAAAATGGTTCCATGGGTGGAATTCTCTGGGGTTGTATACGATACGGAGGTTCTTTTCGGCTACCGAGCCGTAGGCTTTGCCCATCTCCACTTTTTCGGAAAGATCCCAGCCGGAAAGCTTTATCGCCGGTTTACCGGTGGGCGTGTCGTAGCTGATCGACTTATCCAATTTAAAGGTCCCGGGATGCATCAGATTAATGAAGTTTTTTGATTCAGGAGATATGGAAAGGTCGGACCAGAAATAGCCGTCTATTTTTGTAAGCTGCATAGGGGCGCCTTCATCATAATACCCCATGGTGATTCCCACATTAAGATCGGGCGGAATATTTTCCAGCAGATAGTACGCCGGGAAGTTGGCCACGATGAGAGCCGAAGCTATTTTAGTCTGGTATTTTCCCGCGTCGGCAGGTTCATTTGAATAGTGAGAGCCATCTGTGATACCGTTGGCTATCTTATAATTGCGCCCATAGGCGTCCAGCGCGTACGAAACCATCCTGCCGCCTGTGGAATGGCCTGTGATACCTATACGTGTTTTGTCCACATAATTAATCTTATCATGTATATAATCTACAAGATCAAGCATCCCGAGGGCATAAAATTCCCTGTTATAAAGGTAAGTTTCCCTTGTGCCGCTGGATAAACCATGATGGTAGATATCCATTGAGAAAACGACAAAGCCCCTGCGCGCCAGTTCAACATAGGTTATATCCTGCATTTCCTTACTGTTGAAGTAACCGTGAGCTGTTACTACACACGGCGCCGGCGTGTCTTTGGTGGCGGTATGCGGTTTATATACAAGAACGCTTAACTGCTCCCCGTTTGCCATTGGTATCAACGCGTTGGTAATATCGACTTTCCTGCCGTCAGACTGGAGCATCGACGCCCCCACGCAACTGACAAGGATCAATAACAACGCAATAAATATCATCCTCGTTGTGGATTTCATGTACCCTACCTCCTAATTGATGCGCACATAATAGATGTTTATAATTATTACGTCAATTTATTTCGACAAATATCGAGAATACGAACCGTTCCGTATTACGGCCTTATCCACGCCCGCGACTTGCGCACCGCCTTCTGCCAGGTCATCAGCAATGAATCTCTATGTGCCGCCGGCATATTCGGCTCAAACCGTTTATCCACCTGCCACTGGCTGGCGATCTCCTCTTTGGAACCCCAAAACCCAACAGCCAGTCCGGCAAGGTAGGCCGCGCCCAGCGCCGTCGTCTCCGTCACCTTGGGACGCACTACAGGCACCCCCAGAATATCCGCCTGGAACTGCATCAGCGTATTATTGCGCGATGCGCCGCCATCTACCCGAAGCTCGCTCAGCGATACGCCGGAATCATCCATCATCGCCTGAAGCACGTCCGCCGTCTGAAACGCTATGCTGTCAAGCACCGCGCGGGCGATATGCGCCTTTGTGCTCCCCCGCGTCAGCCCCACTATGGTGCCTCTGGCGTACGGGTCCCAATACGGCGCGCCTAGGCCGGTGAAAGCGGGCACAAGATAAACCCCGCCGCTGTCCTGAACCGTGGCGGCAAGCGCTTCCACATCGCTTGATTTCTTTATAATTTCAAGACCATCCCGCAGCCACTGCACCGCCGCCCCGGCCACAAATACGCTCCCTTCGAGGGCGTACTCCAGTTTGCCTCCGGTTTTCCACGCGATAGTGGTGAGGAGGTTGTTTTCGGAAGGCACAGCATCCGTGCCTGTGTTCAGGAGCATGAAACAGCCTGTGCCGTAAGTGTTTTTCGCCATCCCTTTTCTGTGGCAGATCTGCCCGAAGGTCGCCGCCTGCTGGTCGCCCGCGATACCGGCAATGGTAATTTCGCCGCCTAACAGATTTGAAACCGTTTTACCGTAGGGTTCGCTGGATGTGCATACTTTTGGCAATATATTTGCAGGCACGTTAAGGGTGTTCAAAAGCCCGTCGTCCCATTTCTCCGTGTGGATATTGTACATCAGCGTACGGGAAGCGTTGGACGGATCCGTAACATGCACCCTGCCCTCCGTCAGCTTCCAGACAAGCCATGTGTCTATGGTTCCAAAGCAAAGCTCTCCCTTCTCGGCCTTGGCCCTGGCTCCTGCAACATTATCCAGTATCCAGGCCGCCTTGGTGCCGCTGAAATAGGCATCCAATATCAGGCCGGTTTTGTCTTTAAACATTTTTTCCAGCCCGCGGTTCCGGTACTGGTTGCAGATATCCGCGGTGCGCCTGTCCTGCCATACGATGGCGTTATAGACAGGCTTTCCGGTCTTTTTATCCCATATGACGGTGGTTTCCCGCTGGTTTGTGATCCCTATGGCGGCAATATCGGCGGCCTTCACGTTGTTTTTGGCCATCACCTCGGCTGCGACGCCTATCTGAGTGGACCATATCTCTTCCGCGTCGTGTTCCACCCAGCCGTCGGCCGGGAATATCTGGCGAAACTCTTTCTGCGCCGCACCCACAATCTCTCCTTCTTTACTGAACAAAATAGCACGTGAACTCGTAGTCCCCTGATCCAAAGAAAGAATGTAAGACATATGCACTCTCCTCCATCATATTTTCGTCGCACATGTTCGCTGCGCTCACGCGCGACCGCTTGCTCTCGCTTGGGAAAGGCGTGGCTTTCCCAAGCCTCCGCTGCGCTGCAAAAATCCTCACTTCGTTGCTGTTTTTGGCGTCGCTTTGCTCCTTACCCCCACCGGAGCTTATGCTCCGACTCCCCCGGGGGAGTTACGCGTCAGCCTACCAAAAACAGTTCATACTCATCTTTCCAGCGCTGCATCAGTACGGAGCGCAATAGCTGGTTTTTCGGATTGTCGAGGCGCGGGTCGTCTTCGATGATTTTTTGGGCGTCTTCCCTCGCCTCCCGCACCACGGCGCCGTCTTTCAGAATGTCCGCGAACTGGAACTCCGGCATGCCGGACTGTTTCACGCCGAAAAAATCCCCCTGGCCACGCAGTTCAAGATCCAGCTCCGCCAGCTTAAAACCGCTGGTGAACTGTTCCATAGCCCTCAGCCGCCGGAACCCGGTCTCAGAAACGTCTTCGGAAGCAACAAGCACGCAATAGGATTGTTTATCGTTGCGCCCCACCCTGCCCCTAAGCTGATGAAGCTGCGCAAGGCCGAACCTGTCGGCGTTTTCTATCACTATGACCGTGGCGTCCTTCACATCCACGCCCACTTCCACAACGGTAGTGGACACAAGTATATCCAGCGCGCCGGTCTGGAAAGCCGCGAGCATCTCCCGCTTTTCATCCGCCTTCATCTTCCCGTGCAGAAGCCCCACACGCTTTTTGGAAAAATATTTCCGCACATTCTGAACGTTTTTCGTAACAGATTTAAGATTGCTCTTTTCGCTGTCGTCGATGGCGGGATAGACGAAATATGCCCTGTCCCCGTTCTTCAGGCGCTCTTCCACATAGCGGAAGGCATCCGCAAGTTTCTCCTCCCGGAAAACCTTCGTCACAGCGGGAATCCTACCGGGGGGCATGCTGTCGATCTCGCTCAGATCGAGATCGCCGTAAAATGTAAGCGCAAGCGTCCGCGGAATGGGCGTCGCCGTCATCAGCAGGATGTCCGGCACGGTGCGGCCTTTATCTATCAGGGCCTTACGCTGCTTAACGCCGAACCGGTGCTGTTCGTCTATAACGGCAAAGCCGAGATTGTTGAAAACCACGTCGTCCTGTATCAGCGCGTGGGTGCCCACCACAATATTGATATCGCCCTTTGCTATATACTCTTTCAGCTCTTTTTTATCTTTTTGTTTGACGGAGCCTGTCAGGAGGCAGATTTTCAACCCTGTTTTGGCGATAAACACATCCAGATTGCGGAAATGCTGTTCGGCAAGTACCTCAGTAGGGGCTAAAATAACCGCCTGGTAGCCGTTTTTGACCGCCACCAGCGCCGACACAAACGCCACGATCGTCTTGCCGCTGCCCACATCCCCCTGCAGCAGGCGGTTCATCTGATAAGGGCGGCGCATATCGCTGAATATTTCCGCCAGTGCGTGCCTCTGCGCGTCGGTCAGCCGGAAAGGCATTATGGGTGTGATCTCCTCCAGCATAGCTTTCGGGATATCAAAGCGTACACCCTGGGACTGCATATATGTTTTTTTACGCAGCATCAGCCGGAGCTGCAGATAAAACAGCTCCTCGTAAATCATGCGCCGGAAAGCGGGGTGTTCCCTCGATGTTATCATATCTGCGTTTACGGCGGTTTCCGGGTGGTGAAGAGTGTTCAGCGCATCGTGTATTTCCGGATACTTATAGTCGTAGCGCAACTTCTCCGGCAAGGTTTCGCCCAGATATGGAAGGTATTCTACTAAGGCGTGATTAACCGCCTTCTGGTAAACTTTCTGGGATATCTTGCCGGGCAGGGAGTAAACCCGGCGGACTGTATCCAACTCGTGTGGCTCAAGCAGCTCCGGGTGGAATATGGTCAGGGCGTTGTTGAATCTGGTAATTGTGCCGTAGAGATTGTATTCCCTGCTCCGGGTCAGCTGCGAGGCAGGGAACTGATGGCTGAAATGCAGCCATGTGCCGTAAAATATACCGCTATCGCCTCTGAATGCCGCCTGGAACATCTGCTTCCCCTGCCGGGTGCGCACAACCGCCGCACGTTCAAAAACTCCGTTAAGTACGGCCTTCCCGCCGCTTCCTTTAGTGGAAAGGTACTCATAGCGCAAGGGCAGGGCAAACAGGACGTCTTTTACAGTGTTGATTCCAAAAGCGTTCAACTGTTCCGTGGTTTTAGCACCCAGGCCGGGGAGCACTTTTACAGACTGGGCAAGGCGCGCTTCGTCGTTGGGGTTCAGCGCCGGAGCGCTGTTTGCGGCAAGGAAAAGTTTGAGCTCGTCTGCGAACTGCTCAAGCTTCTGCCGCTCAAAAGGCGGCTCCATCACTTTCTCACAGTGCTGTGCCAATAAAAGATTAATACTGGAAAGCTCGGCATGGATTTCTTTCAGAAATGGGAGCGGATTTTTGAGAAATTCCGGATATCTTTGAAGTATTTTTGCTGTCTTAACCCGCAGGCGCGGTATTTCAAAAGGCGCATCCAATAGTTTGCTCCCAGGGGGTTATGGTAAAATACTTTGTGTCGTTCTCACTATGCAGTTGCTTGTCCACGAATATCTGAGATGGTTTGTATTATATTCTTTCGCGCGGTCAGGATAATCCACATACCCGCTGAAGGTGGCGTATGTGAAGTTAGAAATGCCACCCGGGCCGGTAATGGATATTCCCGTCGTTTCACTGGAACGAATGTCAAACGTTCTTGACAGCTTTGTGCCGGGCCCCGAGGGAGAACTCACTGTAACTCTGACTTCACACTCTTTGGAAAATACAGTGAAATAACCGTTCCCCCGCTTACTCATATTCATTTTAAACCGGTCATCTGCAGGTGCTCGTCCGGCGTGAATATTTTAAGGATATCAAGCAGTATGATCATGCCTTTCTTAGTACGCGCCACGCCTTCTACATACTGCTGCGCCCGCGAAACGACCCCTGGAGCCTCTTCGATAAGATCTACGGAGACGTGCATAACCTCTTCCACTTTATCTACGATGAAACCAAGCCGGCGGTTATCGACCCTCATAACAATAATGCGCATATTATCGCCCGAGTCGGTAATGGCCATATGCAGACGTTTGCGCAGATCGACCACGGGTATAATCCGCCCTCTGAGGTTAATTATCCCTTCAACAAACGACGGAGCGCGGGGCACGGGGGTAATCTCCATAGGCCTGATGATTTCCTCCACAGCCATTATGTCCACACCGTAGTGCTCGCTGCCCAACATGAATCCGACAAATTGTTTGCTCTCAGCCATGCTTCACCTATATTAACTGCACGTAAATCTCACATATATGCCGATACTACACGGACAATAAAAAAAATACAAGCACAAGACCGGATGTATTACATATTAAAGGTCATATTGTCGATCAGCCGCGCCTTTCCTACAAACACCGCCAGCATACATACAAACGGCCCGTCCAGGCTCTCCGCCGGTTTCAAAGTGTCGGGATTTACAAATTCCACATAGTCCACGCGGGTGCTCTCGTGAGAGTGAATGAATATAACCACCTCCCGCATCATTACAGCGGGCGACACGATCCCTTCTGCGAGCAATTTTTTTACCAGGCTGAAAGAATTATACAATGACAGCGCCGATTCCCGTTCCCCCTTTTGCAGAAAAACGTTGCGTGAACTCATGGCAAGACCGTCATGCTCGCGCACTATCTCAACGCCGTTAACATTGCACTGTATATTCAGATCCGCGGCCATTCTGGAAACAACCTTGAACTGCTGGTAATCTTTCAATCCCATGTAAAGATTATCAGGTGCCACGATCGACAGCAATTTGGCCACAACAGTCGCCACGCCGTCAAAATGCCCGGGTCTTTTCGCGCCGCACAGGCCCTCGGTCAGCCCTGAAACTTTGATGGATGTGGAAAATCCGTCCGGATACATTCCGGAAACCGAAGGGTAAAACAGGCAGTTTACCCCCGTTTTCTCAAGAAGCCCCTCATCCCTTTCAAAATCCCTCGGATAAGCGTCATAATCTTCATTGGGGCCGAACTGCGTGGGGTTCACAAATATGCTAACTACGCTTATATGGTTTTCACCGACAGCCCGGCGGACAAGGCTGAGATGCCCTTCATGCAAAAAACCCATCGTGGGGACAAAACCAATCCTGCGTTTTGCGCAACGATATTCCGACAGCGCAGCGCGCAACCCATCTATTTGTCTGTATACTTTCACAGCCGCCTCTTTTTTTACTTATAAGAATATTCATCGGACGGAAACTTTTTTAACTTTACTTCCTCAATATATTTTTCCGCGGCGGATTTGATCACTCCGCCCGCGTCGGCGTATTTCTTGACAAATTTTGGAGTCATATCTGAATACAGCCCGAATATATCATGGTATACAAGCACCTGCCCGTCGCACAGCACGCCGGCGCCTATTCCGACGGTGGGGATGGTTATGGATTCGGTTACCTTGCCGGCGCAAACGCTTTCCATACCCTCGAGCACGATAAGTTTTACCCCCGCTTTTTCAAGACCTTTCGCCTCTTCCACAAGCCTGGCAGTCTGGGCGGCCGTCTGCACGCGAAAACCTCCCATCACATTGATCTGCTGCGGCTGCAAACCGATATGCCCCACAACGCACACTCCCGCAGCCGTGAGCCTGCGCACAAGCTCCAATGTGACCGGGTCGGCGCCTTCTACTTTGACAGCGTCCGTGCCCGTCTCTTTTGCCACCTTTATACAGTTGGCCAGCCCTTCTTCCAAAGACGCATAGGAGCCGAAAGGCATATCCACCGCCATAAATGCATATTGTACGCCGCGGCGCACCATTTTGCCGTGATAGATCATCTCATCCACAGTGACGGGCACCGTATTTGACCGCCCCTGCACCACCATGCCCAGCGAATCGCCCACAAGGATAAACTCCACTCCGGCGCTGTCGAGTATCTGTGCGGAAGTGTAATCATATGCCGTTATGCAGGTTATGGGCTCTTTGTTTTTCTTGGCCAGTAATGTGGCAATGGTTATCTTTTTACGCATAACACTCCCATTTGTTTAATCGTTACAGATTAGAATAACACATGCCGGACAAATGGCAATAGTTATATGTCTGTCAATATTTTCCTTATTTTTTCAGGCGACCCGGCAAATATCGCTTCGTTTACTATCTGCCGTGAGGGCAAAAGGGAAAAAGAACGTATCATTTTTTTTACTTTGCCAATTGAACCTGCGTTCATGCTCAGGCAATCAGCGCCTATTGCCAGAAGGGCTTTGGCTATGACGGGGTCGGCGGCCATTTCACCGCATACTGTGGCTTTGATGCCTTTTTCATGCGCCGCTGACACCGCCATCTGTATAGATTGAAGCAAGGCCGGCTGCAGGGGATCCAGAAGTTCCGACAATTCCTGCTCTCCGCGCTCAGCCGCCATGATATACTGCCCTAAGTCATTGGTGCCTATGCTGAAAAAATCAACCATTCCCGCAAACTCACGGGCACGTATCACCGCGGCTGGAGTTTCCCCCATAATTCCGAAATCAACCGGCCATATATGCGGTATCTTTGCGGATAACAAATCTTTGTGAGCGCCGTTCAATATGTTTTTGACGAAAGTTATCTCTTCCTCCGCAGAAACCATGGGGATCATGATCTTTATATCAAACCCGTTCCCCGCCCGTAAAATTGCCCGGACATGGGTACGGAAGAGCTCAATCTCTTGCCTGTACAGCCGCACACCGCGCACTCCCAGGAGAGGATTGGCACCGCGTCGCGTGGGAATCCAGGGGATTTCCTTGTCACCGCCTATATCCAGGGTGCGCACCGTAACCGGTTTCCCGGAAAACAGTTTAAAAATATCGCGTAAAGACGCTATCTGTTCTTCTTCAGCAGGTTCCTGTACTTTATTGATATAGAGAAATTCCGTGCGGAGCAGTCCTATGCCTTCAGCACCGTTGGCGTGAGCCGATTCGGCCGTAGATACTCCTCCCACATTGGCATAAATATGAATATGCTCACCGTCCGACGTTACAGCGTTCCCCTGCCCTTCCAGGGTGTCCTTCCGCAGCTCATCCATCCATATGCCGTATCTTTTTTCAAAGTCGGCTAAAATTTCAGGGGAAGGGTTCAGATGCACCTCTTTCAAAACTGCGTCCATTGCCACCATGTCTCCTGTTTTACAGCTCTGTTCCGGCCTGTACCCGGTGATTGCCGGTATCCCCAGCGCCCGTGCCAGTATAGCGGCATGCGAAGACATCCCTCCTGTTTCCGTAAGTATCCCCTTGAGCTGTTTCACATCGTGCTGCCCTATCATGGAGGGAGTCACTTCGTAACTGTAAATTACCCTGTCTTCGGCTTTATCGTGGATTACCTGAGTGGTCCCCGTCAGATGTGAAACCACCTGACGTGTAATATCGAAAACATCCGCGGCCCTTTCTTTCATATATTCACTGCTCTGGCCGAGCAGGCTGTCCGCCACAACCGCCATCCTGCGCTGATAGGCATGAGCAGCGCATACTTTTTCCCTTTTTATGGACTCCGCCGTCTCTGCCAGCAGATTTTCGTCGCCTACGATCATAATATGCGAATCAAAAATGACAGCCTCGTCCTTCAGCCCCTGTTTCAGCAGGCGCGCCCTGGCCCTGGACAGCGAATTTTTGACTGCTGTAACAGCCGAATGAAGCCTGTCTATCTCGCCGTCGGTATCTTCCACATGCAGAGGCGGAATCTCGCTCATGGAAGAATCAGCACAAAACAACACACCCAATGCTATGCCGGGTGACAAGGTGCCCATAACAGGCGTAAAATCAGTGTTTTCTTTCAAAACAAAACTCTCCGCATCTTCGGTCGCCGGGTTTATATTATGATTTATTGACATGATTTAAAGCTCCGCATCGGCATTATTAAAACAGTGTTTATTATAATGCCATACTCGATTTATTGCATAACTTTTCATTGATTGCAAGACAAATATATGTCAAAGTGCCTTTTGTTGTTCCTCTCTGCCCATTAAACAAACCGGAGATCGCCGTGTTTTCTAAAGTGCTGTCCGCTCATATATCGGGAATCAACGCCACTGAGGTACAGGTCGAGGTTGATATAGCCGGTACGGGTCTGCCCTCTTTCGCAGTTGTCGGTCTTGCCGAAGGCGCGGTGAAGGAAAGTAAAGACCGTGTCCGCTCGGCGCTGCGCAACCTTGACTATAATATATTCGCCCGCCCCATAACAATCAACCTGGCACCCGCAGATCTTAAAAAAGAAGGCAGTCATTATGATCTCCCGATAGCTGTCGGGCTGCTCGCAGCACTCAGTCCGGAGGCGTATTCATTGGACTCAACCCTGCTCCTGGGCGAGCTTTCCCTTGACGGAGCACTGCGGGGCGTGGCCGGAGTACTGTGCATGTGCTCCTGGGCTAAAGATGCGGGCATAAAACGGGTCGTACTGCCGTTGGAAAATGCTGACGAAGCGGCGCTCGTCCCTGAGATCGAACTTTACCCCTTCAGCCATATTTCGCAAGTTGTTTCTTTCCTGAGAAATGAAAAAACATGCGAACCTCACAAACCGGCGAATAATGACAACCAGCCCGCCGGGCAGTTATATGAGCATGATTTTATGGATGTAAAAGGCCAGTTTGCCGCCCGCCGTGCGGCGGAGATTGCCGCGGCGGGGATGCACAACCTTATCATGATGGGTTCGCCGGGCAGCGGAAAAACCATGATAGCCAAAAGAATACCGTCCATACTACCGCCGATGTCGCTGAACGAGGCACTCCTTACAACAAAAGTTCACTCCGCCGCCGGCCTTTTGCTTCACAGGGGCAGGCTGGTACAAACCCGCCCCTTTGTCGCCCCGCACCACACTGCCAGCGATATCGCCATAGTCGGGGGGGGAGCTAAAGCAAAACCCGGGCACGTCAGCATCGCCACAAACGGGGTACTTTTCCTCGATGAAATGCTGGAATTCAACCGTTCCGTGCTCGAAGTGCTGCGCCAGCCGCTTGAAGACGGCAGCGTCACTATCGCCAGGGCAGGCAGGACTGTGACATACCCCGCAAACTTCATGCTTGTGGCCGCGTGCAACCCCTGCCCGTGCGGATACTATGGGGACAGCCGCAAACCGTGCGCCTGTCCCCCGTCGGCAGTAGAACGTTACCGCGCCAAACTTTCCGGCCCGTTGCTTGACAGGATAGACATGCACGTCCACCTCTTCGGAGTGGATTTCAAAGACCTCGAAAAAACGGCTAAAGGGGAACCGTCCGCCGCAATAAGGGAACGGGTCGTGACCGCACATAATCTGCAAAAAGAAAGACTGAAAGGAACGGGAATTCATTTCAATTCGCAGATGAGCGAAAAGTTAGTACATAAATATGTGCGGCTGGACAACTCCGCGTCCAAAATTATGGGGATAACGATGGAGAAGTTCGCTCTCTCCGCCAGAGCGTATGGTAAAATATTGAAGATAAGCCGAACTATCGCAGATCTCGCCGGGGATGGTGATGTGCGAAGTGAGCACATCGCTGAAGCGCTGCAGTACAGAATGCTTGATAAGGAATGAAAATCCGGCAGGATTTTTATCAGCCTTACGCCGACCTGGTCATAAAAAAAATAGTATCAGCCATCATTTTTTGAAAAATTTTATTGCACATCTTATCAATATGTAATATACAAAGTTAACTCCTGTACTATCTCGGCCAACCCATTTTCAGGCGCAGCGGCATAAGGTTTAACATGCGTAAATATTTTTCAGCAAATATCATAATGCGTACCGTTTTCATGCACACCAAACTGGACAGTGCGGTTGCAGAATTTTTCCTGGAAAACGGACAATCTTACAGTTTCAAAAAAGGAAGCCACGTACCGGTTGACCTTATGTCCAACAATATACTTATGCTTAAAAACGGCATGCTGGGGAACACGCAGCGCACAGATACGCAGAACAAACAGTATTTATGCGTCTTAATACTCCCACACAGGCTGGTGGACTACCAACTGATTCTGACAAAAGAGTACGCCGCCTGCAAAACAGTGGAAGTATTAAGAAACAGTGAAGTATTGGCAGTGTCGTGTGATAAAGTAGATCAACTATTGGTCGAATCGCCGGCGCTGTTCAAAAAATTCCTGAACGAATCCGGCTATTTTGCCAGAAAACAGGAACACATTGCGGTCTATATGATGTCTTTCCCCGCGGAAAAGAAGGTGAGGCGATTTCTGCATGATGTGCTCTGGGCCTTTGATTTAGATTTTTCAAAAAAATGGCTGCAGTTGCCGATACGGTTGACCCGGCAGGAAATAGCTTCCTCAGTTTATATCACCACGCAGTCACTCGACCTGCTTATGATTAAATGGAGAAAAATGAACCTTGTGAGGAAACATAATAATTATATCGTTGTCAACACAAAACTTTTTTCCGACCTAGAATACTGCCCTCTCGAGAGCCGTAACGCCGAATACTGCCCTGTGTATCAAAAGTATTGATTTATTATATACTGATATATATATTTTAAAAATAAAACATATATCTATTTTAGCAAATCAAAAAAACCGCATCCGCACTGCATTTCGCCGTATTGACGGACAAAGAGGATCAGTCTGTTTTTTCCCGCCTACTGAACAATAGTTACATAGCCCTATAGAAGATTTTTACCGCAAAATTTCCTATTATATACTTACGAATTCGTAATATGGACAGCGCGTTGTTTTTGAAACAGAAGGAGGTTGAGATGCGTACATCTTATTTAAAAGCGGCAATGGTAGCCGTATTTCTCTTATTCTCGGGTTTTGCTGCGGCGGAGGTTGCTTTGTCGGAGAAAACGGGGGCGTTTCCTGAGAACTATCACAATGAAGTATATTTACGCGCAGGCGAACGGGGCTGCCTTTCCTGCCACGATAATCTTAATGAACTGTCGCAGCGCGCCGGCCCTAAAACCCATGCTGTTGCGTACCTGGGACGGGCTTACGGTAAAATAGAAGAACCTACATATTGCTTCGTATGCCATGGCCCGCTGCCCGGTTCCGGCAACGGGCCGCAATTCGGCGGTGCGTTACACGCATCCCACACGCCTGCCAGGGGTTTTACAGGTGATTGCTTCAGCTGCCACCTTGTTGATAACGAAGGCAAATTTCGTCTGTGGGACAGGGTTAAGTACGATGTGGAAATAACAAACGCATGGCCGGATATTTTTACAGAAACCGATTCCTTACTGGCGCCCATCAACACACCAAGGGCCTGGCTTGAGCACAGGGGTAACTTTAACGGCTTCAGAGACGGCTTTTCAATCGACAGCGAATTAAAAGGCACAATGCAGGCGAACCAGGGCGGCCTTACAGCCAAAGACGACGTATATGTGGCGATTAACTACGGTTTGCCCGAAACGTTCCTGCCGGCTGATAAAGATTATAAAGTTACTGTGACCGGGGATATGGCGAATAAAACCAGAACATACACGCTGGAAGAGTTGAGAAAGCGCAAACAATCCACCATACGATTCACAAAATCGTGCGCCGTCAACCCAGCCAACGGTTCGATGGTATATAATGCGGAATATACCGGTATACCGCTGCTTGAGCTGTTAAATGAGGCGGGCATCAAAGAAGGGGCAAACTATGTCAGAATGACTGCTTATGACGGCTGGCAGGGTGCTCTGAATCTCAGAATATTAAAAAAACACGGCGGGATTGTGGCGCTCAAAATGTTCGATAAAAACATTGAGCCGATGTATGGCGGGCCCGTTGCGGCAGCGATACCCGGAGAGATAGGCGCTTCCAGCACCATGTGGCTGAAAACCATAGAAATATTGAAAGTGGACGAAAGCATAGTGCCGCCGCTGGTACTTGGGCCTATCAAAGATAAAATGGAAGTTGTAAGTTCAGGTTTCCTCACTCCCGCCAGAGATGGCACCATTATTGGTAAAAAAACGGCTATAACCGGCTGGACGTATGCATTCAGCGGCATCCCCGTGACATATATCGAATTGAGCGCAGACAGAGGTAAAAGCTGGAAACGTTTCGATATGCCCCAAAATGCGGATCCGTTACAGTGGGTTAATTGGAAATTCGAATGGGAGGCTCCGGCATCAGGCGTGTACATGCTCAAAGTCAGGGCATACGCGGATTCAAGCGCTCTCAAACAACTTACGGAAGCAAGTGTGATTGTTGTAGTGAAATAGCGGAACAAACATGCCGAATTATATTACGCAGATAAACAAACTCGCAAGAAGAGCCGAAATAAGAAATATAAGTTCGTTAAACGTTTATGATCTGGACGGAACGGTATCGTGCTACACGAATAAGGTGGATTACGAGGGCGACAAAATACCTATGCTCGCCCGTAATCCCGTGCATCCGTATATTTTCCTGTCCGCGAGAGTGAACGAAAACCGCTGGCTTACCGAAAAATGCTGTCACAAATACGGCCACAGTCCGTTGGCAATTTTTCATAGGGATAAAAACTTGTGGTCAATTGAAAAGCGTAATCTCTTTTACTATAAAATAACACTGCTGGAGGTGATGATAAAACGGCTGCCGGATGTGCGGCTGACGCTTTACGATGACGACTGCGAAGTAATATCTGCTATGAGCAATTTCAACGGGATAACCGCCGTGATGGTCAGACGTATTTATTGATATCTTGGGGGAGTTGGGTTTTCCCAGCTCCCTCATTTTTCAACTTCCCGCTTTCCTTATGTCAGAAACTATAGCCTATATTCAAAAACAGCGTGGTGCCGCCGAGGTCCACATTACTACCGTTATCAGCTTCCTGGCTGTTATATGTATACCTGGCGGAAACGCCTACAAACGCCGGCTCGGAAACAAACCAGCGCAGTCCGGCCTCAAAAAGACAGCCGATGGATTCACCGTTTTCCGCCTCGGTATTGCCTGTGTAGTCCCTGGCAATATAGTTGATGTTATAGGTAATACCCGCCGAAGCATAAGGCTCCGCGTGCCTGAGCGGGTACCTCCCGAGCATCATAAAGCCAAGCCCCCAGGAGTTGTATCGCACTGCAGCCGTGTCCCCCGGCGCAAATACGTCCTGTTTTCCGTCAGTGCGGTCACCCATATATGAAACACTGATCCCTAAACCGAGATATCTATAAGGAAAATAATGAAGTGACAAATCTGCGTGGCCGAGCGTGGAACTGCCGAAATTTACGCCGTCAAACTTGATATCGCTGCCCCACGTCACGCCGGGGCTGAATATCAGATACAAATTACGTTTTGTCAATGCGCCGGGGTCGGATTTTTCCGCCTCTTCGCCAGTCAAAACACCGGCCTTCCGACCGTTTTTTTTGGCGGGGATATCGTAGCCCCTGTGTTTGGTGCTTATCTGGGCAAATGCCGCGCTGCATAAAGACAGAAGCATTATCAAGGTTAATAATCTTTTCATATAGCTTTTTTAACGCCCCTTTTCGCTTCTGTCAACATTCATTTCCGCGTTTATAAGCCCGTGACCAGAGGCAATGCTTTTTCCGACGGCAGCGCAAGCGCAAAAACATTCCAGAGAACCGTGAGCTTATAGGCAAGACTGGGCGCGCAACTTCTGTCTTCGCTTTTTATCATATTGAGCGCTGCTCCAAATCTCTTTATAAAGGCATCTTCTTCCCGTTCATCCGCCAGCGACGCAAAAACGTTAAAAATAGCCATAAGAACGGCTTCGTTATCAACCACGGTGCCGTCAGCGTCGAGATAGACATCGTTAAGGAGCGCGTTAAGTGAAAAAGCGTTGCTTTCGCGCAGCGTTTCGCAGCCGCCGTATTCAACCGCGGTGGTCCTTATAATAGCGGCACATATTCCGCGTACGGCGGCGATATAACGATAAATCAAAGGATCTCTTGTAAGCGCGCCCAGTGTTCTGTAGGCGTTTTCAATGATCTGCCTCACATGTTCGAATACCGAATCGTCTGAGTCGACGCCGGGAAGGAGCCACTCTCCTGAAACAGTTCCCGGACGCATTATATTAAATGTCGTACTGTTTTTTCTGTACATGCGGCCTCCCGGCTGAGCGTATGTATTGATATTATCGGCATTGCGGGGCCGTTACTTAAGGCTTTTTTATTCCGGCCGCGGCGGACAAGCCGGCGAAACTCTCATTTTTATTGACGGGAGTTATAAAAATCTATTGACTTACGGCGCATTTTTTTGTATCTTCTTGTTTCGTGTTGAGTAACAATAAATAGAGGTGAACGGTGGCACATACTTTATCAGCAAACAAACGAATTCGTCAGTCTGAGGCTCGCAGAGCAAAAAATAAATCTGAAAAATCCAAAATGAAAACAAGCGTTAAAAAATACGCAGGCTCGTTAACTGCCGGCGACGCGCAGGCGGCGGAAGCAGCTATGCGCGAGAGCGTCAGCTCTGTTTACAAAGCCGCAAGCAAAGGCGTGATTCATAAAAACCAGGCGGCACGCAAAACTTCCCGCATGGCAAAAAAACTAAACGCACTGAAAGCATCGAAGTAACCCGCCTTTCACTATCCAAAAACAGGGGCATGCTGAAATCATGCCCTTTTTTATTTCACGCTGTCCGGTAACTTAATGGTAACTGTACGTTTGTATTCCGACCTGTCCTGAAAAACACTCATTTCCAGATTTACCATGCCGGCCCCTGTACCCGTCAAGGTAATACGGGCTGTCGCGCTGTTTTTGGCGCCGACGGAATACGACCTTTTTTCGGCCTTCACCGTCACACCATTCTCAGTCACAGTGCCAAAAACTGCCTCCACCGGCGCGGAATAGCTGTTATACAGCAACAGGTCGACCTTGTATCCCCCATCAGTAATATTGACAGACACTGTTTTCACTGTAACATCGCCAACTTTTCCAATAGACATAAAAGCGCCAATCATGAAAAGCAACGCAATAGCCAACAGCCCCACTTTATTGAGACCGAACGGGCGAAACCGCAGCCCGCCGAAATAATAATCTATGATCGTTTTTTTGCCTCGTTTGGACATCACTTTTTTGCAGGCGTCCACGCAGGACGCACAGGAAACGCATTTAGGACTGAGTCCGTCCCGTATGTCTATCGACGTGGGGCATACCTTCACACACGCTTTACATTTTATGCATCTGTCAGCCCTCTCAGGATGGACTCCTATCCTAAGGGTGTTCTGATCGAACATAATCGACTGAAACATTGAATAAGGACAGACCGTTTTACAAAAAACCCGCCCAACCAACAGGACGTTCAGAAAAATAACGGTGAAAACGATATACCATGCAACATGCAGCTTGCCTGCCAAAATCACCGGCAGGAAAGAGGACGGCGGCATTGTATACATGATCAGCCCCGCCGTGGCCAGAACGGACACTGCCAACGCTCCCGCCGCGTGTACAACGATTTTCAATTTTTTATTTTTTGTCTTAGGCAGGCTTTCAGTCAGGATCGTCTGCGGGCAGGCCCAGCCGCACCATATACGCCCGAAAATCCGCGTCATATATATAAACAAAAAAATAAGGGAAAAGCTTGCCAGCAGCGCCGGGAAAAGATAGGCGGAGGAAAACTCCCGCCCGGCAACATATATGACAAGACTGTCAAGGTCAAAGCGCAGAACCGGTTTTCCGCCGGCAGTCAGAAAAGGAACGGTAAAAAACAGTATTATCAGGAGCGCGCGTACAAGAAATCGTTTAAAAGCGTAGCTACTTTTTCTTGTCAACGTCGTCTTCCAGCATGTTGTACTTGGGTTTTTCTATGCGATCTTTTCGTTTGGATGAAAAAAAGTATATGATCACGGCTATCATCGCAACACATAGCAGACCCCCGAATATGTATGCCAGCATGGGATACCTCCATTTATTGTCATTCCGGGCCTGACCCGGAATCCACGCACTCCGTCATTTAGGTTGCCTGCGGCACAACCTATTTCATCCTGGATTGCGGCACTGCCGTGAGCTCAATTTATACGCTACTGCAGTCCACTCCCGATGGTCGTAATTATGACCGCGACTCACAGGAACGTTAGTGCATTGAATATAAAACAAACCGTGCGAAGCACCCGCAATGACCGAAAAGGCCGGATTGCGGACCAGGCATCCCGTCACACGAACAGGGAGACGGGATGCCCCGGTTATTACATCACGTTATTTGTTCAGCGATTCTTCAAAAGCCGCTTTCTGGCTCCATCCCGATATTTCCGGCGTGTAAGCCGCAAAATAGTAAATGCCGAACACTATAAGTCCAAGAAACAGCAATACCCAGCCCAGAGGAAGTTTCTTGGCCGTTTCATGGTTCTCAAAACTGTTTATGTCATTTTCGTCAAATTTTTGCTCAGCCATGTCCATCCCTCCTATTCAGCCGCTTCGCTGCCCGATTCGGCGGCCATAGCATGCAGATATTCAATTATGCTGGCAACCTGGTCTTTCGTCATGGTGTTGATAAAGCCGGGCATCACCCCTTCCAGACCGTTAGCTATCGTGAGGAAGGCTGTCTCTTCGTCCATGTCGACGGCATAATCTTTAAGAGCCAGGCCTATGTTGCCTTCACCTTTCATACCATGGCAGCCGGAACACTCTGCCATATAGATGGCTTTGCCCCGTGATACCGCTTCAGGCTTGCCTTTTACAGTATTGTTATATTTAGCGAAATCGTCTTCCGTCAGCACAACCATATGGTAAGGCTCCACAGCCGTGCCTATATGCTGCATATACGCAGTGAGAGCTTCCAGCTCGGTTTTATCCGCGAGTTCTTTGATTTCGTCCGGCGTATAAGTGAAACTGAGTGCCTTCATATGGGACTCAATTGCAGCCGGATTTAGCCTGGTTTTCTCAAGCCAGGGGTAAGCCGGCATATTTGATTTCAATGCAAATCTACGCGGGTCAAGGAAATGTTGTATATGCCACTCGTCACTGTATTTGCCACCTATACGTGCCAGATCCGGCCCGGTACGTCTCGAGCCCCAAAGAAACGGACGTTCAAAAGTGTTTTCGCCGGATTTGGAATAGTCGCCGTAGCGCAGAACTTCTGTTTTCAGAGGCCTCACAGTCTGCGAATGGCAAACGGAGCACCCTTCCCTCTGGTATATATCACGCCCTGCCAGTTCCAGCGCGGTATACTGCTGTAATGTATCCAGACGCGGGTGCATTTCGTCCCTTGCCAGCGGGTAGAATGCTGTGACTATGGAACCTATCATAACCACAACCAGCGCAGTTATTGCAAAGAGGATCGGTTTTGAATAAATGCTGTTATTGTCGCTCATTTTTCCCCTCCCCTACGCCCTTGCCGCTTCAGCGGCAAGGCTGCGTTTGCCGTTTACTATCGTCATCACAATATTAACCACAAAAATAACCATGCCCACGGCATAGATGACGCCCGCCACCGTGCGGAGCTGCCAGTAAGGATATATTTTAGCTACGGTTTCCATGAACGTGTACGCCAATGTGCCGTCGGAGTTCGCCATTTTAAGCATGGCGCCCTGCTGGATGGCCGCGATCCACATCGTTATGGAGAACATCAGCTGGCCTATGAACACCAGCCAGAAATGCGTATTTGCCATCTTAACGCTGTAAACTGTTGTGCCGTAAATTTTAGGGAACACATAGTACATGCCGGCGCAGGCGGTAAGCGTCACCCAACCCATCGTGCCCATATGCACATGTCCGGGAACCCAATCAGTATAGTGAATCAGGGAGCTTATGACGCGTATCGCCTGGGATGGCCCCTGGATAGTCTGCAAGCCGTAGAATGTGATGGCGGCCAGGAAAAACTTGGTAAGGTAATTGGTTTGCAGCTTGGACCAGTCTTTTTCTATCGTAAAGTAACCGTTGATAACACTTCCCCATGAAGGAGCTATCAGCAGCATTGAAAATATTATCGCAACTGTCTGAAGCCAGTCTGGCACAGGGGTGTACACAAGGTGGTGCGCGCCTGTCCAGAGATAGGTGAATATCAGCGCCCAAAAAGACACCAGGGACAGCCTGTGGCTGAATATCGGCATCTTGATTGAAACGGGCAGGAAGTAATAAAACATGGCGAGTATGGGTGTGGTGAAAAGGAAACCTACTATGTTATGACCATACCACCACTCCACGTTCGCACTGTTCAGTCCGGCGAAAAAGTGGTACGACTTTGTCAGCGTGGCAGGTATCGCCATATTGTTGACAAGGTAGAGCACGGCGACGGCTATCGACGTGGCGATTATGTACCACAGCGACACATACATCTGTTTCTCTTTCCGCTTGATAATAGTTGCAAATATATTAACCGAGAACATTACCCAAAGGATAACCACAACTATATCCACCGGCCATTCAAACTCGGCATATTCAAGAGACTGCGTCATGCCCGCAAAAAGGGAAAGGGTGGCAACAACGATGCCGATGTTGAAGAGCCAGAGGTGAACCCGTGCAAGGCGCGGGAAAACAAGCTCCCGTTTCGTTAACCGTATCAGCATATAGTAGAAAAGACCGAAAATCGCCCCCAGTCCGAGCCCATATGCCAGCACGCTCACGTGAACGGTGCGCAGCCTCCCGTAGGTAAAATACGCGCCGAAGTTAAAATCGGCATTCCACAGCTGCATAGAAACCAGCAAACCTAAAACAATCCCAACAACACCCCAAACCAGCGAAGAAATCAGAAAACCTTCGACTGTACGGTTATTGTATGCAGTTTCATCCATAAACAGCCCCCTATAACATTAGGGTCAGATCTCGTTAAATAGCGGGATTGCGATATTTAACGAGATCCGCCCTGGCATAATGTTACTAAAAAAAGTTTTACAAAGCAAGCACAAGAAGGTAATATTGTATTTGAAAATTGGTTCAAATTTAACACCAAACAATTGCTTTTTTTGAGTTAATGTATATTTTATAACTATCAGGGAGTTTCTACATGGACAGAAAGTACAAATTTAACTGGGCTTTAATCGGTGATTTGAGCGTGGGGCGCCCCAATCTCGGTCCTACGACAAGAGTTGAAGTGTACCGTCTTATGCAATTTGCATTCCGTGACCACTTGGAAAGGGAGTTCGGCACCGAAAAAACCGACGAAATATTCTACGCCGCCGGTAAACTGGCCGGTAAAGAATTTTACGACCATTTCTGCACCGGTACACTATCGTTCAATGAACTCATAAAGAAACTCCAGACCCTGATGAAAGAGTTGGGTATAGGTATACTGCGTGTAGAAAAAGCTTCGGAAGAAGACGGTACTTTCACGCTGACGGTGAGTGAAGATCTTGACTGCTCAGGCCTGCCGGAACTCGATTACGAAACATGCGTATATGACGAAGGATTCATCGCCGGTATTCTGGAAAAATTCACCGGAAAACCCTTCAAAGTAAAAGAGATAGACTGCTGGTGTACCGGCGACAGGACATGCCGGTTTGATGCAAAAATTGAAAGGTAAGTATGCCTAAAAACAAAATGATGATGGAAGCGGATGTCTGCAATATTTCACCACAGGAAGCCAATGCCCGGGTGGCTGAGATAGCGCGTGCCCTGCTTTTTTCCCCTGTATCGCCTGAACCTCCAGCCGGGTGCGGCAATGATGTAAATGAAATCTACAATGCACTTCTGTCCGTGCGCAATACTATTCTGGCTTTTTCCAAAGGCAATCTGGATACCACAATAAAACTTAAGGGTACCATGGGAGGTGCCCTTAAAACATTGCAGGCCAATCTGCGCCACCTCGGATGGATTGCTAAAACAGTGGCGGAAGGTGATTATACGCAGCGTGTGGAGTACATGGGGGAGTTCGCCTCATCCTTCAACTCAATGGTGGAAACATTGGAAAGTACCACAGGCAGGCTGCTGCAGGAAATAGCCGAAAAAAATAAAATCGAAAAAGAGCTGAGAGCAAGCGAAAAGAAATACCGTAAAATGGCGCTGCTCGATCCCCTCACGGAAATGTATAACCGGAGGCATTTTCTGGAACTTGCCGGAGCTGAACTTGAAAGAGCGCAACGAAACATTACCACAACATCAGTAGCAATGATGGACGTGGATTATTTCAAAAATTTCAACGATACCTTCGGGCACCTGAACGGGGATAAATGCCTTAAAATGATCGCAGCCATGCTTCTGAAACAGATACGCAAAATTGACCTGGCCGCAAGATATGGCGGAGAAGAGTTTGTGATACTCTTTCCGCAGACGGGGATGCAATCCGCAGTCAGAATCGCTGAAAGGATACGCGGCAAAATTGCAGCCATGCCTATTGATACAGGCACGGCAACCGCGGGTATCACAGTGAGCATAGGCATCGCCGAGATCCCGGCAGGACAACTTCATGCCGAAAATCTTGACAAAATTCTTATGGCCGCGATAGACAGGGCTGACAACGCGCTGTATCGGGCGAAGGTACTGCGGAACAAGGTTGTGACCGCGTAATCATTTTTCACACTTAATCAAACCCTTCCAATAATCGCTTATTA
>JAVBTI010000010.1:0-22323 GCA_031556255.1 Deferribacterales bacterium | reverse complement strand
CCTCACCCTGGCAGGCGGTGAAGAATGACAACATCGTCAGAGAAAGGAGGATTAAAAGCGCCTTTTTCAAGTTGAACATAAATGACCTCCTTATATTCACTTAAAACCTTTAAAACCTTGAATGCGTTGTTCCGATCGGATACTGTGTGCTGCTTGGCCCCATATTGGCGCCATGTTTGTGGCACGCATTGCAGCTGTCGCCCGAACTCATCATACTGGCTGCAAGATTGGCGCCCAGCGGGTAGGAAACAGGCGGGCGCATTCCGCCGTTCACGTGGCAGGTGTAGCATACACTGTCAGTATGTTTGCTTACCTGATACAGGCCGTTCGGCGCGGGCACGCTGTCGGGATGCTGCGCCGGGTCGCCGGCGTGGCATACTGCACAGAGGTCCCGCAAATCCGCGTTGTCTATATTAAGCGTGACTGTCGCGTTTCTGGCGCTCTCGTCCGTCACGACACCGGTTTCCGCTCCCGTCATGATGAACAGTTTCCTGTTGTCAGACGTGTGCCGGCGGTGGCAGCTCAGGCAACCGAGGGTATCCCCCACTCCGTTGTCCGGTCTCAATGAATTGTCGGTACTGTAATATGTGGCGTTCCCGTGATAATCGTCGGGGTATTTGTCCTTTGCGTTATATCCGAGTATGTAAATCCCCTGGGCTTTGGTTCCGCTTGAGCTGTGGCACGTGAAACAGAAGTTGTTCAGGTTGCTTTTATCCCACACGGTGTTACCGTAGTTGCTCAGGTTCATAAGCCCCGAAAGGTCGTCAAACGTGAACTTTCCGTCCATATTAGTACTGTCATGGCAGACTATGCAGTCATAGTCCGTTATCTGTGCGGCTCCGGTGTTTGTGACCGTGTGCATGGAATATCCTGTTACGTTTACAGCGTCCGCCCCGAACACGCTAGCGTCAGTGTGGCATTTCACACACATAGGTATTTTAAAACGCCCGTCCGCGCCGTTTCCCAGATGGCACATCATGCACACCTCATCCCGCGTCATATCATTGATTTCCGGTATGACCGGGTGCGGGGTTGGGAGCGACACCAGCGGGTGACAGGTGGTGCAGTCAGCCCGGTTCCAGCCCACGCCTTCACCGTGCATGGCGGCGCTGGTCAGAAGCGGCATGGACATGCTGATAGGTGTGTCGTTTTTCTCGCTCCCGCCGCAGCTTACAAGGCCGGCCGCCGTTACCGCCGCGAAGGCAAGCGCGAAGAGTGTGTTAATAGCAGTTTTTCGCATCCTCATCTCCTTCTGTGGCAGTCGGCGCAGAAAGCGGTGGAGTGGCAAGTGCCGCAGGAGGCCGGGTCGGCCGCCGCCGCTGAAACGTGCGCTATCTTATATGTGCGCGGGTGCATCTTGGCCTTTGCAAAATCCCGCACCGTATGGCAGTCCACACAGAAATACTCGTCATGGCATGTGGAGCAGGCAAACATGGCCTTCTTGCCGTCTTTATAAATGCCGTCGTAATACACGCCGTTTATCCCCGCGTCTTTTATGGATATGGCGTGGGTGCGCTTCCAGTCGGCGTTATGGCTGGACGGTTTTATCCTGTCCATATCGTGATGGCAGGTCAGGCATCTGTTAGGCGCTTCAGGAACTCTTGTAGCCATGTCTATGTGGCATTTATGGCAGGTGCCGGGGATGAAACGCTTGTCTTCGGCTTCTTTCAGAGTCCATTTCAGAAGCTCCACCCGTTTGGCCATATCGGGCTCGTTTATGGTGACGTTATGGCATGAAAAACAGTCCATCTTCTCATCCACAACCACGGTTTCATGGAGTTCATGGTTAAAGCTCTTTGTGGGCGACGTGTATCTGTATGCCACGCAGCTGTAGAGCAGCGATATGGAAAGGATCAGAATGAGAGGTATAAGTTTATTGAAATTCATATTTTATAAACCCTCCCCATCTCCAGTCGTCCACAAAGCGGTTTTGAGACCCCGCCTGTCCGTAAACCGAGACCGACAGATTTTGCAGCAGATAGATTGTATATTTCCCCTCCAGGCTTGAGGCGTAGTTGTCGTTATCTGTATCCCTGAGCCACGCCATTTCCCCCGTCAGAGTGAGGAGCATATCTATGTTTACATACCACTCTACCGTGCCCATCACGCCCGTGGCATCGGATATGACGCTTTCGTAGTCATATGCTTCCGCAGTGGCGCGCACTCCCTGTTTGTCAAAGAGCAGATCTGCTCCCAGGGTATATATCTGGCCGGGGTTTTCAATCTCTCCCCGCATAGTCACCTCTGTATATGTGAATCCGCCGTATATATCCAGCCACGACGCGGCCTCCACGTAGAAGTCCGCGCCGTATCGGCTTTCAAGCCCGGTGGATATAAGCCGGATTACAAACTGCCTGTCCGCCGGATACTGGTCGCGTATATCATAATAGTCGGCGAAGGCTGTGCCCTGAACTCTGCCGTACTGTCCGGTCAGCTTGCCAGAAAGGCGCGCCAGGTTGCCGTTATGTACGTCCTGTTCTATATGTGTGTCGGCTGTGATGCTGATGTTATCCGGCGGGCTAAAGGTCTTGAAGTAGAGTATTCCGCCGCCAAACGTCTCCCGGTATACCGCGAACCTGCCGTCATCTCCGTCTCCCGTTTCCCTGTAATAACTTATATTGGCCTGTAATGAGGGTATGCCGCTGAGGAATAGCTTGCCGCCGTAGCTCAGGTCGCCCAGATTGCGGAGCTCCTCGTCCGGGTCTTCCGCCTCTTTGTACCGGGGCATTCCCACATAGGCGGAGACGCCGAAATACCAGGGGAAAACCTGGGACGCGCTTATGCCGTCGATGGTCATAAACCGGTTCGTCACCTGAGCAAACCGCCCGAGCATTATGTCGGTGGCGCCCTGGAAGGTCTTATACTCAATATAACCCAGGTAGAGGTCGGCGAAAGACTCGTCTTCATGAATGGCTGTGTTCATCCGGCCGTAAGCGTAGAGGGAAAGCTGAGGTATGCCGACCCCCCTTATGCCGAAATTGAGGTACTGGTTGAGGGAGGTGGTGTTCTGCCCTTTGTTCTGCACGTTGTCCGCGCCTATGGAGTAGTAGCCGCTCAGGCCGGGAACGAGCACGGGTTCGTTGACGCCGATATCGTAGAAACTCCGGTTATCAACCGTGCTTCCGTAAACACCGAGATTATCGGCCGTGCCCGTATTGTCCTGCGCGGGCGCCGGCGCGGCAAGGCATATAATGAACAGGCAAAATGTCAGTCCGCGGATAGCCTTATTTTTCATATGACCTCATTCACCGCTTTTAAACAGGCGTTCAATGATGCCGCGTTTTTCCGTTCCTTTTTCACGGAAATCACTCATGTGGTATCTGCTGTACCGTGCCTCGGCGTTGTCGTGGCAGAGGGTGCAGAAGTTCTGTACCACGGAGCTTCCTTTGAGGAAACTTGTGGTGTTGTCTCCCTCAAGCGGTGTCCGGCCTTTATATGCGGCCGCTTCACCTACTTTGGCGGGATTTGTGCTCCAGATATGCGGTTCATGGCATGTGGAGCAGGATACTTCGCCCTCGTCCGACATCTTCCCTTTCAGTGAGTATATATACTGTTGCCACTGCTGATTTGTGGGCAGCATGCGGAAAAGCTTGGAGTGGGTCAGGTATTTGGGCACTTTCGGACTGATGCCGCCGCTGGAATGGCAGTCGATACAGATGCCGTAAATGAAATCCCTGTTCAGATTTACAGGCCGCGCCCACATGAAGGCGTGTTCGGGATTGAAGTTGTGCGCCGCGTGGCATGGCTGGCAGGCGTTTTGGGCGGCCACCTCTTTCAGTTTTTCATCTTTGATGTGCGCTATGGACATATTATGGTAAGATACTGATACCCATCTGCGGCTTTCGTGGCAACTCACGCAGAGCATCTCTTCGTTGGCAAGCTGCGGCCGGATCAGGTTTTTCACGCTCCTGTGCGGTTCGTGGCAGGTGCCGCAGGTCACGAGGCTGTTTTCGAGCGGCAGTTTGAGCGTGTTGTTATCCTTTGGATCGACATCCATCAGGTGGCTGGTTTTGGCCATTTTGGAAGCTATGCTTTCCACGTCGTTATGGCAGAACTGGCAGCGCTCTTCCGAGGTGAAGCCTACCGTCAGATACGTTTTGCGGTTCGAGTTATGCTGTATGTGGCAGGGGCCGCAGACGTTCTTTTCTTCTACTTTGGCAAGGATTTCGGGTGTTTTTTTCTCGAAGTTTGCCGCGTTGTGCCCGCTCCTTAAGATGGAATCTTTATCGTCATGACAGCCCAGGCAGATATTGAAGCCCGTGTCGAATTTCCTGAGAAAGCTTGAGGTGAAGGTGCCTTCCGTGCCCCTGACCGGGCCGTTTATATGCGGGTCGTGGCAGTTCCGGCACTCAATGCTGTAGGTGCCGCCGGAGTATGTGATATATTTGACCACCTTCGGTGTTTTATCAAGCTTGCCGATCATATGGCCGCTCATAAGGTCTATGGGTTTGTCTTCAGCCTGCCCCTCAGGGTTGTGGCATATGACACAGTAATCGTTTGCGTTTTGATACGATCCGCTGATATTGAATATCCATCTTTTCGTAGACGCATTATGTACTTTATGGCACAGGTCGCAGGTTTCCGCAGCCCGGCCGGTGCGTTTGCCGGCTATCACGGTTTTCTGAGGATCCGGAGCATGGGCGCTGCCAAGCACTGCTTTGTTTGCGTCATGGCAGGCCGTGCAGAAGTCGTCCCGCTTCATGCCGGTTTCGGAGCCGCGCAGGAAGTTCCTCTTCAGCGGCGCATTTTTGTCCTGCCCCTCGTGCGGGTTATGGCAACTGGTGCAGGTGAGCATCCCCTTGGTATTTGGTTTCATCGGCGCGCGGAACAGGGTTTTTGTCTCTATGTCCACAGGGTGGCTGTTCTCATGCACCACAAGCTCTTTGGGCATCTTTTCCCTCATGGTGGCCGGCGGGGTCTCTGTTGAGTTGTCATTATGACAGGCATAGCAGCCTTCGCTGCGGTTTCCGCTTATCAGAAGGCGTTCGTCCGGCGCGTTATGCACGTAGTGGCAGCTCATGCAGTTTTTTGTGAGCTTTTCACTGCCGTGGAGCGTGTTTTCTATATTTTTCTGTTTTTCATGGCAGTCTGTGCACAGTTTCCCCGTCTGAACCTCTTCACGGACGAACATTTTGCCGTCGGAATGTATGTCATGGCAGGTCATGCAGGTGATTGTGCTTTCGGTGGCCATGGTTCGCGGCCGCCTGTCCGCAAAATATCTGCTCAGGAATTTTTTGGCGCTGTCGGGGAGGCCGGCAAGCTGCGGGTCGCTTTCAATTGCCAGCCGGTCTTTGTCAACGTCTCCCAGATAATGGTTATACATATCCCAGCGGATTGGTTTCCTGGAAGCCACGCCGGCAGGATTGTGACAGGACAGGCACATAAGGGTCATCGTGTCCGGCGCCGGCCTGCGCGGTGTTGCTGTTATAACGGGCATGCGCTCCTGCCACCGGTGCGAACCGTGGCATGTGCTGCAGACGCCGAGATCAGCGGCGGTTTTGCCCTGATCGTTCAGGTACTGCTTTTGCTTTTCCATATTGTGCGTGGATTTCAGTATATTGTCGTAATCCCCGTGACAGTTGCGGCAGAAGCGGGATTCGGTGTTATCCTCCACCAGGAGGTTTGTACCCTGTGCTTTATGTATGCTGTGGCATGTGAAGCAGATGAGCTCGCCGTCCGGCCCCAACCGTGCGCTCATGCGTACAATGGCTTCCTTGATCTCCATGTCGTCAACCTGAAGCATGACCAGGTGTGCCATTGCGATATCGTCGGTTTTCATATCCTGCGGGAACTGACGGACGTGACAGTTACGGCAGAGCTGCATACCTTCGCCGCTTTGCCTCAGCAGGTGAAGGTTTCTGGCGCCATGGGTCTGGTGGCAACTGTCGCACGACACTTTGCCGTTTTCCGCCAGCTTCACTGAACCGGGGACAAAGGTGGATTTCTGTTCCGCGTTCAGTTCCCTCAACGGGTGGCTGAATTTTCCGGACATCTCATTGTGGCAGCTTTTGCAGAGCTGGGAATCGGCGTTGTCCATGCGGAGGAAAAGTCCGGTCTGCACGTCCTTTGTAGCAGGGTCGCCGGTGCCGTGCGCCGTGTGGCAGGTCATACAGGTGATCTGGGCATCTGCGAGGGGCAGTATTGCGGGCGGTTTCATCCCTTCTTTGAGTTTGGTGCCGGTTTTATGATTTTCCCCGTCCGGCGACCAGAGGAGGCTTCTTGAATCCCCCACGGAGCCGTCATGGCAGGAAAAACACATCCTTTCTGATGAAACTTCTTTTGTGGTGGGGAACGGAGCTATCAGTGTCCCTTTGTTTTCCGCTATGAAAGGCTGTGACCATTCATAGTGACATACCGCGCACTCCCTGGAAGGGTTTGGTGACCAGTTTGCCCGGAAAGCTCCGGTGGGCGCGCCGCCTGACTGCTGTGCGTACGCCGAAATAAATGACAGACTGAAGATGAAAGCCGCCAGTAAAGACTTTTTCATTTTAGCCCCGGTATTGAGATGACTTCGAACACATTATCGTAGTAATCGAGCACAGCGAGTCTGTCGTCGTATGCCCGTATTCGGGTGGGCGATGCGTATCTGCGTACTTTGCCCTGTTCGTCGGTTATCACCCCGACAAAGTTTCCGTAGACATCGAAAATCTGCAGTACACCCAGATATCCGTCGGAAATAATCAGATATTTGTTGTGCATGAGAGCCAGCCCCTTGGGACGGTATAGCTGCCCGGGTTCGACGCCCCAGCTTCCTATCTCCAGAGTGCCTCTGCCGGTGGGGGCAAACATTTGGACGCGCGTATTCAGCACTTCCGTGACGTACAGCAGATTGGCGTTATCCACGACGGCGGAGAACGGGTAACGCAACATCCCCCGGTCGTAACCCATCCGCCCCCACTGGTTGGTGAATCTGCCGTCCTGGGGGGTCATAAGGAGTATCCTGTGATTGTCGTTGTCCACCACGTAGTAGAGGTACATGTTGGCTTTGACTATGTCGGTGGGGTCAAACAGGGCTCCGGCCGGCGCGGCACGGATCGTCCTTATCAAAGAGTAATCGGTGTTGAGCTGGCGCAGAGCCCTGTTCCTAGAATCGCAAAAATATATCGATCTATCCAGTTCCACGAAGCATATGCCGTCTTTGAGATCCTGGGACTTGTAAACTTTGCCCGGTCTGTTTCTGTCATACTCGGTGACTCGGCCTTCCACGGCGGAGTATAAAAGCCAGTTGTCCTTGCTTTTGAATATTATATCTGTGGGTGTGGAGCGGTTATCAAGCTGCTCCCGCAGCACCACGGTTGACGGGATGAGGATATCCTGCCCGTGGGCAATACAGGCTGCACACAAAAAAAGCAGAACAATGACAAGGCGTTTCATGGCTGCTCTCCCGGTGTCAGAGTCAGGTTGTCATTATCCGGCAGTTGTTGTTGTTGGATGGATAAGAAGGTCGGCAGGAAAAAATCGCCGTAGTTGGTCAACATCCCCACCACTTCCGTTGTAACAACCTGATTGGCGCGGAACTGGGCATACCCCAGCTTTTCCAGCGGAAGGAAGGAGGTTGCCGTGTTCCCCGTATGGCAGGCTTTACAGCCCGCAGGTGTTTTTATCTTTCCTTTGTGAAACTCTTCAAGCCTGCGTTTTCTTTCATCCGCCGAAAGCCCGCCGGCCTCTTTCAGAAAACCGGTTGAGGCCTCCATGAAATTAGGCCGGTCAAAGCCTGTTTGCCCGCTCTTGACAGGGGCAACTTTGTATGTAGAAACAAGCAGAGGGGCGGTGAGATTAACCGTGCTCCGGATATCCCCCGTGGATGTGTTATACCACGCGTAGCTGCCGGCGCGATCCATGTGGCACGTTTCACAGGCAATGTGCATGTCATGTTTATTCAGGAAGGCCCGCGTGCGCTCATCATTATTGTGCGGCATGCTGCCGTGGCAGTTTATACAGATGCTGACCTTGTCTTTCGGCACCGGTATCTCCCAGTCATGGAAGCGGTCGGAAAGCAGATCTCCGGTGGGTTCCCTGTAGGCCACGGTATAGTTGTCCGGCTGTATGCCATCCGCCATTGTACGCATTTCTGTGAGCTTTACCGGCACCGGCTTAATGACAGGCTTGAAAAACGGCGGAAACCACAGTTCCCATATCAGTTTCAGCACGAACAGTGTGCATATCGTGACAATGGCAATGCCGATGAGCGAATAAATTGTGATTTTTGCGCGGTTTTTTTCGTTACTCATGCTTTGCCTCCGCGTTGTCATATTTCATCGCGTCCGCCATTTCCTTATATGACCGTTGCGCAAGCCTTTGCTGCGCAAAGGAGCACAACCGCTTGCTCCGCCCTGGGAAAAATGTGATTTTCCCTCGGCTCCGCTGCGCTGCAAAAAGCTGCGTCGTTGCGCTCCGTTGCTTTTTGGCGCCCGCTTTGCGGCCTTCCCCCACCGGCGGCAGGCCGCCGACTCCCCGCAGGGGAGTTGTTCTAGTGTTCATTGTGAACCTCCCCTGTTTCAGGCTTCATCGCGTCCGCCATTTCCTTTATATAAAGCTGCGTGTCTTCATATTGTTTGAGTTCCCGCGCCCGGCTGGTTTCTTCCCATTTATCGTGGTCGAAAATCTGCGATGGGTCATATTTCACAATTTCGTTGATTCGTTTCCACTCCAGCACATACTCATGTTTCATAATCTCTTCCGGCAGATAGCCCGTCAGAAAGAGTGGGGAAGCGGGGAACTTGTCGTAATTCACATGGGCATTGTACATATGCCACACAATTATGTCCGCGGTGGCGAGCAGCGCCTCGAACGAGTGTGCTATTGTCACGGCGCTCATCCCCCAGCCGGGGAAAAACTGGAGAAAAAACCCTTTATTCCAGAGGATAATCCCGGTTATCCCCAGCATGTTGATCCCCCAGAAAACCGCCAGATAGTCGAGTTTTTCACGCCAGTAGAAGCGTTCGTGCCGCGGGTGCCTGTCGGTCATAAAGAGGTAGTATTTAAACATATCTTTGATGTCTTTCAGGTCTTTCAGCCTCGGGAATACCGGCGAATAGTAAAGATAGGTGACAAGCCCTTTCAGCGAGTAATCTTTTGCCGCCTTCGCGGGACGTATGTAAAACTTGTTGAGCTGCCTGTATATGTAAAACAGGTGATATATAAAAAGGCCTATCATTATCACGCCGCTCGTTCTGTGGATATACCCGGCGGCGATGACCCCGCCGAAGAAGTCCATGAACTTCTGCGCCCAGGGGTAGTAGTAATATTTCAGCGGCATACCCGTCACCACGCAGGTAATGAAGGTGACCAGCAGCACGAGGTGCTGCCCCCGCTGGTTTTTTGTGAGTTTGAGGTAATATTTTTTTCCGTTAACTATCTTTATCAGCGGTTGGTTGCTCATTTTTGCCTCCGCTTAAAGAGTATGAACCTGGGAAAAATCATCCTGAACAGCTCCATGATAAGGATAATCATCAGCGAAACGAAGCTGCCTATGGTCAGGAGTGTGAAAAAGGCCATAAGCCAGAACTGCACACGGAATTTATGCATGTCGAGGACATAGTGAATATCAGCCCTTCCCATCCCCAGGCTGGCTGTAGGGTGGCAGTCCGCCCGTGAACACATTTTGCCGCGGTAATCCGGAAATGTGGAACTGCCGGGATCTTTCACGCTCAGCATCCTGTGCGGGGAATCACCCTCTTTGATGTGGCAGTCAAGGCATGACGGCGCGGATTCCAGCCCCAGGAGCATCGTTTTGCCGTGGTAATTTTCCCTGTAGCTGTACACGGCGTTGATCATTTCGTGCCGCTTGTTTATTTGAGGATCGTTGTGGCATTTGAAACACATGCTTTCAACTTCGCGCTGGTTTTTGATGTCCTCCGTCCGGCGAAGCACGTGTACAATACCTTTGTCTATATAATCGTACCTGTTCAGGTGGCATTCCTGGCAGCGCCCCTGACCCTGCCGCATGACGAGCGCTTCAAGCCCTTTCCGGGATTCGAGCCGCAGGGAAAGTTTTTCATTCACATGGCATGACACGCATTCCGGAAAATCCTCTTTAACGGCCTTCCGCACAAAGCTGTTGTCGACCCCGTGGATCGATGCGCGCAGGACATCCGCCGTGCCTTTATGTGTGAACGGTCTGCCTGTGGTGGGCTCCAGAATATGGCACTCCGCCGAGCAGTCTATGACTGTATTTTTTTCGTGCGGTATCTTTGTGATCCCCCTGTGGCATTCGGAACAGCGAATTGCCACATGCACCGACGACGCGTAGTGCTCTTCGCTCACATAAAATGAACGCAGGGTGCCGTTGTCGTCAACAGTTCCCAGGAGGGGATATTGGTGGCAAAGCATGCAGTTTTCCTGGTCTGTGGCGGCTTGTGATGGTGAATACACAAAAATAAACAAAGGAATAAGGATGAAAAGACAAACAATGCGTTTTTTTACAATGGGCGCTGTATTCATGCGAAACCTCACATCCGGAAAATAGGTTTCAAACTAACTTAAACAGCAAATATTAAAGATGCAAAAACTCGATATATGCCCGAAAGGGCATCTTACTTTAAATGTTATGACTAAATTCATAAAGTGCAATAATTTTTTTAGTTAATTAACTTAACTGATGTACGAAAAAATTTCTCCGGGGTGTGCAGACAGCGATTGATTAAGTATTTTGCCGAAAGTTTGTATTAATGTCGCGTGGTTCGGGTCACCCGGAATCCCGATATGAAGACTTTGTAAGCTTGCGGCTGACAAGGCATGACAGATGCCTGACGTTCAGGCTTTCTGATGAACAGATGATCTTATATTTTTATAAAGTCACATTATAGGATGAACATAACCGGAGAAAACAGGAATATGTAAGCGGGGAGTTATGAACTATATGGTTATTGCCGCAATGAGATGTTATCTGAAAAAAAACCTTGGTTGGAGGGCATTATAGCCATGTACTCCCGTGGAATCGCTGTAAAGGTCTTTTTATGGTTTGCAGAGATGGGATTCGGAACGAAGACATTCCAAAAAAGCTTGCTAATGTATACAATAGGGATTATAAATTAGTGCTGACAGTTTTATGAACATTGCCGCCGGTATCATGTTGAAGAATGCGTAATAATAAAAATCCGGAGCATTATGGAGACGGAAAAGTTGAGTGAGGATTACCTGCTAAAGGTAAAAGCCTCCATCGTTGAGAGTTCGAAAGATTTTGTAGGCATCGCCGATGCCGGGGGCAGGATTCTTTATCTCAACGGCGCGGCGTATGAAATGATGGGCTATTCCGCTACCGATCGCCCTGATTTCAAAACCCTGGCGGAAGTTCATGCCAACGATTTCGATAAGTTCGCACTGGAGGTTATCCAGCCAGCCGTATTCCAGAAGGGTTACTGGACAGGAGTCGGCATACTCCGGCATAAAAACGGCGGCGTTCTGACGGTGTCGCAGTCGGTTTTCCCGGTTTTTGATGAAAAGGGCGTAATCTACGGCACTGCCGCCATAATGAAAGATATCAGTGATGTTGTCAGCCTCAGCAGGCAGATCAATAAAAACAGCGAGCTTTTCCAAAAGGTTCTCGACTCGGCTAAAATAGGCATTGTGCTGATCAATATGGAATCTCAAACTATCGAGATGGTAAACCGTTTTACGCAGGAGCTTCTGCAGACACCGGCGGATAAAATAGTGGGGCGGAAGTGCCATAAAGTTCTTTGCCATGCCGACCCCTCGCTGTGCCCACATGTGAACGAGCGGGACAAGGAAACCATTGTGGCTGAGCGCTTTATCAGGCGGCCGGACGGCTCCATGGTGCCGATTATCAAAACGGGCACATGGATCACTATCGACGACAAAGAGTATCTGGTGGATACCTTCGTGGATATCAGCATCCAGAAGGAGCTGGAGAAAGGCTTTCTGGAGGCCAAGATCTCTGCGGAGGCCGCGAACCGCTCCAAAAGTGAATTTCTGTCACGCATGAGCCATGAAATGCGCACGCCTCTCAACGCCATCATAGGCATGGTGCAGATCACGGGCAGGACTGATAATGTGGACAAACTGAAAGAAGCGATGAACACCATAGAAACATCATCAAACCACCTGTTGGGCCTGATCAACGATATACTGGATCTTTCAAAAATCGAAGAAGGAAAGCTGGAGTTGAACATTGAACCGTTTTCTCCAAAGCTGATGCTTGACAAGATCATCTCCCTCATAGTGCCGAAAGCCGAAGAGAAGGGGGTTTCGTTTACCATGAAGGCGGATGATGCTCTCCCTGAAAGTCTGGAGGGGGATTCCATGCGTCTTTCACAGGTACTGCTGAATTTTCTGTCAAATGCTGTAAAATTTACACCTAAAAAAGGGAGTATTAATCTGGATGTTTCATGTAAACCCGCGGCAGGTAACAAGGTTTCGATTCTTTTTTCGGTTAAAGACAACGGTATCGGGATGACATCGGAACAGCTTTCGCGCCTTTTCAGCCCCTTTACCCAGGCGGACGGCTCCATATCAAGAAAATTCGGCGGCACGGGACTGGGGCTTGTCATCAGCAAGCGTATTGTCAACCTGATGAACTCCGATATAGAGGTGGAAACAGTATACGGCGAAGGAACAAGATTTTCTTTTTCATTAACCATGCCGGTTTCCGGGAAACTCGCGCCGGAAGACCATGAGTTTGATCCGGTGGCGATAGGCGGGCTTTTCTCCGGTAAACGGGCGTTAATAGTGGATGACGTGGCTTTAAACAGGATTGTGGCGCGTGAGCTTTTATCCGTGACCGGGGTCGTTTCCGACGAGGCGGCCGATGGGCGGGAAGCACTGGAAATGGCGGCCGGTAATAGTTATGACATAATACTTATGGATGTGCAGATGCCCGTTATGGACGGCTACGAGGCCACCAGACAGATACGCGCCCTGAGCGGCGTGCGGGGGCATACGCCGATAGTCGCCATGAGCGCCAATGTTTTCAAAGATGATGTCGAGCGCAGCCTTGCCGCCGGCATGGACGGACACATAGGGAAACCCGTAGACCTGCGTAATATGGTTGAGACGATGAAAAGTTTGCTCTTTCCTGCCGTTGAGCCGTTTCCGGCCGGCACGGCGGTGGCGGCCGGGGATAAAATATCTCCCGCAGAAATGTTGTACGGCCGCCTGATATCAGCAATGGCACAGCAAGATTATGGCGCCGCTACAACGCTCTCCAAAGAACTTCAACTGGAGGCGGACAAAGTGAAGGCGCCTTCAATTTCTTCTTATGCGGGCAACGTTCACGAGTGGCTTGCGCAGGGGCATAACAAATACGCGGAAATGTACATGGCCGATCTGGCCAGGGCCTTCGAAAAATTTAACAACGAAAAAAAGAAGGAATAAAAAAAACCCGCCGTATATTCCGGGCGGGTATTCAGTTTGTTTTTTCTTTCAAAAAGCCGGTGTATCATTTTTTCGACAGGTTTATCATCCATTGAACGCCGAATTTATCGGTGAATTGTCCGTAAAGGTCCGCCCAAAAAGTTTTTTCAAGAGGCATGATGATTTTTCCTCCTTCCGACAGCTTCTTGTAAATATGCTTTCCTTCCTCTTCGGAGGAAACATTTACGCACATGGCGATACTGTCGCCGGCAGTGACTTTGCCGAATACAGACGACATGTCCGCGCCGTAGATGGCAGTGCCGTCGCCTATGGGCAGCTCCACATGCATGATGTACTCTTTCTCCGAATCGGGCAATTTTTTATCCGGCGGCATGGGCATGTCTTTATATCTGCCTACATAGGTGAACTCGCCGCCGAAAGCGGATTTGTAAAAATTGAACGCCTGTTCGCAGTTGCCGTTAAAGCTTAGATATGCGTTTACATTAGCCATGATGACCTCCGTCAATATTCACTGCTTCATATGTTATTCACATTTATATAATTTAGCAAGATGATTATTTACAGAGAATAGATAAGCTTTCCGTTTTTTTCACTTTGTATGGCTTTTCCCAGTGCCCGGAGATGCTCAAGGTGCGACATCGCCTCGTGGGTGGCGAACCACTTCTGTGCTTTTGGAAAATCTTCCCATATGCCGCCTTTTATAGACCAGTGCATCTTAGAAGCCACGCCGCTTACGGTATTTTCACCTTTCCGCAGGATAGTGATCACTTCGTCAAGCCGTTCTTCGTGATGTTTAATCAACTCGTCCACCCGCCCGCTGAGCGATTCCGGCATATATCTGTGGGATGTGAGCAGTAACTTTACATCGTAATTCCTTATTTTTTTAAGGCTGTTTAGATAAGTGCCCAGTATATCGCCATATTCGTAGCCCCAGAAGGCAATGTTAGGCGTGATCCTTGCCAGAACGTGATCCCCGGCTATCATTACCTTGTGTTTGCTGTCGTAGAGGCAGATATGCCCCGGGGTGTGCCCCGGCGTATCTATAACGGAAAATGAAAATTCACCAGCGTTTACACTATCCCCTTCTTTCAGATATCTAAAATTTATCGGTTTCTCAAATATAAGCCTGTAGCCGGGGTCGTCGTCCATGTGTACGTCATATCTGGCAAGATCGAATTTGCGTATAAGTTCACCGTAATACTTCCATTCGGTATCCATACCGCTTACGAGCCTGTTGATAATCTTCCCGTCAGTTTCACCGATGGAGACGGATTTGACACGCTCCGACAGCTTTCCGCAAAGGCCGCAGTGGTCGGCATGCAAGTGTGTGGCAAGCAGATCGATGTCTTCAAGTTTTATACCCAGCTCATTCAGCCCGTTTACGAAAGAAGCCTCGCACTCAGGCAGGTTGAAACCTGTGTCCACCACCAGCACGTCGCCGCCCGACCGTATGATATAGCTGTTTAGTGCTTTCAGGGGGGTATTTGGCAGGATAATTTCATTTTTGTAAATGCCGTCGCCGATAAATTCCATGTTACCTCGATTTGATGCGGAAAAAAGCCTGTTATCGCATTATCGCGGAGATCTGCCTGAACAACGGGTTGTCGGCGCCTCCGGTCAGTTGATATATTGCTGTTTCGGTGTTTGTGATTACCGCTCCGGCCTGGCGCATGAAGTCGAAACCCTGTTGCCTGCGGTTTTCCGTTCTGGACACGGATGCATCGCTCAGCACATGCACGGCGAAACCGGCGGTAAGCAGATCCAGTGCTGTCTGGAGGACGCAGATATGCGCTTCCATACCGCTGATGAGCACTGTTGCAATGTTTGCTTTCCCTGAGAGCGCGTTGTTTACTTCCGGCGCGCAATAAGCGGAAAACCGGAGTTTGTCCGCTCCGGCGGCATCGGATTTTATTTCTTTCTTAATTTCCGCGGCGGTATCTCCGAGACCTTTAGGATACTGCCGTGTTTCGACAACAGGTATTCCGAGAATGTTGCACGCCCTCACAGCACGCGCTGTGTTTTGCACCGCTTCGAAAAAGGTCTCCGGAGGCATGACGGCTCCCAGTTTTTCCTGCATGTCTATTATTATATATGCCGTTGATTCCGGTTTAATAAAATACCTGTTCATTGGAACCAATATAATATAATGCCGTGCATTTGCAATAGTTATAATATACTCTTTGTTTTACAAACCGCCGGCACTGACGGACTTGCAGTTCACGCTGCCGGGCATGTTTTTGGTCATTGCACCCCGGATGTGAATATTTTTTTGCGGTTAATAAAATAAGTCCTTTACTTTTTTCAATTTCACATTATAATAACATACACAATAGTAAAAGATTACGCTAAGAGTTTTGACTTTATGTGGATGGGTTTTTTCAGGTAAATCTTGCCGCAGAAAGTTAATTTAACGATTACAGCCGTGTGACGTTGAATGCACGGGTTCGCTTTTCAGACGTGTTACAGGGCTCAGGAAGGCGGAATTGTCAATATAATTATATCGTGACGAGGTTTTTTCATGATAGGAAAGAAATTAAAAGAACTTATTAAATTGCGTAACATTAAGCAAATTAAACTGGCAAAATATGTTGGTATATCACCTTCGCGTCTGTCCAACTATCTCAGTGATAAAAGGGAGCCGGACATAGAAATGCTGGCCAAAATGGCACGCTATCTGTCCGTCGACCTTAACTACTTTACCGATGTAAGGTTTCCCGCCAAGAAAGATGCGGCTTATCCCGTGACCATACCCGAAGACAGCGTGGCGATGGAAGGCGCGGTCGCCTATGTCACCACTGACGACTCCGCGGGCACCGTTGACGTGCCGTTTATGTCGATTAACTCGAAAAAACGCGCGGCAAAAACAAAAGTTGTGTCCGTCAGCAGGCTGTTCCTTGGCGGGGTGAAAGATCCGGCGGCAAATGCCACAATGTTTGAAGTGACCACCGGTATCGGAGGCGATAACTTCCGGCAGGGTGATTATATACTGGCGGCCAGATACAACTCCGTGAAGGTCAACAACGGCGCGCTTGTATTCGAAACCGGCAGAAACGGCAAAGCATACCGTTACCTTGAGGACAAGGGCAAATATCTGCTTTTGGCCGAAGATACAAAAGAGATCGAGACTGTAAGCAAAGACGATCTAAGCGCATATTACACTATTCTGTGGGTTATAAGCAGGCCTTAACCTACAGGTCTGCGCATTTACACGGTTAAGTGTGTTTTGTGGAACAGCCGCTGCGTTATATTTATGTTGCGCGGCGCCGGTTAATTGGGTTAAACTTTTAAGGTGATGTCGGGTGATGCCGGCGTCACCTTTTTTTCATTCTAAGGAGGATGTACTATGGATATCAGCAAAACCATTGCGGAGATGAAAAAAGAACCCGGGTTCACTGAAAATGTGGGCATGGTTATGGTGCATAACGGCGTTGTCAGAGGCTGGTCCCGGAAAGGGCATGAAACTGTGAAGTCGGTAAATGTCACCCCCAATGTGGAAAAAATGAGGGAGATTTGTGCGGAGCTTGAAAAAAGGCCCGGAATATGGAAAATCAAAGCCGAGGCTAATTCGGGTGAACTCAAACCGGGGGATGACCTGCTTTTTCTTGTTGTGGCCGGGGATATAAGGGAGAATGTCAAGGCGACGTTCGCAGAGCTGCTCGATAAGATTAAAGCGGAAGCGGTTTTCAAAAAAGAAGAACTGGAATAGAGAACAAGCGCCGCCTGCGCAGCAGGCCTTGCGGGGGGAATAGATATGAAAACAGCCGGCCTTCTCGGCGGGATGAGCTGGGAATCAACTGTAGTGTATTACAGGTACATTAACGAAGGCGTGCGCAGAAAGCTTGGCAGGCTGGCTTCCGCATCAATACTGCTTTACTCGTTTGATTTTGCCGAAATAGCCGCACTGCAGAAAGCAGGAAGCTGGGATCTCATGGGGGACATGCTGACGGCAAGAGCGGCGGCACTGAGCCTGTCCGGAGCCGATTTTATCGCGATCTGTACCAATACCATGCACAAAGTGGCGGACAGAGTACGGGACGAGGCGGGGGTGGAGCTGCTCAATCTCATAGATGTGACAGCGCATGCGGTTATGGAAAAGAACATTGCCAAAGTTGGTCTCCTGGGAACCGAATTTACCATGACGCAGGACTTTTATAAAGACCGGCTGAAATGGTTCGGTCTGGACGTGACGGTTCCTCCGGGGCCGGACATCAGAACGGTGCACAACATAATTTATGACGAGCTTTGCCGGGGTGTTGTAAGCCCTGATTCGAGAAGCATACTGCTGGAAATCATATATGCGATGAATGTGGACGGCATAATTCTTGGATGCACGGAACTTCCGCTGCTTGTGAGTCAGGGAGACCTGGACATGCCCGTGTTTGACACCACGAGGCTGCATGCGGAGGCTATAGTTGAAAAGATGCTCGGCTGATTTACAATCAGGTTCTGCTGCGCCTGTTAAGCTTTTCGGTGTATTCGAAGGTTTTCAAAAGGTTATATACCCGCTCCACTTCTATCTGAGCCTCTTCCGGTGTGCCGTCGTTGTTTATGACGTGGTGGGCGTATTCCAGCTTTTCTTTGTAAGGCATTTGGGCTTCCATCAGCTTCAGCCCTTCTTCATACGGAGGGTAACCGCGTTTTAGCAGCCTCGCTTTCTGCGTTTCCGGCGAACACCAGACCAGTACTATTATATTGTTCTTATTTTTTACGAAGGGGGACTCGAGGAGCAGTGGGGCATGGTTTATGATGATCGCATTGTTGTCTTTTGCCGCTATTTCTTTTATGCGGGTTTTGCTCCGCTCTATGACGGCGGGATGTACTATGGATTCCAACAGCCTGCGTTTTTCGGAGAACTGTGTGACTATCCCCCGGAGCGAAGCCCGGTTTATCTCCCCCGCGTCCGTCAGTATTTCCCGGCCGAAAGCCTTCACTATCGCGGCAAACGCGGCTCCGTCCGGACACATGACTTCCCGACTGATCTCGTCCGCGTCCACTGTGTAGCATCCTTTTTTTTCAAAAAGCCCCGCGATAAAATTTTTTCCGCTGGCCATGCCGCCGGTTAGACCCACGTTTATCATTTTTCACCGTATACTTTACTTATTATCTCAACTTTTTCCGCCATCGGCAGCGTTGATATCAGCACGCAGAGCTCGTCCGGCTGAAACGCCCTGCATACATACGGGCGGTTCTCGTAATCTCCGCACAGCCCGTCATCGCGCAAATGTGCGCATTTCACTCCGGCCGGTTTTTTGAGCGTGCTTATGCTGTAAGCGGTGCAGCACGCTCCGCAGGCGAAACACTCAATCCGGCTCATATTACGGCTGCCGTGAGCGACTCTTCGCCGCGGGCAAGATTGATGATATCGTCTCTTACGCATTTATGCGGCGCTTCCGCAAGCGGAAGAGCCACTATATCTCCGGTATGAAAGCGCATATTGGGGGACAGCTTGTCAAAAACCTTTGCATATTCATTTTGCGATATTATTGCTTCGGATATCACCTGCCCGTTAATATGGAAAACTGTTTTGCCGCCTATTTCAGTGTTAACCGACGGCCCCAGAACGGTATGCCCGTTGAAGGAGGCGGTTGCCGCGGGATTACCGGAGTCCGTGAAAAAGTCGAGCATCATAGACACCCCAAAAAGCGCCGCGGCACCGTTTGGGTTGTTTGACAGGTCTTTCAGCACAAAGGCGGCTCTGGGCAGGCAGTATATATGTTCATGCCCGCCGGGGATTTTGACATGCGCACCGTTTCCCGCCAGTGAGGCCGGCGATTTGGCATATGCCGGGGCCGTGCACATAATCGTGGCAGGGAGGACAGGGGGGAGCAGTTCTATCCGGCCGTGAGTAAAGGCGCTTCCGTCCACGGCGTAGTTTTTGAAAAATGAGCCGTACACGCGGAATACGGCTGTGCCGTTCGTTATACCTTTCATTTCCACGGGTTTGTCGCTGTTTTTATCAATAAATCGTATAAAACGCATCTATTTGGCCCCGGTCAGAAGTTTTATTTTCATGACCATATAATCTTCCGCTTCTTTTTTATTGCTCAGTGTGCCGAATGCCAGCTTTATTTTTGTCTCTTCCAGTATTTCCGCCATCCATCTGCCCTGCGGCGTGCCGGGGGCCGTTTTTTCGATGAGTTTAAGCAGCAGGTTGCCGTTTGCGGCTTCGGCCTGTTTTCTGTCCATGGAATCCGCCAGTGAAATATATTCCGATATGCGGGTTTTTGGCAGGCTATGGCGTATTTTGGAGTAGTAAAGCATTATGTCCAGGCCGCTTCCCATGCGCCAGATAATCCGTTTCATCTCATCCGGGCCTGCGAAACCGATGGCTGAAGATTCTCTCAGCAGTGTTTTTACCAGTTCAGCGGTGTTGTTGCTGGTATAAAGCTTTTTGAGCGTGGCATCCGCCTCTTTGCCGCCCTCCGCCAGCAGAGCGGCCAGAAAAAGGGCGAAACGCTCGTTTTCGTTATAACCGCCGGCGCCCCCCATTGTTTTTGAAAGCATCGTGGAGTTCGGTTCAAAACCCAATATCTGTTTCCACACACCTGACGACTGCATTTTCTCGTAGATGCGGCTATCCGCTTTCACCGCGCTGAGCTTCCTGAGTTCATCGTGGATGCGCTCTCCGGCGACGTCAGCCAGTCGCGGCACAGCGGGTGCCGACAGTGTGGAAAATGTTTCCGACAGGCTGTAGCCCAGCGAAGCGGCCTGACGGAATCCACGTAAAATGCGCAGCGGGTCGTCGTCAAACAGCCCGTCATATACGGGCCGTATTACTTTGTTCTCTAAGTCGGAAAGGTCGCCGATGATACGGCCGTCCAGATCCATTGCGAGATTGTTAATGGTAAAATCCCTTTTGCAAAGATCCTCTTGTATGCTGCTTCAACGCGGAGCGGATATGTCCACGTAGCCGTCCCCGCATGGAATACGGACGTTGTCTTTAAAAGGGACGAACGGGCGTTTGAGGCTTTTAGCTGTTTTTTTCGCAAACGTAAGGTAGTCTTCCCCAAACACCACAAAATCAAGGTCGTTTGAAGATACGCCCCTGATTATATCCCTTACCGCGCCTCCCACGAGGTATACTTCCGCACCGGAAGCGGCGGCGAGCTCTTTAATGGTTTTTAGCAGCTTGTTATACGGAGGTTTGTCGAAGAGTGCCGTAAGATCCGAGATCATAGGAAGCTCCGGTAGATTTGGTTATCAAAAAGGGGGCTCAAGGCCCCCAGGTAATTTACTTTATCTGTTTCATCACTTCTTCAGCGAAATCTTCTTTTTTCTTCTCGATCCCTTCGCCGAGCTGGTAGCGCACGAAACGGCGCACTTTTATATTTTCGCCGATTTTGGCAACTTTTTCGGCGATATGCTTGCCCACTGTGAGATCGGGGTTTTTCACGAACGGCTGCGTCAGCAATGCGGATGCTTCAATAAACTTTTTAAGCTGCCCTTCCACAATCTTTTCGATGATATTGGCAGGCTTGCCGCTTTCCTGCGCCTTGGCCGTGTAGATTTCTTTCTCTTTGGCGAGGACGGCGGGGTCTATCTCATCTTCCGATACGCAGAGGGGGCTGCTTGCGCAGATATGCATGGCGATGTCGCGGCACAGTTCCTGAAATTCTTCGGTTTTTGCCACGAAGTCCGTCTCGCAGTTCACTTCCACAAGGACGCCCAGCTTGCCGCCGCCGTGTATGTACGCGTGTACCGCGCCTTCCGCCGCTATGCGGGCGGATTTTTTAGCCGCGTCGGAAAGCCCTTTCTTGCGCAGGTAATCCGTGGCCTGTGTGATATCGCCGCCACACTCCGCGAGGGCTTTTTTGCAGTCCATCATCCCCGCGCCGGTTTTTTCCCTGAGTTCTTTTACTGTATTTGCGCTTATTTCAGCCATATTTTATTCCTCATCCTTTTCTATTTCGCCCGCCGCTTCAGCCGCCGACTTGATTATCTCCTCGTCGGGGATATCGTCGTCGTCTGATTCAGCCGCGCGGACTTCTTCCAGAACAGATTCGTCCCTGCTCTGCATCCCTTCAATAATTGCGTCCGCTATGCGCCCGGCGATGAGCTGGCAGGCACGGATGGCGTCGTCGTTGCCGGGAATTGGGAAGTCCACCATTTCGGGATCGCAGTTTGTATCAACGATCGCCACTATCGGCAGTCCAAGTTTGCGTGCTTCAAGGATGGCATTCTGCTCCATTTTGATGTCTATCACAAACAGCACATCGGGCGGCGTTTTCATATCCTTGATGCCGCCAAGGTTGCGCTCCAGTTTATCATACTCTTTTTTCAGAAGAGAAGCTTCTTTCTTGGTGAAACGCTTGATGTAGTCGGTGGCGAACATTTCTTCCAGCTCTTTCAGACGCGCCACGCGGCTTTTGATGGTCTGGAAGTTTGTCATGGTGCCGCCGAGCCAGCGGTGATTGATGTAGTAGCCGCCGCATTTTTCAGCGGCCTGTTTGATAGCTTCCTGTGCCTGTTTCTTGGTACCGACGAACAGGAAACGCGAGCCTTTTTTTGACATGTCGCGGACGAATTCGTAAGCGCTGTTGAAGCACTGGACGGTTTTCTGAAGATCCAGAATGTAAATCCCGTTGCGCGCGCCGAATACGTACCTGCTCATTTTCGGGTTCCAGCGTTTGGTCTGGTGGCCAAAATGTACGCCCGCCTCAAGCAGGCTTTTCATTGAAATATAAGACATGGGTCCTCCTTTGTTGAACCTCCGCCCGCACCGCTGCCCACCTCAATGAAGGCACTCGAAACAACGGCGTAACTCCCATAGTTAACCGGGCGTGTGTATTTTGGGACAATTTTTATAGCACAGCCGGCCGCAATATGCAACTGTTATCTGACAATATCGTTGGGAGTGGACAAACGGCACAGATTGTGATAAAATCTTATTCATGAACAAATACCCCCAAACAGAGATGAAGCAGTGTCCCTCATGTGGTGCGACAGACGCTCAGGTACTTAATGGCCGTAACCGTTCAGGCACTCAGAAAG
>JAVBTI010000027.1:0-10547 GCA_031556255.1 Deferribacterales bacterium | reverse complement strand
AATAGGTTATATTCACGCCGTCCACGGTAATAGTGCTCATGTTCATGAGCAGTTCGTTCAATATAAAGACCTGCTCCCGTGAAAACTCGCGCTTGACGTAGTCGTTGATGATCGTGACGTCGCCGCCCTTTTCCATCAGCTGCGCCACGGCGCGCACATCGTCCGCGGTGGTGCTGGAGAAGGTAAGCATCCCCGTGTCCTCATAAATGGCAAGCAGGTAAAGGGTCGCATCAAATGGGCTGATTGCGGTGCCGCTCCGCAGAAGCTCATCCACGAGTATGGTGGTGGTGGAGCCCTTCGGTTCGACAAATTCCTGCGTAGCCTTGATATCCCTGCCGTATGAGGGGTGATGATCGTAAATTGTAATCTCTTTCGCCCTGCCCACAAGGAGGGCAAGGGGGCCGAGGCGCTTTTCCTGCTTGCAGTCGGTGATTATAAGGTGGTCGATGTCGCTGATGGTGTCGGCGTCGTTCGGCTTGATTTTAATTACGGGGACAAGGCTCGCGCTGTCCGTGTCGGCGGCGGCCTTTTTGAAAAAAGCCCCGACGTTGGGTTCCGGCTCGGTGGCGAGAACAAGCTGATCACAGCCGTGAAGCCGGCACGCCGCCCATGCGCTCGCTATGGCGTCGAAATCGGCTTTTACATGCGTGATAGTTAGCTTCAAACCCATATAATAATCTTAGCAGATTAATTCAAAAAGTGAAGGGATTATTAAGGGGGCACATTGCCGCCACAATGGTACGCTGTGGGGGCGCATTGCCGCCAGGATGGTATGCTGTAGGGGCGCATTCCCGCCAAAATGGTGTGCTGTGGGGGCGCATTGCCGCCAAAATGGTGTGCTGTAGGGGCGCATTGCATGCGCCCGGTCACCCCGAAGGGGTGAAATATCAGCGCGCCGCGCTGACCGGGTCGATGCAATCGACCCCTACGAGTTTGGTTTGCGAGACATTATCGGCGTCGTGCCAGTGTATTGTAGGGGCTGACTGCGGTATTCGTCCTCAGCCCACATTCGCGGGTTATTTGATATGTAATCGGATATTTTTAAATATGAATCTTCATTGCGTATCAAATGCTCATAGTAATTTCTTTGCCAAACTTTGCCGATTCCGAGCGGCTTCAGTTTTCCGCTCACCGAAGATTTGTATCCTCTGATTATGGCCGACAGGGCGTTATCACCGCCCTTCAATTCTATAATTCCGTGTATATGGTTAGGCATAACTACAAATTCATGCAACATTACACCGGGGCGCAATACTGATGTTTCATACCACAGGTCACGGGCAATTTCCCCATAGGCGTTGCAAATCATCTTATCGTCCACCACATTGCCAAACAGGTATTTTTTGTCATAAGCGCATATCGTGACAAAATAAAAGCCGCCCGTGCTGTAATTATAATACCGCATACGGGGGTTTCGCCGCTCATTGGTTTTGGGGTTAAAATCGTTTTTTATCATAACAATATACCATCGCGCGGCCAATCCCGTAGGGGTCGATTGCATCGACCCGGTCAGCGCGAAGCGCTGATAATATCGCTCCTTCGGAGCGACCGGGCGCATAGCCCTTCATTCTTTACCGCAGTGTGTTCCCGTTGGTCACTGAGATTAAGCGACTATCGGGGCCGAACAGCGCAGTTGTGTCATAGGAGGATGGCGCCCCTACAATACATTATCGCAATGACCGGGCGCCTGATCTCTAAAGTTAATTCCCCCAAACAACCCGCAGTACATTAGGAAAAGGCAGCTCTTTGCTCCCCGCCCCGCAGCCCTCTGAGCGGATCGTCATCGCGGGCTTTGCCCCGAAGGAAGTACAGAAATATTTCAATATAGCCGCGCCCGTGGGTGTGGTCAGCTCCGTGCCGCCGTCGCAATAGTACGGCAGGCCCTTCAGCAGCTCCTTCACCGCGGGCACGGGCACCGGAAGCCGCCCGTGGGCGCAAAGCACCGTCCCGGAGCCTGTGTTAATCTCCGAAGCATACGCGGGCGCGCCGAACTGCCCGAAAGCCGACGCCGCGGCCACAATGTCCGCCATCGCGTCCACCGCGCCGACCTCGTGGAAATGCACCTCGTCCACCGTGGACTTATGCGCGGCGGCCTCCGCCCCGGCAAGCAGCCCGAAGATCCCCAGCGCGCCGTCCATGACCGCCTTTTCAAGCCCGGCTTGTTCGATGATCTCCCTGATATCCCGCAGGCGGCGGTGGGGTTCCGACGGGTAATCCTCTTCAGCCGGGCGGCCGCGGCTGTTCAATACTGAAAACTTTGTGGCGGGCACCCCGGCCCGCACGACCTTTTCAGCGGTCAATATCACACCGAGCTGTAATTTTGCCACGTCGGCCCTTATCTTTTCAAAGTCCGCGCCCAGATCCAGCAGCGCCCCGGTGAACATATCCCCGCTGACGCCGCTGGACAGGTCAAAATAAAGTACTCCCGGCATCTATTTCAGTTCGGAAGTACAGCTGGGACATTTTGTAGCTTTCAGCGGTATGGCGGAGCAGCAGTACGGGCACTCTTTGGTGGTGGGCGCCGCCGTGGCCGGCTTCTCACCCAGCGCGTAGAGTTTGTTCAGCGCTTTTATCATCATAAAAACCGAAAAGGCAACTATGATAAAAGATATCAGCGTATTGGCGAATACTCCGACGTTCAGCGTGACCGCCCCGGCTGCTTTGGCGGCGGTAAGCGACGCGTAGGGCCCCGCCGCAGCGCCGTCCCTCAAGGTGACGAACAGGTTCGAAAAATCAACCTTCCCCAGCATCAGCCCGATGGGGGGCATAATAATGTCGGACACAAGCGAATCCACAATCTTGCCGAACGCGGCTCCGATGATAATACCCACCGCCATATCCATGACGTTGCCGCGCATGGCAAACTTTTTGAACTCCTTAAACATCCCAAAACCTCCGGTTATTACATTTTTGTGGCAATCAGATTAACAAAGATTTTCCAAAAAAACCAGATGGATTATTGAAAGAAAAAAACCGGCGGTGTTCGCCGCCGGTTGTAACTGTTTCAGATTCGCGCCGCTAAATACCCGCCTCCGGGTTCGCATAGACATAATCGAACTTGAGCTCGCCCATAAATCCGATTTTATCCTGATCGTCTCTCCCGCTGTGGTCCACCTTCACTTTAAGGCTGGTGAGAATGTTACAGCCGTACGCCTGCACCTCTTCATTTACACTCACAAGGTCGTGCCGTTCCGAATCAACCCTGCCCTGTATAAAACAATCATTGTCCTCAGGGATGACGACGTTGGTTTTGTTGAGAGGCACGGTTATGTTACCTTTCTTTTGCAGCGTGGTGTCGCCGGTCTCGTAAACGTCGTATGTATAGTCTAAAACCGCGTTCTTTTTATCCAAAGTGGGCGACAGCTTGAGAACCAACTGCCATCTGGTAATTTTCCCGTTTTTAGAACCCACCTCGCCGTCGCCATTAATTACTTTTGCTCCGCCAAACTCATCCAGAGTCTGGGTCTTTGTACCGCTGAGCGTGGCGCTGACTGGCGGCTGCACAACAATCGCTTTGCTCTTGAGATATGATACGTACGCCTTGGTGAGGTTATCCCTTTTGTCTTCGTCGGATACAAAGTGATAGATCGGAATGAGGCCGTCCACGTAGTACTCGCTCCATATTTCATTGCCGGCGATGGTCGCCAGCCAGGCATCATAGTCCTGCTTGCTGTGAACCGACCTGGCTTTTGTGGGGTCGCCGCCGTAGGCCACGGTGTTAACCACCGTTTTGCTTGTGTCGAAGGCCGACTCATACTGCCTGTCGACCTCAGCCTCCGTCTCCGTGCCGACGTTAACCACCTTAATCTTAACGCTGGCGCGGGATTGAACGTATGTGCCTATGGCGCTTGCGGCTGATTCGCTGCGCTTTTGGGTGCTCAGGTTATAGTCCAGCCGCGCGCCCCAGACGCCGCCGAGCATGACGTGCGTGCCGTACCGCTCGATAACTCTCGTAAAATTATCAGTGCTGTTCACAAGAGCAATAAAGTCGCTCGACACGTATCCACTCAGCCTGTCGTAATTAAGCCTGTCGTTAATGACATATGATTCGGTCTGAATCCGGCTGGTCTCGGTGGCGAAAGCGTAGCTGGAGCTTGTCGCTCTGCTGTCGCTGAACGTGGCCCGAACCTCGTTTGCAAATGAGGCCCTGGGAACGCTTATCGACGCCGTATGGCTGAATGAAAGCATCAGCGATTCCTGATACTCTTCAACAGTCGTGCCGAAGATGGTTTTGAACTCCGCCGCGTTTATGGTGCCCCGCCGGATCATGTTGTCGGCCTGAAGCTTGTCGAAGTCCAGTATCTCGCCCTTGATATACTGGCTGTCGGCATATTTTGTGGTGATGTCGTAACCGCGCCCCAATACCTCGGACGCCCTTTCATAATCGACCGGCGCCGAACCGCCGCCGCCCCCGCCCCCGCCGCCGTCGTCGCATGACAGCGCAAACAGACCGACAAACAGCGCTAAAAGCAGCCCTGTGAATAATCTTTTTTTGTTCATAAACAATCCCCCTTTCGGAATACCGGTGCCGTCTGTTTACAAAAAACCAAGCCAATCAGAATGAATCTCTATTATAATCGCCGTATCATTACCCGCCTGATATTTTTAATTTATTAATACATTACTTTTCAACTTGCAGATGGTAATGCCTGGAAATCAGTAAAATCAACTTAGTATTAATATACATACATTATATTAATTAGTCAATTATTACCCAAAAACACTTGACTGAAGGTGAAAATTGAGAGAGGGGGCCCGAAGACGCAACCGTCCCGCAGGCCCCCTCACTTGGCAAAGTGTTGGCTTTTAACGGGGGTGTTTAGGCCAACAATATTTATAATTTTTCATAAGAGCCGGATAACCGGCCCGTTATTTCATTTTCACTGCGCGCAAGGATAAGCTCGCTCCGCACCCCTCTCCCTTGATCCCTCCTCCTAATGGGGAAGGGAGAAGTGGAAGTCCCTGCGCGCATATCAGCCGTCTGTTGCATCGTAAAGCGCGGGGGAACGGCCTGTCAGGCTGGATGCAGTGCGAGGCGGCTTCCGAGGAGGCAACCGCAGCATACTTCCCGGTATGTGAGGATTGACTCCGGGGAAACAACGAAGCAATGCGCCAGCATCACAGGTCGTTACGATCCCGCACCTTATCAGTCCACCTGTTTACGGAGATAGGTCGGGATCTCATACCCCTCATCAATATTATATTCGTCCAGCCCTCTCAAATTTTTATCAGCCTTTCTGATGCTCTTAACTTTATCCATGATCTTTTCGGCCGGTTCTCTGTCTATGAAGCTCTCCAGATTTACAGTCTTTTGGAGTTCCTTTTGGTTCAAACCTATGCCTGTTGCTATCAACACCACTCTGATGCTGCCGTCTTCCCTGTTATCGTTCACAAAACCGTGGATGACGTGCGTATCCTGCCCGGCGTATTCGCTGATCATTGAGCCGATGTTTGTGATCTCGTTCATCCTCAGGTCGTTGCCGCCGGTAACGTTCAGAAGGATACCGTAGGCGCCCTTGATATTCGCGTCCGCCAGCAGCGGCCCTTTCAGCGCTTTTTCCAGCGCTTCCCTGTCGCGGTTCTCACCGCTGGCGGTGCCTATGCCCATAAGGGCCAGCCCTTTTGATTCCATGATTGTCCTTACGTCCGCGCAGTCCAGGTTTATATACCCGGGGATGTTTATGGTGTCGCTTATCCCCTGTACCCCTTGGCGCAGAACGTCGTCCGCCACTTTAAAGCCTTCCATTACCGACGCATTCTTGTCAAGAATGTCACGCAGGCGGTCGTTTGCCACGACTATATATGAATCCACATGTTCTTTTAAATTTTTCAAACCGTTCGCCGCGAACTCGTTGCGGCGCTTGCCTTCCCATTCAAACGGAGTGGACACGACGGCTATTGTAAGCGCTCCCTGATCTTTAGCAATACTGGCTATGACCGGTGCAGCACCCGTTCCGGTACCTCCGCCCATCCCGGCGGTTATAAAGACAATATCAGCTCCTTTCAATGTGTCTGCAATGAGTTCAGCATCCTCAATGGCTGATTTTTGTCCTATTTCAGGGTTTCCGCCCGCGCCCAACCCTTTTGTTATCGTCTGTCCGAGGTGGATCCTGTTGGGCGCGTTGTGCTTACTTAAAACCTGGGCATCGGTGTTGGCCACAATAAACTCCACGCCTTCCACACCTGCGTCGATCATATTGCGAACAGCGTTCCCGCCTGCGCCACCCACGCCCACAACCTTGATTACGGCGCCTTTCGGCATTCCTTCGAATTGAAACATAATAAACCCCCGTTTATTTTACATTTATATATCTTAAAAAAATTCACTGAACCATTTTTTCATAGTCGAAAATACATTGCCGAAAACTTTCTCCTCGTTCCCCTGTGAAAGAACATTGGAAGAGTGCCCTTTTTTGGCGTGGAGTATGGCAAGCCCGACAGCCGTGGCATATATCGGGTCGTTCACCATATCGGAAAGTCCCCCGACGTTTATCGGGCGCCCTATACGCACAGGCAGCCCCATCACGGACATGGCAAGCTCCTCAATGCCTTCAAGGTTGGCCATCCCGCCGGTTAATACCACGCCTGAGCTTATCATCTCCATCAGTTCCCGCTTCTGAAGCTCTCCCAAAAGCATTGTGAAAACTTCATCGGCGCGGGACTGCAAAATCTGCGTCAGAACAGGTCTCGCAATTTTACGCGGCGCCCTGCCGCCCACGGAGGCCACTTCAACTATTTCCTCTGCGGACACCCTGTCCATCCAGACGCATCCGTGCTCAAGCTTAAGGTGCTCCGCCTCGCTTTCCGGCGTAGAAAGCCCCACTGTGAGGTCGCGGGTGAAGTTGTTCCCGCCGATCTGGAGCACGGCGGTATGGTATACCGCCCCGCGGTTAAACACGGCCATATCGGTCGTTCCGCCGCCGCCGTCAATCAGGCAGACACCTATCTCCCGTTCATCATCGGAAAGCACCGCCTCGCTTGCCGCCAACTGCTCCAGAAAAATATCTTCAACAGCAAGCCCCGCGCGCACGCACGATTTAGTTATGTTGGCCGCGCTGGAAACCGCGCCTGTCACGATGTGTACCTCAACCTCAAGGCGCACCCCGCTCATACCCACCGGGTCTTTAATCTCAGTCTGCCCGTCCAGTATGAACTGCTGGGGAAGAACATGAAGGACTTCATAGCCCACGGGGATATTGACCGCCGCCGCGGATTCTATAACGCGCGAAACATCATTTTTGCTGACTTCTCCATGCTTTACGGCGATAACGCCGCGGGAGTTGAAGCTTTTTATATGACCGCCGGCGATACCGGTGCACACACTTTTGATCTGCACCCCGGACATGCGTTCAGCTTCCTGCACGGCATGTGTGATGGCTTTAACGGTGGCGTCTATATTCACGACAACCCCTTTGCGTATGCCGGTGCTGGCTGAGTTGCCCAAACCCAGTATATCTATCCCGCCTTCAAGGTTTTTCCTCGCCACCACGGCCCGTATCCGGGTGGTGCCGACGTCCAACCCCACAAAAACATTGTCTTTCAAGCCGCCTTTTGGATTAGCCATTGGTCACCCCCTTTACATATACTTTACCGCGAATTGTTACATCGACACGCTCAACGCTTTTGTAGCGCGGGCTAATCTGTTTTTTGAATATATCGTAATTTTCCGCGAATACGCCGGGGGTATAGGTTCCCGTAATGACCGTCCCCCCGGTGTTCACCAGGAAAAAACCGTTTTTAAGCGTAATGTCGCTCTGTTTCAATAAATCATTAGCTGTATACAGTTTGACAAATTCATTGAATTCCGAGTTTAAAGGCGTTTCAACGATATTAATACGCACTCCTTCACATTTAACCGGGATTGAGGAATTACGCTCAGTCAGAGCATAGCATTTGCCTGCCTTTTTATAGCTGAGCACTTCTTTCTCCTCTTCAACAAAAACCACCAGTTTATTCGGGACTACCCGTTTCATCTCCAGCTTGACGACCCACGGGTCGTCGGTCAGAAGCGAATGGGGAGTTATTTCAGAAAAAATATTCTGTCCGACCAGCGGCCTGTATATTTTCGCAAGGCGCTCCCTGTCAGTACGCGCCGCACCCCGCACCTCTATCTCAGTCACTGTGAAAATAGGACTGGTCTTGAGGGAATATTTCACCGCCACGCCCGCCGCTATAATAACGCCGAACGCACAGCCGGCCACAAAAGCGCGAAAAAACCACTTAAACATGATTAAGCCTCATCCACACCGCAGTGTTTCCATTTTTTATAAGCCTGGGCGAGCATACGCTCCACAAGCTGCAGGAACGACATCCCCGCGCGTTCCGCCGCCTTGGGCAGCAGGCTTGTTTCCGTCATACCGGGGACGGTATTTACTTCCAACACCCAGGGTATTTCTCCGTCGTATATGATATCCACACGGGCGACTCCCTCACAGCCAACCGAGTTGTACGCTTTCAGCGCCGTTTTCTTGACAAGCTCCATCTCGGCTTCGCTGATCTCCAGATCAAACAGATATTCTGTCGCGCCTTTGGTATATTTGGATTTATAGTCGTAAAAACCGCTGGCCGGCTTTATCCATATCGGCGGGAACGCTTCACCGTCGAAGATCGACACGGTGAACTCCTTGCCGGGGATGAACTTCTCCACCATCACTTTTTTGTCATACTGCAAAGCAAGTTCAACGCCTTTAGAAAACTCTTCGCTGCTGCGGGCAATAGTGATGCCCACGGTGGAGCCTTCCCTTGCGGGCTTTATTACGCAGGGCATGAAACGCGACGCCGCTTCGCAGCCGTTAACCACATAGTACGGCGGGGTGGGCACTTTACAGCTCTCAAAACAAAGCTTGCTCAGCGTCTTGTCAAAAGCCACGGCGCTGGCACTGACTCCGGAACCGGTAAAAGGGATCATGAGCATCTCAAGGTAGCCCTGCAAAACGCCATCTTCGCCGTATCTGCCGTGTATCGCTATAAAGCAGACATCCGGGGATATATCCAGAAGCTCTTCAGCATTGCTGCCTTTGATATCAAGCAAAGTCACGTTAGTGTAGCCGCTGTTCACGAGGGAGTCGTACACCGCTTTCCCGGTGCGGAGCGATACTTCCCTCTCGCTCGGATGCCCACCGTAAAGCACGCATATAGATTTACTTTTCATTTTTGTCCCCTACATACGCGGCGATCTCATGGGAAAATCTGGTGATGCTCCCCGCGCCCAGCGTGATCACGACACTCTGCTCGAACCCGATCTCTTCCATCAGTGGATACAGACTGTTCAAATCTTTCAAATAGGTCGCGTCTTTAAAGCCGTGTTTATTTATCTCGCTCACAAGCACCTCAGAGGTTATCCCCTCTATGGGCTGCTCGGACGCGGCATATATATCGGTCACAAATAGATAATCCGCGTCAAAAAAGCATTTTGCAAACTCGGACATAAGCGCCTTCGTGCGGGTGTACCTGTGCGGCTGGAAAACGGCGCATATTTTGTAACCCGGCACGGCGTCACGCAGCGCTTTTAAAGTGGCCGCTATCTCCGTCGGGTGGTGGCCGTAGTCATCCATAACCATCGTCTTATCAGACTTATAGCGTACGGACATCCTGCGCTGCACACCGGCGAACTGCCCGAGCACGTCCGCCACAGTGGTAAAAGGTACGCGCATTTCAAGCGACACGGCTATGGCCGCGAGGCTGTTCAGTATTATATGGTCTCCCGGCAGGTTGACCTTCACCCTTCCCATGACCACACCCTTGTGCTCCACGTCGAAGGCCACGGAAAAGCCGTCTTTCACGATGTTCGACGCCTTCGTGTCAGCCTGCGCGCTCAGCCCGTACGTCAAAAACCGCTTCTCCAGCCTGGGGATAATGTCCGACACCGCCTTATCGTCCAGGCATACAACGTTGAGGCCGTAAAAGGGTACGCGGTTGGCGAAGCGGATAAAACACTCCTTGACGTCGTTGATATCGCTGTAGCTGTCCATGTGTTCTCTATCGATATTTGTAATAACCGCCACGGACGGGTAGAGCATAAGGAAGGACCTGTCGCTCTCGTCAGCCTCCGCCACCATGATATTATTTTTACCGAGGCTCGCGTTGTTGTTGTCGCGGTTGAGCCTGCCGCCGATTATTGTCGTGGCACCGTAATCCGCCCCATTCAATATCTCTGAAATCATACTCGTGGTAGTGGTTTTGCCGTGGCTGCCGGAGACAGCTATCGCGTATTTCATCCGCATCAGCTCCGCAAGCATTTCGCCGCGCGGGATAACGGGAATGTAATTTTCCCTGGCTTTTATCAACTCCGGGTTGTCAGGGCGAACGGCGGAGGAGTATACCAGGACGTCCGCGCCGGAAACGTTTTCGGCGGCATGGCTTTCGTATATTGTTATCCCCATCCCGCGGAGGCGTTCAACGTTGGCATTCACGGCAATATCGGAACCCGTCACCGCAAAATCCATGTTGTGGAGAATTTCCGCTATGCCGCTCATCCCGATGCCGCCTATGCCCACGAAGTGTATTTTTTTCAGAAAACCAAGTGCGTTAGTCATTAAAATTCCCCT
>JAVBTI010000100.1:0-3919 GCA_031556255.1 Deferribacterales bacterium | reverse complement strand
TAGGTCTGACTCTGGATTATATGTTTTCTTGCTGCATCAACCAACCAATAATAATCAAAACAGTCTCAGCATGGAATCTATCTGTTTACAGCTTTTACCGTATAGTTCATCACTCAAAACAGATGCAGCCGGGCCGGATTGTCGCCCACGCGCAGCCGTGTCGGCAAAACTGATGCTGTTTACACCGCTCACATCACCGGTGGCTTTGGCACCAGGTGATACCGCCCTGTCTGCCGCAGTTCTGGCCCCCGCGCCAACGCCGGCAGGCACATTGCCGCTTCCTGTCGCGGCGAAGGCTTTCTCCATCGCCGACATCAGTTCATCCATAATATCGTCCACTATAGAATCAGCGGTTTTCAGCAAAGTATCTGTGTTGCCCGGCATAGGTTCATCATCGTCAAAAAACTCACCGAAACGGTCAAACTCTTTATCGTCAAGAGTCAAAATAGGTTCTTCTTCAAAAAAACCGCCTCCCTCTTCTGTTTCCTGCAATGTTAGCCGATCCGGGCCGTATTTATCGGCTGATCTGCCGCCGGCTTTTTCCACGGCTGCTGCTGGTCTTTCTGAGAATGACTCCATCAGTTGAGCCGCTGTGACAGGGTTATAAAGATTATCGGCAAACAGACGGTTCACTCTGCCGCGCAGTGCGGAAACAAAACCGGCGGGCAGCGTGCCTCCATCCGTCACAGAATTTTTCATTAAGCTGATTAGAACCATGTCCTGCGGCAGTGAGTTTACTGCCGTGAAAAAACCGCCCATCCCGCCCCTGGGCACGGAATAATCGTATAAAAAGGCCGCGTCACGCCCGGAAAGTGCCAGTGAATGCGCAGCAGCCTCCCCGTATTTGCCCGGATTGGCGACCAGAGAGCGATGCAGCACAAATGCAGGCGTAGCATTGTTCTTCAACGCGGCCTGTATATCCTCTATCCTTTCAGGCTTGCCGTCTTCCGGTCCTCCTGTGCCGCCCCAGCTCTCCGGGAAAACCTCCATAAGGTCTTTTGCGTCCATGGATGGGTTTGACAGCGCCCTGTCGCGCACCAGTCTGTCACCATCATTGCGCAGAGCATTGATGATATTCCTGCCCGTACGCGGGTTTTTCGCCACCCCCCTGCGTATGCACGGATCGGGGTTAGTTGCATTATATGAAATTGTTGACAGGGATACACACGGGCCGGCAAAGATTTTCTCTTTGTTGGCGCATGTGGCGCGTTCAATGTTAGGTTCAATACGGTCGAGCAGCAGCGGTGTCATATTAGGATTATCCAGGACGGCTGAACTGACGGAGCGTTCTTTATCGGCACTCAGCTTATCCAGCAGTTCCGGAGGAAGATTGGGGTTTGAAGCCGCCGACGCCCGCACTGCCGGGGAAGAATCTGCCGCAAGCTGACGCAAAAGCCCTTCAGACAAAGATCTGTTTCGCGCAGCCGCCGCACGGACAAAAGGATCCGGATCCGCAGCAAACCGGCGCAACATATCACTATTAATATTGGGGTTCTGGGCAATTTCCCTTAAATAACCCTCACTTATGAGTTTTTCAAGATCATAGTCCGGCAGGGAGGCGTTTGCGGCAAGTGCTGCCAGAATCTCTTTTGAGCCTTCCCTGCCCTCGTTGATATTGGTCAGAATGTTTTGCGCCACCGGGTTTGCAACGGCGTCTTCAATTGCTTGAGGATTATCTTTTAATTTATTGATAGCAAAAGGAATAGATGCGATGGAAACTCCCAGTAACGCCGCGGCGGCAAGTTTTCTCGGATCTATCGCGGAAGTTTTTTTTGGTTCATCTAAAAAACTTTGTATATCGGGCATTTTCAGCACCGGTTCTGTCTGCGGCGGTTCCAGTTGAGCGGACTCCAGTGTGGTCTGCCGGGGAGGCTCCGACCTGCCTTCGTTTTCCTCCTGTCCGGCATCAGGATCATAACTGAGAAGCCTTTGGCTGTCTTTCCTGTTATACCCTATGACCACATAGCCATCAAAAAGCTGGTACACTGAAGGTTTCGTACCCCGCTGGGCTGACTGCGCTATGACAGCGTCGGCCTCGTTTGAAGGCACAATTAGCGCCGCCGGAAGCGCCTCGCCTTTATATGCGCTCTCCTGCAGGGCGTTTTTAAGCTGGTTATCTATCACTTTGCCCCAAAAATTACCGGGGTTTTTCACATCGGCGCGCCTGGCAAGCGCAACATAGCCGGTGCCGTGGGCGTTGTCTTTGAGCACAAGTTTATTCAGCTCATCACCTATGGCTGCCGATGACTCAAGGCTCATCCCGAACCGTGACATCCCCTCTTCAATATGTGCGATAAACTGGTTTTTATTTCCGGCCATAATGTGATAGTATATCACTAAAAAACGATCTTGAAATAGATAATATGCTGTGGTAGTTGTAATAACATGAAGATTTTGCTGACACAGCTCCGCCGGATAGGCGATGTTATAACAACCACCCCGGCGGTGCGAGCCATCCGCGCCGCATGGCCGAAAGCAACAATAGATTACCTCACTGAACCTCCGTCGGATGAAATATTCAGGGCCAGCCCGTATATAAACAATATTATCACCATGAACCGCCGCCCGTCACCGCTCCAATACATACAGCTTGTCAGGCGGCTCCGGAAAAACAAATACAATGTAGTGATAGACTTTTTCGGAAACCCCACCTCCGCCTACCTCACATGGCTTAGCGGCGCAAAACACCGCGTGGGCTTCGATATACATTTCAGGAAACATTTTTACACGCACATAACCAATACCGGAATGTTTCCCTTCCATATATACGCCGGTCTTCACAAGCTGGCGCTGGCGGCACATATTGGCGCAATGCCGGTGGGTTATGAGCCGGAATTCCCCATTACCGTCGAAACACAACGGGAAGCGGATGATTTTCTTGCCTCTCTGGGGGTTACGGCGGGCGATACCCTGGTTACACTGGGGATAGCCACTCGGCACGCTTTCCGCCAGTGGCCGCTGGATAGATTCGCCTCCGTGGCGGACGCATTGATTGAGCGTTACCATGCCAAAGTCCTTTTTATATACGGCCCCGGCGAAGAAAAACATGCCCGGACAGTGCAGGCACTGATGAAGCATCGGGCGCTGCCGGAATACCCGCACTCCACCATAAGCCGCATGCGGGGGGTTTTCACCCGGGCGGCGCTTCATATAGGCTGCGACAACGGCCCGGCCAATATTGCCAAAGCTTCCGGGATACATAATATTATAATCTATAGCAACACCCGCGCGTCAAGCTGGACACCGCCCGCCGATCCCATATCCGGCGCGGGCAATGAAAAATACATAAGCTTCGATATCGAACTTAAATGCAAAAAAAAGTGTCTTCATGAAAGGTGCCCCGACCCTGTTTGCATAACAGGCACAACCGTTGAATCCGTGATGAAAGCCACGGAAAAAATATTAAATATGAGGTAGTTATGATTATAAATTTTGCAAGCGACAACGCCGCCGGCGTACATCCGAAGGTAATGGAAAAACTGATGGAAGTAAACAATGGGGGCACTCCTTCCTACGGCAACGACCCGTATACCAAAGAAGCCGTGGAATTATTCAAAAAAATGTTCGGCAGCCATACGGAAGTCTTTTTCGCTTTTAACGGCACCGGTGCTAACACCATTTCTCTCGCCGCCCTCACGGAGCGTTACGACACGGTACTCACGGCATACGCGGCGCATATCACCGAAGACGAATGCGGGGCGCCCGTCCACTTTGCCGGATTACCCATACAGCGCGTACGCAATGCTCCCGGCAAAATTGCCCCCGATGACTTTGCGCCGTTCATGCAACTTAAAGGGGATATGCATAAATCCCAGCCGGGCACGGTTTCCATATCCCAGGCTACCGAGTTCGGTGAGGTATACACCGTTAAAGAGCTGCAGGCCTTAAGCAAATACTGCAAAGACAACGGCCTGCTCAT
>JAVBTI010000099.1:0-44796 GCA_031556255.1 Deferribacterales bacterium | reverse complement strand
AGGACGGCGCGTTCACCGGCAGCTCAGGCGGCGTGTCCGGCTGTTAAGGATAAAGAGGGGATATAATATGAAAAAACTACTTACACTAGCTCTGATTCTTGCAATAGCCGGGACAGTCCATGCCCTTCCACCAATCGAGGTGGCGGACGGTAAATACCTCAGGATAACATATGAAGGACAGTTCGGCTTTTCGTACAGGGATACCGGCAGCGGGTATTACCACGACGACCCCACCTATGAATTCAACTTCCGCCGCAACAGGCTCGGTTTCATAGGCACATATAACAACTGGCTCAGCTTTTACTTCCAGACGGAGTATATCGAACAGAAGATGATAGGCGCGCTTTCCGTCGACCCTTCCGACAGCGGCAGGAATTTCTTCGTTCAGGACGCGCAGATCCGGATGACCCCCTACGACTTTCTCAACATCACAGTTGGTAAACTGAAGCACAATCTGACCAGAGAAAACCTTGAAGCCTGCTTTGAGCCGCTCACTCTGGACAGGTCGCCATTCATTTACACTCCCTATAAAACAAGCCGCGACATAGGCGTGGCTATTTGGGGAAACTTTCTGAACGACATGCTCCAGTATCGTGTTGATGCGATGGACGGGCACACCAACAGTGCCGAAGATCCGTCTCCCGCATCCAGCTTCCGCTACACGGCAAGGCTGCAGGGTTCTTTCTTCGACCCCGAGACCGGGTACGGCCTGGCCGGTACCTATCTCGGCAGCAAAAGAGTCTTAACCGTCGGCGCGGCCTACCAGTATGAGCCCAAAGCGGTGTACGGCGATATTGCCGACGATGACAAGGTCAGGGATTATTCAGCCTATTCGTTTGACGTGTTTTATGAGCAGCCCACCGCCGGCATGGGGACATTTACCATATCCGCCGCCTATCTCGACATAAGCTTTGACGATGCCTATAAATACGCCGACCCCGGCGAGGGTTCGTACGGGCTGAACGGCCAGAAAAACGGCTGGTACATTAAGGCCGGCTATCTTCTGCCGATGGATGTCGGCCCCGGCATGCTGCAGTTTTTTGCGAGATATGACGATTTTAAATTTGCAAACCTCTATAACCCCGTCACAGACACCGACTTTTATGACCAGCGGGTGACAAGGACGGCTCTGGGCGCGAATTACTATATCTACAATCAGGATTTTAAACTGACGGCGGAATATTCACTGACCGATTTTGATGAAGAGGATCCGAACGATCCGAATTACCGGGATTTCAACACTTTCGACCTGTATCTGCAGGTAAGGTTCTAAAAATATGAAGATGCCCGCTTTGTGGAAGGCGGGGGAAATAAAGCAAGGAGATGAAACAATGAGAAAAGCATTTATCGCTCTTGCGGCGGTTATCGCGATGGCTGCGCTGGTTTACGCGGCGGCTCCTGTTATCGGCACTGTTGTTGCGGTGGACGGCAACAAAGTCACTGTTGAGTTCACCAAGCACGATATGAAGGTGGGCGACAAAGTGAAGGCTGAAAACGGCGGCGAAAGCGGCAAATTCGGCGGCGGCGGAATGCAGATGAAAGGCTGTTAAGGCACGCTTCTTCCTTCTTATTGGGGGGCGAGAGCCCCCCTCTCAGATGTTATTGTTATTGGAGGAAATTCCTGAATCAATATAGTTTTGTCTATTGTCAGTTATAAAAAGAATGCATGATGTTTCAGTATCATGCGGTATTTCGGGAGGGGATATCAATGGGGAGTTACATTTTATCCCGCAGGAGCCTTTTAAAAAGCTCTGTTATCGGTGCCGCCGCTCTGGCCGCCCCTCTGGGCGCGGCATCAGCCGCGGACAGGCTTGCCGGCAATCAGCCTGCGGATTATTTTTCCGGTGTGGTAAAAACACAGACATGGTGCGAGATGTGTTTCTGGAACTGCGGAGTAACCGCGCTTTCCAAAAACGGACGGGTATATAAACTTGAAGGGCAGCCCAAATGCCCTAATAACTACGGAAGCCTCTGCGCAAGAGGGAATTCCGGCGTATTTCTGCTTTACGACCCGGACAGGCTTAAATATCCGCTGATCCGTGACGGTGAAAGGGGGAGCGGTAAATTTCGACGGGTGAGCTGGGATGAAGCGGCCTCCTATATCGCTGAAAAACTGAAAATGATTATTGACGTGGAAGGGCCGCGAGCTGTGTCCATGATTGCCCACGGTTCGGGGCAGGATGCTTTCGTCGACCATTTCCGCATGATGGGGGCCAAAAATATCGCCATCCCTTCATACAGCCAGTGCCTCGGTTCCCGGGAGCTTGCGTGGTACGCCACATACGGCGCCACCTTTACAGGCAGGGAAGCTTTCGACGGCGCCGGCGCCAAAGCCATGATGTTCCTGGGCCGCAACGTGCTGGAAGCCGTACAGGTGGGAGAGGCCAAAAGGGTTACGGACGGTCTGGACAAAGGCGCAAAGCTCATCTACGTTGACCCCAGGTATTCCAAAACCGCGGCAAAAGCTGATTACTGGCTGAAAATCAAGCCGGGAACCGATATGGCCCTTGTGCTGGGCATGATAGCGCATATTATCCAAAACGGCCTTTACGATAAAGCCTTCATTGAGGATTACACCTACGGAATGGATGAAATGAAGGAGTTTTACAAAGACCTTACTCTGGACTGGGCGGCCGCTGAAACGGGGATTAAGAAAGAATCCATACTGGAAGTGACGGAGGTGCTTCTCAAAGCCGCGCCGAACTGTTTCATCCACCCCGGCAGACGCGTGTCGCGCTACGGCGACGACACCCAGATGATTCGCGCCATCGCCATACTCAACGCGCTGATGGGCAACTGGCAGATGCCCGGAGGGCTTACCACAATGCCTTCTCTTAATGTAAGGATGCCACGCATGGCCGTATACGAGGCGCCGGAGGCGGACTACGAAAGGGCGGACGGTGTGGGAAACAGCTTCCCGCTGACTCCCGCCAATATGGGCCTCACCAACAAGCTGATGGAAGCCATACACTCCGGAAAGCCTTATCCAGTCAAGGCGCTCTTTATTTATGACGTGAACCCCTTCCACCACGGCTCTGATGATGAGTATGTGAAAGAAGCGCTCGGTAAGCTTGATCTCATGGTTACCTGCGACCTTTATATCACGGACGCGGCTCTCTATTCCGACGTGATTTTGCCGGAAGCCTCCTATCTGGAACGCGCGGATCCGATAAAGGCCCAGTCCTTTATGATCCCGTTTTTACAGTACCGCGAGGCCGCCTCCGCCCCGGTGGGAGACCTTTTGAACGCATGGGACATGGCCGAAACGATCGGTAAAAAGATGGGACTGCAGGCGGAATGGCTTAAAATAGACGATTATAACGCCAGAGTGCTTGAAAAAACCGGCATAACAATGGATCTGCTGAAAGAAGACGGCGTTTATGCTGATGAATCTTATAAAGAGTACGCCTACGGAAGGGCAAACGGACACGAGCCCGAATTTGAAACGCCGTACGGAGTTGTGGAGCTTTACAGTTCGCTTCTGGCAGATTACGGCTTTTCAGCCTTTCCTGAATACACGAAACATGAACAGCCGAAAGATGACGAATTCAGGCTGCTGTTTGGGCGCCTGAGTTTCCATACCCATGCTAAAACACAAAACCTGCGGCCGCTTCTGGCGCTGCAAAATTACCGGGTGGATATGTGGATACCCGCCGGGAAAGCTCAGAAAATGGGCATCAGAACCGGTGATAAAGTCCGCATAACGAAAGGCCCGAAACGTTCCTCGGAGATGACGGCCTTTGTGACGGATATGATGGACGAAAGTTGTGTATTCATCCCCCACGGGTTCGGCAGGCAGTCGAAGTTCATGAAATCGGCATACGCCATGAAAGGCGCGTCCGACGCAAATTTTGTCTCCAATGTTACCGACCCGGTAAGCGGCGCCGCCGGATTTCACTGCGCTTTTGTGAAAGTAGAGAAGGTGTGATATGGAAAGGAAAAAACTTTACGCAATGGCGTATATTGTAAGCCGCTGTATAGACTGTAAGGCGTGCATGGTGGCCTGCAAGGCGGAGTGGGGAGTGCCAGCCGACGATTTCCGCACGCATGTGGATATTAAAAAGACCGGGGGAGGCGTAACTCCGAATAAATCAGCCTTCCTGCCGTCACAGTGCAACCACTGCGCCGACGCCCCCTGCGTTGCCGCCTGCCCCACAAGGGCCAGCCATATACGCAAAGACGGCATCGTCGATATCAACAGGCGCCGCTGCGTCGGCTGTAAATACTGTATAGTGGCCTGCCCTTACAATGCAAGGTTTTTTAACGAAGAGGAAGGGGTTGCCGATAAGTGCACTTTCTGCATCCCCCGCGTAGAATCAGGGCTCAGGCCCGCCTGTGTGACCACCTGTCTGTCCAACACCAGAGTTTTCGGCGACCTGAACGACCCCGAAAGCCCTGTGAGCCTGGCCCTGAACGAAGCCGTCAGGGGCAACAGAAAGGTCTGGAAACTCAGGGAAGACCTGGGCACGCACCCCGCTGTTTATTACATAGGTTAGGGGAGGAAAATATGGTATTTCAGGAATCGTTTGAAATTTTGATCGCGCTCTATCTTTTCCTCGCCGGCGTCGGCGCGGGAGCAATCCTGTCGGCAGCCGCGGCTGATCTTTATAACAGAGAGATGTTCATAAACTATATAAAAGCGGCCTCACTGCTGGGAATGCCGCTGGTGGCCATAGGCTGCGGCTTTTTACTGTTGGATCTGGGGCAGGGGCTGTCAAAACCCTGGCTTCTGATCTTTCTTTTCGCGAACCCCGCGTCGGTTATAAGCTGGGGAACCGCAATTCTGTCGCTGTTTATCGTGGCCGCGTTTGTCTATGCTCTTTCAAATTTCGGTAAATTCATCAGCGTCTCCGGTAAATGGCTGAGAGTGGTGCTTATAGCGCTGTCAGTTTTAACCGCGGGCTATACCGCGGTGCTTTTGGGTTCGCTCAAGGCGATACCTTTCTGGAATCAGAGCGTTCTGCCGGCGCTGTTCCTGGTTTCCGCGGCGTCCACAGGCATTGCCGCCACGATCATACTGTCTAAGATACTTTACAAAGGGCAGGATCAGGGTTCAACCGGAAAATTCCATGTCTATCTGATAATAGCTGAAACAGTTCTGATAGCGGGTATGCTTTTTATAGGCCTGTCGGGCGTGCCGGAAATGGTGTTTTCGGTGAAAGCCCTTTTGTCCGGCACGTTTGCCTTCCAGTTTTGGTTGTTTTTTGTGATTATGGGGCTTATAATCCCTCTCACCGTATCGGTGATGGAGCTGAAAGGCAGCCATGTCGGGGTGGGGATAGTTTTGTGCGCCGAGGCGCTGACTCTTTTCGGCGGCTTTTTCCTGCGGTATTTGATTCTGCATGCGGGAACGTTTACGGATAAATTCGCGGGATTGATGTAATTATAATAAACAAAGAGGCTTTACGCCCCTTTGTTCCAGACTGTCCATAAAGTCGATTTTTTCCTCTTTTGTCATTCCGGCCTCCGAGCCGGGGTCCGGAATGAAATATAAGGATTTTCCTTATTGTTTTTATTCTGGACTCCGCATTCATATCCGGTCCGCAGTATATATAATTACCCTGTTTTTTGCAGAACGGACTTTTCCCTGAATTATTTGACATTGCGGGAGCGGAGTGTTATTAATCACTTAACTGAAATCGTGCCTGCAAGGGGGGAATTATGGCTAAAAAACGTTTAATTCTGCTGATTTCAATCGCGGCGGTTTTGATTTCCTCATTGCCTGCATTCTGCAAAGGGCCCGCCGAGATGAAACTTGCGCAGCATGTGATAACCGACACCGAAGCCAATATGAAAGCCATGGTGGTGACCGCGCCGGCGGCATGGAAGTTCGAGGGGGGCGTGCTCTGGGATTTTCAGTCCATCGCCCTGCCCGCCCGCGTTCAATACCGTGTGACGGGGAACAGCGACGGCGCGGAGGTATTTTACGTGCCGCTGATGAACTTTCATTACCAGTCGCCCATGCTGGTGAGCCCGCCTGTCGGCCGGCCGCACAACGGAACCACATTTATGCCCCCCATGAAAGCTGAGGAAGTAATAAAGGAGATGTTCCTGAGCATCCGCCCGAACGCCTCCGGCACCACGGTTAAAAGCGTATCCAGGCCGAAATGGCTGGACGAATACGTCGGGCAGCTTACGGAACAGGCGCGGGCGGCCGCCGCCGGGCAGAACATGAAGATCGACTACGACGTGGCGGAGATCGTGTTTGAATATACCGAAGGCGGGAAAAAGTACGAAGAGCATATGTCCACCTCCACCGGCTACCTCATGACCGTCCTCCAGACGGGCCAGCAGAGTGTTTATACCATGTGGTCGAGCGATCCTATTTTTTGCAGAAGGGCGTACAGCGGCAAATATCAGGCGCACGCCGCCGCGTTTGAAATAATAGAGAAGAACTCCCGTTCGGATCCCCGCTGGCAGGCCGCCGTTGCCGCCGTCGGAAACAGGCTCATACAGAACCAGATAACCAGTATCAAAGCCGGGGGCGAGATAACGCGGCAGATGGTGGCTGAAGCAAACAAGCTGCGCTCCGAACAGACCAGGGTGTTCGAGGACAGGCAGGCGGCCTATGACCGCATCAACCGCAAGCGCGGCGACGCCCTCATTGGGGTGGACAGGTATAATACCTCCGAAGGCAACACGGCGCTGCCCTCCGGCTACAGTCACGTGTGGGAGCGGAAAAGCGGCGAGATAATAATGAACAACAACCCCAATTTCAACCCTAACGAGGGGGACGCGGGGCAGTGGCGGCAGGTAAAACGGATAGATTGACATAGTTGTTATAACAGGCGGTAATATGATAAACGTCAGGCTTTTGAAGGATATGTCCAACATGAAGCAGTTCAACGCCGGCTCGGTGATTGTCCGTGACGGCGATGCCGGCGAAGAGATGTACATACTTCTGAAAGGGCAGGTGGGGGTGTATAAAAACCATCTGGAACCGAATGAGATCCTGCTGACTACGCTCATGCCGGGGAGTTTTTTCGGCGAGATGACCCTCTTTTTGAAAAAAAGCCGCACCGCCACGGTGGTGGCGCTGGAGAACGTCGTCGTCCTTGCCATAAACCGCATGAATACATATAAATTCTTTGGCAGCGAGCATGAGGCCACGCTGTCATTGATACAGACGCTGTGCGAGCGCATAACCGCCTCCATAGAGGCGTGTGAGGCACTGAAAACACCTTCCTCCGGGGCGATTTACCGGGACGGCTTCTTTTCCGAGGTCCGTAAAAGCTATCTGTTTTCCATGCGCAGGCCGGATGAAAACTATATCCAGCAATTCCGTGCCGGTACCGTTATTTTGAACGAGGGCGCCAGGACTGATAAAATATATGTTGTGCTCAAAGGCGGCGCCGGAGTTTACAGGAATTACAAGAAAAATGGCGAAACCAGGGTAGCGGAGATTATGCCCGGCAATATTTTCGGCGGGCTGAACTTTACGGACGGCGTATGTACTGAGACCGTTGTGGCCGACAGCGACATCTCCGCCATTTCGCTGAGCCCGGCGAATATAGCCAGGTTTTTTGAATGCGAACCGCAGGCGCATCTGATCATGCAGATACTCTGCGAGCGGATCGACCTTCTGAATAAGTCTCAGGATATGCTCAGCTATCATAAAATGACCAACGTCGGGCACACCGGGCATATCCTTTTCCCTGACAAGCATAAACGCTACGACCTGCCCATACGGACGGAGCGGGAATATCTGCATTCAAAAACTTTCAGTTGCCCTGTCTGCGGAAACGTTTTCAGCAGCATGCTGGAGAACACGTCCAAGCTGCATTCCACTTCGATTGATGAAGATTTCCGCATGCATTACGACGGGATAGAGCCCATATACCACGACATAGCCGTCTGCCCGAACTGCTGGTACAGTGCCCTTCAGGAATATTTCGACAAGGGGATGGCGACGGAATACCTTTTCAGCAAAAGGATGCAGCCGTACAAAACGGCGCTCACCCTCAGCCAGGGTGAAATGCAAGACATCAACGATGTATTTGTGCGCTATTACCTGGCGGTTTTATGCGCGGAGAACTGTTTTTCCTCAGATAAAGATATAAATCTGGCCAAGCTTTGGCTGAGGCTTAGCTGGATTTACAGGGACTGCGGCGACGAGGCCATGGAGACGTTCAGCACTGAGAACGCGCATAAAGCGTTTCTGAAAGCCTACAGCATAGCTGATTTCTCTCCGAAGCAGGCACAGCCCATGTATATAATTATGGGCGTATTGTGTAACAGGGTGGGGGACGCCGCCAACGCCAGGCATTTTCTGACGCAGGCCAGGTATTCCAAAACCGGATCGGACGCGCATAAGGAGCTGGCGCAGGAACTGCTGGCCAGATACGGGCTGGATATACGGAAGCAGTGACTTATGCATTTTATAGATGAAAACTCAAACATACCCATATACAGACAGATTTTTAACTATTTTGTAGCTGAAATTCAGGCGGGAAGATATTCCGCCGGAGATAAGCTGCCTTCTATAAGGGCGCTGTGCCGTGAGCTGCATGTGTCGAAATCCACCGTGGAGAGCGCTTACAACCTGCTGCTGTCGGAAGGGTATGCAGAAAGCGCACAGGGCTCGGGGTATCTTGTGGACTCTGCGGACAGGCTGCCGGTGGAAAAGCGGGTGCAGCAGCCCGCCGGGACAAGAGTCTCGCGGCGTAAAATTTATGATTTCAGAGCGGGGGCTCTTAACGACGATGTTTTCCCCCTCTCCCTCTGGCGCAAGCTTACCAGCCAGGCCCTTACATACACCAAAGAGATCAACACATATTCCGACAAACAGGGTGAATATGAACTCAGGAAAGAAATTGTGCGCTATCTTCATCTGTCCAGAGGGATAGCGTGCACCCCTGAACGAATTGTCATGACCAACGGCCTGCAGCAGGCCCTTGAAACAATCTCGAAGCTGATCGCCCCCGCCCCCGGCGCCGCGGCGATTGAGGAGCCTGGATTCAGCAGCGTGCGGAGGGTTTTTATAAACAACCGCTACACTATAGCGCCCATTCCCGTCGGGGAGGACGGACTCGATATCGGGGCATTGCATGATTCGAGCGCCTGCGTGGTGTTCACAACGCCGTCCCACCAAATGCCCACCGGCGCGGTTCTGTCTCTTGAAAAGCGCAAACAACTGCTCAAGTGGGCCGACGCCACCGGCGGCTATATCATTGAGGACGATTACGATCATGAGTTCCGCTACAGTATCCGGCCCGTCAAATCACTGCATTCCATTGACAAAAACAACAGGGTCATCTATATCGGCACTTTTTCAAACGTTTTCTCCCCCGGACTGAGGATGGGCTATTATATTCTGCCGGACCATCTCCTGCCCATGTACAATGAAATGTTTGAGGGTTATTCCTGTACCATCCCGTGGCTTCAGCAGAAGATTATGACATTGTATATGTCCAGAGGCCACTGGGTGAAGCGGATCAATCAACTGTTTGCCGAAAACAAGCGAAAGCAGCGCTGTCTGGTCGATAACCTGATAAAATTCATGGGTTCAAAAATCAAAATCACCGGCCAGCACAGCGGCGCCCATATAATGCTCGAAACAGGAGAACTGTCTGAGGCCGAACTGGTTGAGAGAGCCTCCCTGAACAATGTTATAGTAAGCCCCGTCAAAGCGTTCTGGCATAATGCGGAAAATTATAAAAATAACTCCGTTATCCTCGGATACAACGCCATTGCCGAAAAGGATATCAGACAAGGCGTCCAGCAGCTTTACAACGCGTGGTTCAAGCATTAATGCCATATTACAACTGTCCTGTTCGTTTATTCTGAAACTGTCATGCCTGTATTTGCCTTAAAATAGATATTTACCACTTTATCCCCCGGACAGTTGCCGTGAAAATCAGCGGACTGTCCTGCGTAAATAAAACCGGGGCGTGTCTTCAAATAATCTTCGCTTTTTTGTACATTTCCGATACGAGTATGAAGGAGGAAGGTATGAAATACGCAAAGCCCGAAGGGGCAAAATTTACTGAACGCATTAAAGCCTGCCGCATGACACGCCGCGGCTTTAATATGCTGGCCGCCGGAGCCGCCGCGATCTCGGCGCTTCCCGGATGTTCCCCAAGCCATGATGAAGTTGAACCGCAGGAATACGATCTTGATGCGGTTATAAACAGGGGAGTATGGAAAACAGCCACCTGCGTGCAGGACTGCGGCGGAAAGTGCCTGAACAAAGCGCTGGTGGCAGACGGCGTGGTTATACGCCAAAAGACTGACGACACACACCCGGACAGCCAGGAATATCCGCAAAGCAGGGCCTGCGCCCGCGGGCGCGCGAAGAGAATGTATCTTTACAGCGCGGACCGCATTAAATACCCCATGAAACGCAAGAACTGGTCGCCCGGCGGCGGCGCAAATTCCAATGGCCACCTGCGCGGAGCGGACGAGTGGGAGCGCATAAGCTGGACGCAGGCCCTTGATTACGTGGCGGCGGAGATAAAGCGCGTTTACGATAACTACGGCCCCACATCGCTGCTTGTGCCGGGGCTGATAACGGGGGTACCCCATATGGCCTACGGCGGAGCGGTTTATGCCCTCAGCCAGCTCGGCGGCTACACCTCCATGTGGGATACCGGCTCCTTCGGCTCGTATGAATACGCTGTTTCCCAGTACGGCCTGCCTTTCAGAGGGCAGGGGGAGACGAACGACCGCCTTGACCTTGTTAACGCGGACACGATAGTGCTCTACGGCAACAATATTTCGTGGTCGGCCCCCGGTAATCCGGCATGGCACTTCAAGCATGCAAAAAACAGGGGGGTGAAGTTTATCAGCGTCGGCCCGGATAACAACACAACGGCCGCTCTTCTCGGGGCCAGATGGATCAGGGTTTACCCCGGCACGGATATCGCTTTCCTGCTTGGTGTCGCCTATACGATGATTCAGGAAAACCTCCATGATCAGAATTTTCTCAATAAATACACCGTGGGTTTTGACAGCCCCGCGGGTGACAATTTCAAGGATTACGTGCTGGGCACGCACGACGCAACGCCGAAAAACACCGCATGGGCGTCAAAGCGCTGCGGTACCCCTGAAGAAGACATCAAGTGGTTTGCCCGGGAAATAGCGAAGGATAAAAAAGTTATGCTGCTGCACGGCTATGCCGCCGCCCGCAACTCAGGGGTGGAGGATTTGCCGCAGATGTTTATGACCGTCGCCGTTATGGGCGGACACGCCGGAAAGTCGGGGCACGCCTTCGGCGGTTATTATTCGGACGGCTGCGCGGACGCCGGCAACCACCGCCTTGTGCTGAACGGCACATCCGGCATGCCGGGCACGCCTAACCCGGTTACGGAGTCAATTGTCGGCAGTCAGATTTATGACGCCATTTTGAACGGCGAATATACCTACTTCGGCTCAGCGGGCTATCTCGAGGCGCCTCAGGTTCGTCAGATCGATATCCGCGGAGTATTTACAGGCTCCATGAGGAATTTCCTCCACAGCACCCCGAACCTCAACAAAGGCATAGCGGCAATGCGTAAATTAGAGTTCGTGTTCACAAGGGCCTTCGTTCCGGGGGTCTCCGCCATGTATTCGGACATCATCCTGCCGCTTGCCTCTGACTGGGAGCAGGACGGCTACGCGCCCTACGATTTCCACACAAGCCGTGAAATGGCGCTGATTTACTCTAAGGTGCGGGAGCCGTATTATGAGTCCAAAACCGACCAGTGGATCATGACTGAGATTTTAAAACGCTTCGGAGCTGATCCGGCGGTTACTTATCCTTTCGGCGAAACCCAGCAGTGGTTTAACATTATAGCCGGCGCCAGGGTGATCAAAGAGTCCGGCGGCGGGTATGACCCCCTGGTCACCATAACGCGGGAAGACATAGACCGTTACGGTGTGGAAGGAACGCCTCAGCAGGGGAGGATAAGCTTCGGCGAATATGTCGGTAAGGGGATTTTCCAGTTGAAACGCTCGGCGGGAGATAACTACGGCTACATAGGCTACGGCGCTTTTATAAGCGACCCGGTGAACAATCCCCTGCCGTCCGCCAGCGGAAAGTTTGAAATAGACTGCCCGGCAAAAGCAACGACGCTTAACACGCTGGGGCTGGGCAGTACCCACACCTTTAAGCCGTACCCCACCTACCGTTCACCCGTTGAGGGCTATGAAACTGCATTTTCAGACTTCGACCGGGGGCAAAAAGGGCAGTATCCCTACGTCATTTTTAACCCGCACTATCTGCGCGCGGCCAACTCAAACATCGAAACGGTCCGCTGGCTTCATGAAATATGGACGCTGCCGTTCTTTATCAGCGCCAAAGACGCTAAAGATAAAGGCATCCGGGACGGCGACACGGTACTTGTTTTTAACGGCAGGGGGAAGATCCTGCGCAAGGCGACCGTGACCGAATCCCTTATGCCCGGAGTTGTGGCCCTGCCCAATAACGGTGTGGCGGATATCGACCCGGTAACCGGGATTGACCGCGGCGGCTGCGCAAACTCCCTCACAGGCATCGTATTGGACAGCATGGGTGTTACAGGCTACAACACAGTCAACTGTGATTTTGAACGATATGAAGGTAAACCGCTTCAGGATGACTACCTCAAGCCCTACACTGTTTTAGGAGAATAACATTATGGAAAGATATGGATTTTATATAAATACGGATGAATGCAGCGGCTGCCGCACCTGCATGATTGCCTGCAAGGACAGGAACAACCTTCCCGCCGGGATTAACTACCGCAGGGTCACAAGCGTCCAGACTGGAAAATACCCCTCCCCGGACATGTACCATGTCTCGGTGGCCTGCAACCACTGTGAAAATGCTCCATGTGTGGAAAACTGCCCCGTGGGCGCCATGCACTACAACCAGGCTGACGGCACCGTGCAGCATTCCCGGCTGGCCTGTATCGGCTGTGAGAAATGCCTCTCAGTATGCCCTTACGGCGCCCCTCAGTTTTTGAAACAGGAAGGGAAATCAGGCAAATGCGACGGCTGCATAACACTCCGCCTGAGGGGTGAAAACCCAGCCTGCGTGGATGCCTGCCTGATGCGCAGCCTGAAATTCGGTAAAATATCCGATCTGGAAAAAGAATACGGCCCCGGTCTGGTAAAAGATCTTCCCATTCTGCCGGACAGTGCCGAAACAAAGCCCTCGTTGCGTATAAAAGCCAAGGCCTGCGTATCGGACGGCGTATATAAGATTATCGTACTATAACCGCGGTGATGCCATGACTGCTGTAAGTGAAACTGAAATACTGCTGGCCGGCAGAAGTTATATGTACAAGCTGATGCGTCTGCCGTTCCTGCCGGAAACCGCCGAACAGTGCGCAGATCTGCTGGCCGGCGAAAACGCGGCCCTTATGTTCGGGATTTATACAGGAGAAACGCCGCCGTTCATCAGGGAGCTTGACGCCGGCGGCATGAGGAGGGAGTACACTCCGCTTTTTGTCGGCCCCGGAAAGCTTCCCGCGCCCGCGTGGGCATCGGTCTATATCACCGGGCAGAGGGTTCTGTTTCAGCAGTGTACCCTTGAGATAAGGTATTTTTATCTGAAGCATGGCTTTATTCCGAAAGGTTACCCCCATGAGGCTGATGACCACCTGACGGTTGAGCTTGATTTCATGTCGTATATGGCCGGCATGACATCCGCGGCATACGCGGAGGGAGATGGCGGCCGCGTGTCGGCCCTTATAACGGAACAGGCCGTATTTTTGAAAAAATATCTTGCGTGGACGGACGCTTTTGCCGCCGACATAAGCCCGGGAAGCTACCCGCTGTACAGTAAAATCGCCTGTCTTCTCACAGACCTGTTGAAAACTGACAGCTTGATGCTGGAGGAAATCCGCAGTATGTCCGGCGATTAAAATTCTTCCTCCCTCAATAAAAAAGCCCGCCTGTGTTTGCAGGCGGGCGGATTATCCGGATGGAAAGTGTCCCGCTCCCGCACTGATTTCCTGTATTGTATCGGCGTCTGCCCGGTCATTTTTTTAAACAGGGATGCAAAGCTGCTCTGGTTTTTGAATCCGCATTTTTCTGAATCCCGGCGATCGGTTCGCCGCGGTCTGTTAATGCCTGCTTTTGGTAATATTTTGAACTGAGAGCAATTAAAATAACGAATTATACCCTTGCTGTTTTCCCTAAAGCGGGTTAAAAAAAAGCATGCAGCTCAGCGCTCTTTTGGAATATGAAAACATTCATATACAGTGTCATGACAACCCCGATGCGGACAGTATAGCCTCCGCGTTCGGGCTTTACTCCTATTTCAAAAGCGCCGGCAAAAATGTGAAGCTCTTTTACAGCGGGAGGCGCGGGATATCTAAACCCAACCTGCTTAGAATGCTTACCCTTTTAGGCATCCCCCTTGAGCATATTCCCGGACCGGCGGAGATACCCGGGCTTCTGATCACCGCTGACTGCCAGTACGGTGCGGGGAATACCACAAAATTCAATGCCTGCGCGGTGGCCGTGGTGGACCACCACGTTCAGGAAGATACTCCGCCCGCCATGCACGATATACGCCCTTATCTGGGGAGTTGTTCGACCCTTGTGTGGAAGCTGCTCTCCGACGCGGGTTTTGAGATAAACCGCAATCTTGCCACAGCACTTTATTACGGGCTTTACACTGATACCGGAGCCTTTGCCGAGGTACGCCATCCGCTGGACAGGGATCTCCGCGACAATGTGTCCGTGGATGAGAGGGCGGTAAAGATCCTGAAGAACTCCAACCTTACCCTTGAAGATCTGAGCCTTGCCTCCTCCGCTCTCAAAGAACTCGAGTACGATGATACGGGGCGGTTTGCCCTTGTCAGGACTGAACCGTGCGACTCCAACATCCTCGGGTTTGTGGGGGACCTGGCCATACAGGTGGATAAGATAGACACCGCGGTGATCTTCTCGGAAAACACTGACGGTATAAAATATTCCGTGCGCACTGTTTCACGCGGAGAAAAAGCTTCGGATTTGGCATCATGGCTTTCCGCGGGCGGGCTGGGCTCCGGCGGAGGGCATGCCGATAAAGCGGGCGGATACATCAGCGCGGTAAAGTACGGTGGACACTGTCCCGGCATGCGTCTGCCGGACTTTTTCAGGGAAAGGATTCAAAACTACCGGAACTCGTACAAACTGATACTTGGCCTCTCCGATCTGGGGCTGGCGTATGACGGCATGGATTTGTACGGGAGAATGCCCTCCAGGCTCGGGTTTGTGGACTGCGACGGGCTTTTCAGGGTGGAGAGCACGGTTCTTATGCGTATGTTGGAAGGGGATATATCCGCGAAGATATCTTCCGGCGACAGGCTTATGATCGGCCTTAAAGGCGAAGTTTACCCGATAGACGGGAAAAAGTTCGAAGAGACCTATATGGTGGAGGACGGCGTTTTCAGCGCTGAGTTTGATTATCCTCCCACCGTGCTGGACAAGGATACGGGGCGCCGGGTGGAGCTTATCCGGCTGGCTAGACCGTGTATGTCAAAGCCCGGCAGGGCTGTCCGCGCGCACAGGCTGGAAAGCGGCGTGAAACTGTTCACCCGTTGGGATACTGACAATTATATCAGAGGCGAGGCCGGGGATTGGCTTGTGTCAAGGGATGAAGACGATCTTTACATTGTCACGGCGGATCTCTTTCCCAGGCTCTACAGAAAGTTATGAAAAGTTACGCCGGTGTGGATTTGACAAAGCTGCCGGGGGCAGTGGCCGCGCGGAGGAAACCGGGAAAGGCCGCGGTGGTGTTTGCCGCCATGCCCGGGTCTGTGGAAACTCTTGAAGGTATTGTTGCCTACGTAGCCGGGGATGCTATAGTCACAGGTGAAACGGGTGAACGGTGGCCGGTAGGGCGGGAGTTGTTTTCACGGCACTATACCCCCGCGTATGCGCTTAAAATGTATGAAAACGGCGGATATTTCCGCAAGGAAATAACCGTGACGGCGCTTTTGCCGGGCGATGCCTTTGAAGTACCCGTGCCCGGCGGCACATTGAAAGGAAGGAAGGGGGACTGGCTTGTGCAGTATGTTCCAGGTTGTTACGGAATCGTGCAGGGAGAGTTGTTTAACGGATTGTATGACATAGAGGAACGGCAAATATGAATTACGATATTTTCGTCAGCTATTCGACCCATGACAAAACCTTTGCGGACGCGCTGGTAAACCGGCTGGAGTCGGACGGCCTCCGGTGCTGGTACGCCCCGAGGGATATTCCGCCCGGCGTGACATGGCCGGCGGCGATCACTCAGGCGGTGAGGCATTCCACCGTTATGCTTCTTGTTTTTTCCGGCTCCGCGAACTCGTCGCAGGAGGTGTCCAAAGAGTTGACGCTTGCCTCGAACAACAAGCGGATGGTGGTACCCGTCCGCATAGAAAATATAAAACCGAGTGAAGAGATAGAGTATCATCTTACAAACCGTCACTGGCTTGACGTATACGATCTGGAACTGGAAAAAGCCGTGACCAGCGTGGTGAATAACCTGAAAAGTTATGCGGATCTTTTCAGTAAAGGGGCGCCGCCTCCGCCGGAGGATGCACCGAATGTCGCCGTCCACGCGCCGAAAAAGAAAAAAAGCAAAATGTTGCCCGTGCTGGCCGGATTAGTTGCTGCGCTGGCGGTGCTGTATTTTGCGGTTCTCAGAATCCCAGCTCTGCCCCCGGAAAGCGCGCTTTTCGACAATAAAGGCCCCGGTTCCGGCACCATGACCACCGACGGAATCAACAAAATGCCGCGCCCCCCGATAGGCAAATATTCGCGGGTTTATGTCGGCGCTCAGGGTGTAAAAGTCTGGCTGGTGCGTTTCGGGCCGGAAGAGACCAAAGAATATCTCATTACAATGGTTGGTATCGACAGCATATGGGACAGCTATACCATAAGAGGCATTCAGGACACGGCGCGGGGGAAAGAGCGGTATACCGCGCTGCTCAAGGGGAAACGTCACATGCTTCTGACGGTGAAAGGGGACGAAGGCGTTTTCTATCCTCCGGACGGCGGCTCCGGGGCGGCGGTGAAGTATGACGGGGAGCTATCCGACAAATATTATCCCGACTACTATCTATCGCAGTATCTGTGGCAGCAGAGGGCGAGATAGTCTTTAGATTACCGCGTAAAAAGCATTTTCAGGAAATTTTTCAGATCTGTTCATTGATAAAAAAAGACCCGCCGGGATGCATCTCACCGGCGGGCACTTTTTTGAAGGGAGGAAGACAATTATTCGAAATATAGCTGCGGATATGGGGTTCCTTCTTTCCACGGAGCGTCCGCGTTGCCGCCGAAGCGCCATCCCAGTCCCTCGTAGGTGGTTCTGAGCGCCGCGTCGGCAGTGCTCAGCGGGGTGAAAATATCCGAATCGGGTTGCCCCCATATAGCCATAACGCTTAATGCGTAGTTATTAACAACGTTTCCTCCGGCCGTCACTGAGCCCGTGACGTGCCCTACTGCGTGTATACCGCCGACCTTGATATTGAGAGCCGCGTTGTTGCTGACTTCTGCCGTTATGCAACTGCCCGCTATGCCGCCCGCCCCGGTGCCCGTGGTGTTTGTCGTCTGTACGGTCCCGGTAGCGTAAGTATACATGACACTGCTGCCGTTCACTTCCCCGGCGATTCCGCCTATGTCGTTCTGTCCGTTAACCGCCGCTTTTGAATACGAGTCTGTCAGCACGGAGTTCATCCGCAGTCTTCCCGCAATTCCGCCCACAAGGCCTTCCCCGGTTACGCCGCCCCCGGATGAGCTGAATCTGATTTCCCCGGCATACACGTATCCGGCGATGGCTCCCACATAGTTGCGGCCGCTGAAGGTTCCGTTTGCGGAGCATTCGGATATGGAGCCGTTCACCAGCCGTCCCGCTATGCCGCCGACGTAGTTTGTGCCGTTGACGCCGCCGGAGGCCGTTTCAACCGACAGGCGGGTGATTTTGCCTCCTTCTATGTAGCCGAACAGCCCCGCGTAGTCGCCGGATTTATCGACATACAGCCCGGTGATCTTATGCCCGGCCCCGTCAAAGGTGCCGGTGAAGGGCGCCGCCCTTGTTCCCGCGGGTGTCCATTCCCCGCTGAGGGCTATGTCGCCGCCCATGACGTATGACCAGCCGGGATTGTTTCCGACCAGGTTCAGATCATCGGCGGTGCACAGGACGCGGGGGCTGGAGGCGGAGCCGCTGCCGGTGCCGCATTCGCCGGTACCGCCGCCTCCGCTGCTCCCTCCTGAATCCGAGGAGCCGCCGCAGCCGGCGGTTAAAACTGCCAGCGCGGCCGCGAATAAAATCCGTCTCATGGTTTCAGAAGATATACCGCAGGCTCGGTATTATCCGTAATCCCCTCTTTAGCCGCGACGGTAGTCCAGTCCCTGGTGTTTTTCAGCCTGTACACATCGCTGCCGGTGTTGTTGATATCTCCGAAACTTCTTGCCCTTGCGGGGCATATTTCCACACAGAAAGGCTTCTCGCCTTTTTTCAGCCTGTGGGCGCAAAAAGTGCATTTTTTCACGGTGTTGTTTTTGGTTTTATCCGCCTGCTGATCGCCTAAATCAAAGCCTGTGGTGAATTTAGGATCTTTGATCAGCACCCTCATACTGCCGTACCCGTAAGGGCAGACAGTCATGCAGGCTTCGCAGCCGGTGCATTTGTCGATATCCATGGTGACGATGCCGTCTTCCCTCTGGTGGGTGGCGTTAAAGGGGCAGGCTTTCACGCAGGGCGCGTCCGCGCAGTGCTGGCAGGCGCGGGTGATGAAGTCGTTGCGCGGCGAGCCGGTCTGCCTTGTGAATGCGGCCATCGTGCAGCGGTCGGTGTAAGGAGTTGTCGCCACGGGGTTGTCCACCTCCGTGGAACCTTCAGTGATAACGAGATTCAGAGATTTGCCGTCCGGCATGTTGTTTTCCGATTTGCACGCAATAACGCAGGAGTGGCAGCCGACGCAGCGTCTCTGATCTATGACCATCGCGTATCTTGTATTGTCGCTCATGTATTAACCCTCAACTTTGGTGATTTTGACACATACGTCGTAAAAGCACTGCCCGACGACGATTTTGTGGAATTTGTCCGTGGTGAGGCGCTGGGAGCCGCCGGCATCCGCGCCGTAATGCTCGCGGAACTGCGATTCATGCCAGCCTCTCGGCAGATTGACCGTGCCTTTGCGTATGCCGGGGTTCAATACCGCTCTAACAAGGCAGTGGCCGTAGTCGTTTTCCACTTTCACGAGCGAGCCTGTGGTTATTCCTTTTGCGCCGGCGTCCGCGGGGTTGATCTTTATGATCGGATAGGGGTCGAACTCGCGGATCCACGGAGTATCGTGCCACTGGGAGTGAACGCGCCAGCGGGGGCGTTCGGAAATGAGCTGCAGCGGATAGTCGGTCCTGCCCGGGACGGTTTCCATCGGCGGTTCCCATGAAGGCAGTTGCTCTTTCATGAGGTCTCCGCCCAGATCGGCCGCCGTGAAGTAGGATGTCAGGCCGTAAAAGCTGCCGGTGGCCTGGCCGTAGTTAAACACCGCCCAGATGAAGTCGGAGAAGAATTCGATCCGTCCCGTGCCGCTTGAAACCGCAAGCGAGGTGCCTATGGAAAGATCGTCCGCGCCGCTGGTGAGCTTTTTCCTTTTAGGCGGATAGACGTAAGGGTCTTTCATGCTGCCGGGGAAGACGCGGATGGTGTCTTCCGCCTTGAGGCGCGCGTAGGTGGGGATCATTTCAGGATCCGGATCTTTGCCGTTCATGTTTCTATACCATGTTATATATGCGTTCCGGTCGAAAACCATATCAATGTACTCTTCTATGGTGTTGTTGAAATGCTCCGCGAACCCTGTGCCCATCTCTTTCGCCAGAAGGATCCCTATTTCAGAGTTGGTTTTGGACTCCCCGAGGGCCGGCACCGCGACTTCCTGGTGTGTCATATAGGGGTGGTTGCTGGCGGAGCAGACGTCTTTCTGCTCAAACCAGTGGGCGAGCGGAAGGATGATATCCGCGTATTCGGCGGTATCTGTTATTTCATAGTCCGCCAGGGCTATGAGCCTAAGTTTATAGTCGCCTCCCTCTTTGGCGGTAAACATCTTCTTGAGTTTCTGGGGGTTGACGAAGGTGTTCAGCGGGTTGGAGTAAGCTATGTACATGGCGCGCATTTTGTTCGACACGCCGGCGTACAGCTCGTCCGGGCCACCGATCTTGCCGTTTTCTATTGGCGCGGCAAGGTTGTCCACGTTGAAAACCGAGGTCAGTAACGGGAAAGGGATGCTCGGCCCGGCTGTCACGCCGGTAACCGCGGAAATATTGCCTCCTGTTATCGCTCCGCCTCCAAGCCCTACGAATGAACCTACGCTGGCGCCCTTTTTACCCATATTGCCGGTTATGGCCGCGAGGGTGGCAAGGGCGTGGTATGCATGGTGCCCGTTGGTGTAGTGATCGGGGGCGTAGCCGACGATAAGTGTGGACGGCCCTTCCTGGGTGTATATGCGTACGAGTTCGGTCATAACATCGGCGTCCACCCCTGTGAGATTTGTGGTATCCGCCGGTTTGTAGCTGGCGTTAACGTGCTCTTTCAGAAGCTGGAACGCCGTTTTTACCGGAATTGTGCCCAACATGGCCGGAACCCCGTCCGCCTGTGTGAATTTGCATGTGCCGTAGGCGCTGAATACATGTTTGTCCGCCAGAGCCGCGTCGGGATGGGTTAAGATGAAATTCGTGCCGTCGTGTCCCACAAAGGTGTCGTGGGCTCCTGCCGGAGCCGGCAGGAGTGCCCATTCGGCGGCGGAAAGCTCGCTGTAACGCACGAACCGGTTGGTGGCGGTGTTTACGAGGAGAGGTGCGACGGTATTTTTCTCCATGAAATCGTAGTCCAGCCAGTCTTTTTCTATGGCTATCTGGATCAGCGAGAGTGCCAGCAACGGGTCTGTGCCGGGGTTGAGATGCACCACCCTGTGCGCCCTGGCGGCGGTGCCGGAGAGCATTACATCCACGGATATAAGCTTGGCGCCCCTGTCTATGGCGTCCGCAATGAAGTGCCAGTTATGTATCTGCGCCTCCACAGGGTTTGAACCCCATGTGATGATGGTTTTGGCGTTGCTGAAATCCGCCGCCTCGTTGGACTGGTTGAAGGGGAAGGATGTCTGCGAGCCCATCGCGCGGGCAAAGCCTATCGCCTCGCACATATCAAGCCCCGGCGAGACGCTTGTAACGCCCATGAGGTTGAAAAACTTCGACAGCACGGCTTTCTGCACGGTGGCGTAGTTGGATGACCCTGTCAGCAAGGTCACCGATTTATTCCCGAACGCCGCGCGCACTTCTTTGAATTTGTCGCAGATGTATTTGATGGCCTCCGGCCATGTGATCTCCTGCCATTTGCCTTCGCCGCGCTCCCCTGCGCGTTTCAGCGGCCTGAGTATCCGGGTGGGGGAATACATCCTCTGGGCGTGGGAAAGGCCCCGCAGGCATATGCGGTCATATTTCGGGTCCGGGAACGGCCGGCGGCTTGTTTTCACCAGTCTGTTGTTTCTGACGTGCGCGTTCAGAAAGCAGGCGCTGAAACAGTTAGGGCGGCATACCGACGCCACAATCTTTTCTTCTTCCAACTGCTGCGAGCTCCCTTCGCCCTGCAAATAGGAAATGCTGTCTCCGTCATCTTTGGAACAGCCCGCAAGGGCGGCCGCCGAACCTAAAAGCGCGGACGACTGCAAAAACCGCCTTCTTGATAATTCATGCTTCTTCATTATTGCCTCCTCAACAATATTGTATAAAACACAACGTATTTATGTTGTTGTATTTTTCCCTGATTTAATGTTAGATGTTTAACGGTAATGATTTATTAGTGATAGACACAGTGTGACAAAACGGTATGGACACAGTGGTTTTAATTAGCGGGAGGTAGTTATGAGCGACAGTTGGAAGCCTGATAAAAACATGCCGCTGCCCATGCATAAACAGATATTCGAATATATCCGGAGCATGATAATACGCGGGGAGTATAAGAGCGGGCACCGTTTCTCCATACGGAAGAGTGCAACGGACTACGGGGTGGGGGTTAATACAGTCCGGGAGGCTTTTGAAAACCTTAAGACGGAGGGCCTGATAACGGCACAGCCCCGTTCGTCCATGGTGGTGTCGAATGACGCGTGGTGCAGGGCGCAGTCCGGCTCCTACGACTGGCAGCGCGTCGCGGGGATGGGTAAACAGATGCATAACAGCGACATGTTCATCGAGGCGTGCCGCATTATTTCGACTTACGGCGGGCTGGGGATGAACACCGACGCTTTTGACCCGGCATGGCCCGTGGTAAAGGCAATGCAGGACACCGGGGTATCTTCCGCCCTTTCAAAGCATATCTGCGATTACAACCGCTACGGCTACCGCCCTTTAAGGGAGGAGGCGGCCAAATATATGAAGCGGTACGGCATAGATGTGTCGCCGGATGAAGTGGTAATCTTCGGCGGAGCGTATGAGGCATATAACGCCGTTTGCAGCGCGCTTCTCCGCCCGGGTATGAATGTGCACACATTGCGGTACGACAGAAACAATATGGTAAAAACAGTCCAGTCCACAGGGGCTTCCCTTGCGGAGATGAGCGACAATGATTTCAGCCGCCTGGCCCGTAAAATTTCCCGGCGGGGAACCGATATGCTGCATATAACATGCGTCAATCACTTTCCCACGGGAGCCACGCTGGCGGCGGACAAGAGGGACGAGCTGCTGTCGCTGGTGAAAAAGCTGCAACTGCCGGTGGTGGAACTCGATCTTTTCAGGGATATATGGAACACTCCGCCCCCTCCGCCGCTCAAGGCGGGTGACACGAACAACCTGATAATATATATCGGCACTTTTTCGCAACTGGCGCACTCCGGCAGCTTCAAGCTGGCCTGGGGAGTGATCCCCGAGGTCATAAGGGAGCGTATTTGCGACGTGTCGCTGCAGATATATCAGACCAACAGCATTGTCAATGAGATAATAAGCTATGTCATGCTGAAAGAGGGGTATTACGCCGATTACATCAGCCGTCTGAACGTTCAAATCAAAGAACGTGTGGACGCTGTGGACGGCTGGTTCAGAAAATATTTCGGCGATGCGGCAAGGTGGAACAAAAACGACCTTTCCCATTTTATCTGGCTTGATCTGCCCGGAGTGGATATGAAGGCCCTGGGCTCCGGTCCGGCGAGGTATTATTTCGCCGCGGGGGCTATTTACGGCGCGCCGTCGTTCATCAATATGAACACATTGTGCTGGACGGCGGACGTGCTGGAAGAGAACATTAAAACCGTAGCCCGGGAAGCCGGGGGATTTGCCGCCGCCTCATAATTGTTTAATCATCAGCAGCAAGGCGTTCGGGATTGTTACCCGCCCTGTTTTTACTTCCAGATCCAGGCGGCTCATGCTCTCTATCATAGATGCGGCGTCTTCGGCTTCCCACCGGCGGGAGACATTATCCACCGTGCGCATGAAGTACGTCTTGCCGTTGAACAGCGGGTTTGAGGAACTGTTCAGAGAAGGGACTTTCAGTTTAAAATAGAGTCCGGCGAGATAGGATGTGAGCATGTAAAATATTCTCGACGCGTTATCTTCGATTTCCGGCAGTTGCGAATAGATTCTGAGGCATTTGTCGGGTTGTTTTTCCATGAAGGCGTCTATAAAGTGAAAGAGGGTCTCCTGTATCCGGCCGCTGATGTGCCCTAGAAGCTCCTGTGAGGGGACATCATCTTTACCGGCGTAGTACAGTGACAGTTTTGCCGCTTCGCCCGCGGCCTGCGACATATCCCAGTTCAAAAGGTTTCCTATCTGTCCGGCGCACTGTACGGTTATTTTGAGGCCGTTTCCGTCGAATATATTTTTTATCTCGGCGGTAAGAGAGGCGGGGGACTGCCTGCCTTCCTCCAGAAATCCGAAACCCAGCGGAGTTGTCAGTTTTCGCATAGTCTCCGTTTTTTTGGCGTCGGATACGGTTAATATTATGGAGACATCCCGCGCTTTGGCAAGCTCATCACAAAAGCCCTGCGGGTTTTTCATATCCTCCATTCTGTGGACATACACGGCTTTGCTGTCGCTGAAAAGGCTGGAGGTAAAAAGTGTCAGGAAGAACTCTTCAGGTACTATCTCGTCAGCAAAGTAGCTGTGTTCCTCAGCATCCGGCAGCCTGTCCGCTATTTTAGCGCACTCCTTTTCGATGAAATAGGCGGATCCCGATATCAGCGTCTTAATATTATCTCTTGTTGAATTCAAAGTCATTTTTGAACTCCGATAATATATCATCCGTGACGGATGCGAAAGTTTCGGCCTGCATGCTGTCGTAATCCGTTACCGTGTCGTCGCCGGAAGAGAAGGTCTGGCTGTTGCTTATAGTTCTCTGGTAAAGGTTTTTCCCGGTTTTATCTTTAACGTTGAACGAATACGCCAATGTCAGGTTGGATGTGACCGCCTCTCTGGATGAAGAAACCGTCGCCGCGGTGACCGAATACTCCTCGAGAGCTATGGTCAGCTCGTAGGTGGCGTTGTCTTTCGGGCGCAGGGAGTCGTAGTCGGAAAAAAAGCGGGTTATATAGGTTTGCATATCGGAGGTGATGGTTTTGTCAACACTGTTATTGTGTATTTCATTCAGATAATAGTAGATGCTGTTAATGTTATTTTTAGCGGTTTTGCCTCCGGACAGCCCCACCATCTGGTATCCGCACGCAAAAGTCGTCAGAATCAGGAGTAAAGTTACCGCGCGCAGCATGCTATTTCACCACCAGGCTTATAAGTTTTCCGGGCACATAAATTTTCTTCACCATGGTGTGCCCTTCGGTGTACGAGATGATCCTTTCATGTGCCAGGGCTTTTTCGATGGCGTCCTTTTCAGAGCAGTCGCGCGGCATGGATATTTCCGCCCTCACTTTTCCGTTTACCTGCACCGCAATGGTAACTTCGCTCTGCAGGGTATACTCGTCCCTGTAGGTAGGCCACTGTACGCGGGAGATAAAGCCGGTCATCCCCGCGAGGGACCATAACTCTTCGGCAAGGTGCGGGGTAAAAGGAGCGCACAGTTTCATCAGGGTGACAAGGGCGGATTTGAAGGCGCCTTTGGCCGCGTCGTCCGTCAGCCTGTCCTGCACCGAATAAAGATTGTTTACAAATTCCATAATAGCGGCGACGGCTGTGTTGAGCTGGAATCTTTCCGTGTCTATGGTCGCCTTTTTTATGGCCGCGTGGGTGTAGCGGAATATTTCGGTGCCGACATCGCCCTGCGGAGCCGCGGCCTCCGGCATGCCGGACTTCAGCAGATCCAGATGCCCGGTGACAAGGCGGAATACGCGGTTGATAAATCTGTAGCACCCTTCCACGCCGCTTTCGGACCATTCTATTTCTTTGTCTGGCGGCGCGGCGAAAAGGGAGAAAAGCCGCAGCGTGTCCGCGCCGAAGGTATTTATAAGATCGTCCGGGTCGACGACGTTTTTCTTTGATTTGCTCATCTTTTCGATGCGTCCGGTTACGGCGGGTTCGCCGCAGTGGACGCATTTGCCGTCTTTGGCCTCGGATGGATAGAGCCAGCCGTGGTTTTTGCACTGCTGGGTCTCTTTGCATACCATTCCCTGGGTGAGCAGATTGGTGAACGGTTCGTCGATATTTATATAGCCCATATCTCTGAGCACTTTTATGAAAAAGCGGGAGTAAAGAAGGTGCATGACGGCGTGTTCAACCCCGCCGATATACTGATCCACCGGCATCCAGTAGTTGGCCTCGGTTTTGTCGAACATGCCTTTGCCGTATTTCGGCGAGCAATAGCGCAGGACGTACCATGACGATTCGACGAAGGTGTCCATCGTGTCGGTTTCCCGGCGGGCGGGGCCGCCGCATTTGGGGCAGGCGGTGTTTACAAATTCCGGCACGCTGTCCAGCGGATTGCCCTGCATGTCAAACCGCACGTTTTCCGGCAGCAGCACGGGGAGGTCTTTGTCGGGCACCGGGACAGTGCCGCATTTTTCGCAGTATATGAACGGCACGGGCGCGCCCCAGTAACGCTGGCGGCTGACGCCCCAGCCCCTCAGGCGGAATGTTGTGGCTTTTTTTGCGGAGCCGTGTTCTTCCAGCATATTTGTGATGGCGTCTTTCGCTGCCCCGCTGGCCATGCCGTCAAAAGAGTCCGAATTAACAAGAAAGCCTTCTCCGGTGTACGCCCCGGTCATATTTTCAAAAACTTCCCCCTGGGGCTGTATGACGGGGATCACGGGAAGGCCGTACTTTTCAGCGAAGTCGAAGTCCCGCTCGTCGTGGGCGGGGACGGCCATCACCGCGCCGGTGCCGTAGTCCATAAGCACATAGTTGGCGATGTATATGGGCATCTGTTTGTATGTAACGGGGTTTGTGCAGGTGCGGCCGGTGTTGAAGCCTTTTTTCTCCTTGTCGTCGGTGCGCGTTTCTTTGCTTTCGCTGATGATGCTTTTAATGAAGGCGAGCCCTTCTTTTTCCCGAGGGCTGTCTTTCAGCAGTCCGGCCGCGAGAGGGTGCTCCGGCGCCAGCAGCATGAAGGTTGCGCCGTAGAGTGTATCCGGGCGGGTGGAGAAAACGGTGATTTTATCGTCGGTGCCCAGCACATCGAAAGTGATCTCCGCGCCGGTGGATTTGCCTATCCAGTTGCGCTGCATGGTGAGCACCTTTTCAGGCCAGCCGGGCAGTTTGTATGTATAATCCAGAAGTTCTTCCGCGTAATCGGTAATCTTAAAAAACCACTGTTCAAGCTCTTTCTGAACGACTGCCGACGAACAGCGCCAGCATTTGCCGTCTTCCACCTGTTCGTTGGCGAGGACGGTCTCGCAGCTTTCGCACCAGTTTACTTTGGAACGTTTTTTATATGCGAGCCCTTTCTCCCACATCCTTATGAAAAACTGCTGTTCCCACCGGTAGTATTCGGGGAAGCAGGTGGCTATCTCCCTGGACCAGTCGTAGGAGAGTCCCATGCGTTTGAGCTGGGCTTTCATCTTCTGTATATTTGCGCGTGTCCATTCAGCGGGATGGCGGTTATTCTGTTTCGCGGCGTTTTCCGCCGGCAGGCCGAAGGCGTCCCACCCGATGGGGTGGATTACATTGAAACCGCGCATGAATTTGTGCCGCGCCACCACGTCGCCGATAGAGTAGTTGCGCACATGCCCCATGTGGATATTGCCGGAAGGGTAGGGGAACATCTCCAGGCAGTAGTATTTGGGAAGCGAAGATGAGGGTGAAACCTCGAATATACGGTTGTCTTCCCATATTTTCTGCCATTTTTCCTCAAATTCTGCAAAGTTGTATTTCATAATCATCCTCGGTGCTGTCGTAAATATCAAATCTATCACAAAGTGGCCGGCTGTGCAAGAGCGGAGAAATGAATGGGATTTTTGGGATTGCTTCTGGCGGTGCGGTAAGATTGCCTTCGGCACGCGGTTCCGGCGGCAGGAACCAGCCTCGGCCACAACCTGTTAAGCCGGAGGGCTTCGCGTTATGGCGGGAATGGCGTAAAAAAACCGCGTCATCCCGGCATTTACTGGCCGGGAGCCGTGCTGCGCGGGCACGGGATTTTTTTTACTTTTTCTTCAGGAAGGTGTTAAGTGTGTTGAACAGTGTCTGTACGTCGATCGGCTTGGCCACATGCGCGTTCATTCCGGCGTCCAGAGCTTGTTTTATATCTTCCGAGTAGGCGTTGGCTGTCATTGCTATGATGGGGACGTTTCCGGCATCCCTGCGTTTCAGGCTGCGGACGGAGCGCGCGGCTTCATATCCGTCCATTTCCGGCATCTGTATGTCCATGAAAATCAGATCATAATATCCTTCTTTTGAGTTTTCGAATATTTCCACAGCTTCTCTGCCGTCCGTGGCTTCGTCGATAATTATTTTTGTGGATGAAAGCAGCTCTCTGATTATCAGGCGGTTGATTTCGATATCTTCCGCGAGAAGGATCCTGTTGCCGCTCAAATCAAGCTCAAACGAAGCCTCTTTCCTGGCGCTGATCTTCCTGTCCGATTTTTGCAGGCGGAGGTCGAATTTGAAGATGGACCCTTTTTCCGGCTCACTTTCCACGGAAATATTGCCGCCCATCATATGTACAAGATTCTGGCTGATGGCAAGCCCCAGCCCCGTGCCGCCGAACCTTGACGCGATTGTTTTATCCGTCTGTTCGAAGGCTTCAAACAGGTGGGAAATCTGTTCTTCGTTCATACCGATCCCGTTGTCGAAAACCACGAAACTCAGCGCCAGCTCTTTCCGGCTGTCATCCAGCACATTGACGTAGAATCCCACATAGTTGCCTTCCGGGCTGAATTTCACAGCGTTGCCCAGAAGGTTTATCAGCACCTGATTTATACGCAGTTTGTCGCCGGTCAGTGTGGCATCGGGGAGCTCGTCTATATTGCTGTGCAGTTCTATTGACTTTTCGTTGCAGCGCTGCTGTATTATGCTGTGGACTTCCGACATGGCGGTACGCAGGGAGAACGGCTCCCGGGATATTTCAAATTGTCCCGCCTCGATTTTAGACATGTCCAGCACGTTGTTCAGTATGCCCAGAAGGTATGTGGACGATACTATAATTTCATTCAGAGAGGTGAGCACTTTGCCGCTGTCCGAGATCGATCTTTTGGCGATCTGGGACATTCCCATTATCGCGTTGAGCGGGGTGCGTATCTCGTGGCTCATGCGGGCGAGAAAATCGCTCTTGGCCCGGGAGGCCACCTGGGCCGCGGCTTCCGCCGCCTTACGTTCCGTTATGTCGCGTGAGATCCCCATTATGCCGGTCACCACCCCGTTCTGCATAAGAGGGGTTTTGATGGTTTCAAACAGCCGCCGTTCACCATTCTTTGCAGTAATATATTCTTCGTAGGACTTAACCTTTTTCTCGTTTATGACTTCCATATCCGCGGCCCGGAACCCTTCCGCCATGCCCGGTTCCAGGCTGCGCAGATCCATATCGCTTTTCCCCAGGAGATCCGCCTCGCTGTGGCCCAGATATTCTTCAAAGCGCCTGTTGCAGCGGATAAAGCGCAGATCCATGTCTTTGCAGAAAACCAGATCCGGAATCGACTCAAAGATTGTAAACAGTGTGGACGACTGCACCGCGAGTTCCCGCGTCCGTTCTTCCACAATCATTTCCAGGTTCCTGTTAAGCGCCTGGTTTTTCCTCAATATGACGACCAGGGCCAGCAGCGCCGCAATCAGCATGGCGCCGAAAAATATCAGATATGATAATATTTCTCTGGCCAGTTTCCTGCGATAGTCAAAAGTTTTGCTTGACCACCTTTCCGCTATGTTGGTTACGTCTATGTGGGTCTGGGCCTTGCTTATGATCGACCGGAGCCTGTACTCGCCTATGTTAAGCCCGAAACTCGATGAGATGGGATGGTTGAATATTATACTGGCCTTAAAGCCGGGGTTCTCATGATAGTTCGACTGGCTCAGCAGAAGGTTGCGCGAGGCCAGTATGAAGTCTATTTCTCTGTTTTCCAAGGCGCTGAACGCCTCCTGCGTGACGTCGTATTTTACTATATTGTCGTTGCCGGAAAACCATTTGGCGTATATTTCTTCATAAACAGTGTCACGGTTTACGCCTATCCTGGAATAAAGAAGCTGGTTTACATCCACGTCAGGGTAGTCGGCGGTTGAGATGAGGACAAGTTTGTCAATGTTGTACGGCTCATCGGGCCACAGAAAATGCCCCCGGCGTTCCTGAGAGTAAACCAGTTCCGACACAATCGGTATTTCTCCGTTCTTCAGCATGGCCAGAAGAACAGGCCAGCTTGTGCCGGGGCTGTTGGCGGGCTCGAATTCCAGCTCCGTCAGCCAGCTTATTTCCCTGAGCACGTCCACGGCTATCCCCTGAAACTCCCCTTCCTGCTCATTGTAAAAGCTGTTGGGGTAGTTATCAAACTCAAGCCCCACTTTTATTTTCCCGCCGTACTCTTTAATGGTGTTTATGTATTGCTTTTCGTCATCCGTGAGTTCGGAAAAGAGCTTGTACCTTTCATAATCTTTGTTTCCTTTTATATACAGCTCTATCAGATGTGAAATCCCCCCCGCATGGAGGTACTTCTGCATTACGCTGATAACGGGAGCGAACTCGGGGTTCGCCGTGGCCAGAGAGACCGGGGAATATATGATCGGGAAGTAATTTTCGCATTTTATAAAGCTATACTTATCAAAATATGAGCGCGCGGACGATTCTTCGAAAAAACCGTCGATGTCATTATTTTCCAGCAGTTTTATGACCTGATCGTAATTATCCACGTAGATTGCTTTGAAATTTTCGGATGCGGCGGCCCGTAGCTGGTTTTCGGTGGTGGTGCCGGTCAGAAACGCATATTTTGCCGTCCTTGTCTGAAGACTGTCTGTGTTTTTCGGAGCGTTTTTATTGGTGACGAGCATGATTGCGCGTTCGGCTATGGGATCGGTCATGAAATACTTTTTCAGCCTTTCGGGCGTGACGGTCAGTTCGCCGGTGAGATCGACCCCGTATGCTCCCAACAGCTCGATAAGTTCGTCCCATTCATATACCCTGTGAACCACTGGTATTTGAAATATAGACCCCATGAAGTCACAGAACATAACCGCAAATCCGTGATCAACACCGTCCTCCGTGTAGAATGCTTCCGTGGAGATATTGGTGCCGTATATAAACCGGCCTTTTTTTGTTTTCAGCGCCTCTATGGCCTCGATCTCGTCTTTTGTTATACCCGGAATGTCACGGTAATTTGTGATTGCAAGTGCGGCGGCATGGGCGGAAATAACACATAAGGCCGCGAGGAGGAGCAGGGTAAATAAAACAATCGCCGGGAGAGAATTTATGCGCAATTCTGCCACCATAACTCTAAATATTTACTGCGTATTAATGAATATCAGATTTTTATGGTTTCGGCAATGCAATGTTTGCTGTGTCGTTCATCAAAAAAGTGTCGAAAAATATATCTAATGCTTGTCATTATATTGCAGTTGTACTATAGTGATCGTTTAATACTCATGCCGTGTGTGGAGGTTATAAGGTGCGAAGCGACAGGATAAAAGAAGGTTTTGAACGCGCCCCGGCGAGGGCTTTGTTATACGGCACAGGCTTGCCTGAAAAGGAACTGAAGCGTCCCTTTATAGGCATCTGCTCCAGTTTTACTGATTTAATTCCGGGCCATTCCGGGATGCGTGCGCTGGAGCGTGCTATTGAGAAGGGCGTGCATACCGGAGGCGGTTACGCCTTCATCTTCTCCGTGCCGGGCATATGCGACGGCATAGCCATGGGGCATATGGGGATGCATTACAGCCTCCCCAGCCGCGACCTTATAGCCGATATGATAGAGTGTGTCGTGCAGGCGCACGCCCTCGACGGCGTTGTGTTCCTCACGAACTGCGATAAAATAACCCCCGGGATGTTGATGGCGGCGGCGCGCGTAAACGTGCCGTCGGTAGTGGTCACGGCGGGGCCGATGCCCACCGGGAACTGGCGCATGAAAAAGCGTTCTTTCATCACCGACACTTTCGAGTCCGTCGGGCGGTATAAAAAGGGTGAAATAGATCTGGCGGAGCTTTCCAACTTGGAGAAGTCGGCGTGCCCGGCGGAGGGCGCCTGTCAGGGGATGTTCACCGCGAATACAATGGCCTGCCTCACCGAGGTGATGGGAATGAGCCTTCCGGGCTGCGCCACGGCGCTGGCCGGGCAGGCGAAAAAACGCCGTATAGCTTTTGAATCGGGCGTGGCGGTTTGCGATCTTGTGCGCAAAGACGTAAAACCGCGGGATATAATGACGGAAATGGCTTTCCACAACGCGATAGTGGCGGATCTCGCCCTCGGCGGTTCCACCAACACCGCGCTGCATCTGCCGGCTGTGGCCTATGACGCAGGCATTACGCTTAACCTTGACTCGTTCGATAAGTTAAGCCTTACCACGCCGCATATCACCAGCCTTAATCCCGGCGGCCCTTACTATATGGAAGATTTGGACAATGCGGGAGGTATACCGGCTGTAATGAAACAGCTGGCGCCTCTTTTGCGGGACAATGCCACCGTGAGCGGATATGGCGTGAAAGAGATATGCGAAATGGCCACGGTGTTTGACGATGAAATAATCCGGCCTATGGAAAGGGCCTACCACAAAGAGGGGGGCATAGCGGTGCTGAAAGGAAACATAGCACCGGACGGATGTGTGGTCAAACAGTCGGCGGTAAACGAAGATATGCTGGTGTTCACAGGCTCCTCAAAGGTGTTCGACAGCGAGGAAGCCGCCATGAAAGTGATCATGGACGGCGGCATAAAAAACGGCGATGTTGTCGTCATCCGCTACGAGGGGCCGAAAGGCGGTCCCGGCATGCGGGAGATGCTCTCGCCGACGTCCGCTATAATGGGGATGGGGCAGAACAGGGTGGCGCTGATCACCGACGGCAGGTTTTCCGGCGGCAGCCGCGGACCGTGCGTGGGGCATATTTCCCCTGAAGCGATGGAAGGCGGCGTGATAGGGCTTGTGGAGGACGGCGACAGGATCGAAATTGACATGCCAAAACGCAGGATACATCTGGACGTACCGGACAGCGTTCTTGCTGAACGCCGTCGGAAGTGGATTAAGCCGGAGCCTAAGATCAAAACGGGCTATCTGGCTAAATACGTGAAAGGCGTATCATCTGCAGCCGGCGGAGCGATATTTAAAATAGACTAACTCCTTGAATCCTCCCCTTGGGGAGGTTTGGAGGGGTGCTTCAGTCGGCCGGCCTAATCCGGCCGTCTCGGGGCGGTGCAGGACGCACCGCCGCGCGGCACGGACGCCGCGCAACAGCCCCGGAGATGGGGCGTGCGCATGGATGCGCGCTAAAATAATGCGCTCACGGATGGGCGCTCCTCAGCAAACTAGGAGTTTTAATATGAACGGCGCTGATATACTTTTAGAGTCTTTAAAGAAAGAGGGCGTGGAGATAATTTTCGGCTATCCGGGCGGCGTGCTGCTCGGGCTGTATGATAAGCTCTATGACTGCGATATAAAGCATGTTTTGCCGCGGCATGAGCAGGGCGGGGCACATGAAGCGGAGGGCTACGCCAAAGCCACCGGCAGGGTGGGCGTGTGCATGGGGACGTCCGGTCCGGGCGCGACAAACCTTGTCACCGGCGTTGCGAATGCTTATATGGATTCGACCCCCATGGTTGTGCTGACGGGGCAGGTCTCAAGCGAGCTGATTGGAGGAGATGCCTTTCAGGAAGCTGATATCATCGGCATCACCCGCCCGATAGTCAAACACAGCTATCTTGTTAAAAATGTAAATGAACTTGCGGCCACGGTGAAAGAGGCTTTTCACATAGCGCGCACGGGCAGGCCCGGGCCGGTGCTTATCGATCTGCCGAAAGATATACTGGCGGCGCAGGGGAAGTTTGAGTATCCTAAAAATGTGGATCTGCCCGGTTACCAGCCCAACTATGAGGGACACCCCATGCAGATCAAGAAGGTGCTCCATGCTCTGGAGAACGCCAGGAAACCGCTGATGCTGGTGGGTGGCGGAGTGCGGCTGAGCGGGGCTTCCGAGGTGCTTGTTAAATTTGCCGAGGTCACAGGGATACCGGTAGCCACAACGTTTATGGGGCAGGGTTCTTTTCCATCCGGCCACCCGCTTTATACCGGCTGGATGGGGATGCACGGAAACTATGCCTCGAACCAGGCCAGCCTGAACACGGACTATATACTTGCCATCGGAATGCGTTTTTCCGACCGCACCACGGGTGGGTTCAAAGAGTTTGCCCCCCATGCGACGGTTGCGCACATAGATATAGACCCCACGTCGATAAGCAAGAATATTCCGGTGAAAACCCCTATCGTGGGCGACGCCAGGACGGTTCTTGAACAGTTTATGAAGTATATAAAGGAATATAAGGCGGAAAAGAACGCCGACGCACGGAAAGTGTGGCTTGAAGAGATCGCCCGCTGGAACAGCGAGCGTCCGTTCAGTTATATCAAGTCCGACAAGATTATTAAGCCGCAGTTTGTGGTGGAGTCGATTTACGAACTCACCAAAGGGGAGGCGATTATTACCACCGAGGTCGGCCAGAACCAGATGTGGGCGGGGCAGTTCTACAAATTCAAACAGCCTAACCAGTTCATATCGTCCGGCGGTTTAGGGACAATGGGTTTCGGTCTTCCGGCGGCCATCGGCGCCAAGCTGGGCTGCCCGGACAGGGATGTCTTCGACATCGCGGGCGACGGCAGTATACTGATGAACATTCAGGAGCTCACCACCGCCGTGCAGTACCGGGTTGGCGTGAAGGTCGCCATACTGAACAACCATTTCCTCGGGATGGTGCGCCAGTGGCAGCAGTTGTTTTTTGATAAACGCTACTCCTACACCTGCCTTGAATGCCAGCCGGATTTTGTGAAGATCGCGGAGGCGTTTGGCTGCGTGGGGCTGCGCGCGGAGAAACCTTCGGAAGTCAAAGCGGTGCTGAAAGAGGCGATGAAAGTGAAGGACGTCCCCGTTGTGATGGATTTCCTTTGCGCCCGGGAGGAAAACGTGTTCCCGATAGTTCCCGCCGGGGCTGGCCTGGATAAGATGATATTTAAATAAGGTGTGCCATGTCTGAAAAAAAATACACTTTTTCGGAACTTGTGTCGGCTTACAATAAGAACGTCAATATTATGAAGCTTCTGCGGGAAGGGGATAAAAACTCGCCGCTGGCGATACAGATGTCCTACGATCTCCAGACAGGAAGTTATGTGAAAGCCATGTCCGACCCGGCTCACAGAAAAATGAGGGAAGAAAACACCCGGAAGATGGCGGAATATATCAAGCCATACCTTGATAAAAACAGCAACGTACTGGAAGCGGGGATAGGGGAGGGGACAACGCTCGCCTGCCTGCTGAAGCATCTTCCCGGAGACGCCGGTTACAGGATACAGGGCTTTGATATATCCTGGTCCCGTTTGCACTATGCAGGAATGTATCTGAAAAACGGGGGGTTTCCCGGAGTGGATCTCTTTATGGCGACACTGACAGCGATCCCGCTGCCGGACAGCTCGGTGGATGTGGTATTTACATCGCACGCCATAGAGCCTAACCACGGGAACGAAGAGGTAATTTTACAGGAACTTTACAGGGTGGCCGGGAAAGCTCTGATCATGTTTGAACCGGGCTATGAACTGGCGCATGAGAAGGCCCGCGCCCGTATGGAAGAGATGGGCTACTGCCGCGGCCTGCCCGGCATAATCGGAAAGAACGGCTGGACTCTGAAAAAACATGAGCTTATGGCGAGTAACGATGATAACCCCACCGCAGCCATAGTTGTGGAGAAGAATACCGGTAAAGGCGCGGAAAAAGGTTTTGCATGCCCGCTTTGCGGCGGGAAACTGCTTGCGTACGAAGGGAACCTTTTCTGCGGTAACGACGGGGTTGTGTTCCCCATGATACGCGGGATACCGTCGCTGTTGCCGGAATCGGCAATCATAGCGTCAAAATACACTGACGAGGGATACTGATGAAACATATAATATCGATCATTGTTGAGAATAAATTCGGCGCGCTTTCAAGGGTTTCCGGCCTGTTTTCCGGGCGCGGATACAATATAGAAAGCCTGACTGTGAATGAAACTGAAAAACCGGGTCTGTCCAACATGACAATCGTCACAAGGGGGGAGGATCCTGTGATCGAGCAGATCATAAAACAGTTGCGCAAGCTGGTCAACGTGCTGCGGGTGCGGGACGTCACCACCCTGCCGGATCATATTGAGAGGGAGATGTCCCTTGTGAAGCTTCACGTCATGCCCAAGCAGAGGCCGGAAATCTTCGGCATTGTCGAGGCATACCGCGCGAGGGTGATTGACATGTCCCACGATTCCATGATAATCGAGATATCCGGTTCGGAGGAAAAAATCAGCGCTTTTATAGAGCTTGTGCGTCCTTACGGCCTCATAGAGGTGGTGCGCACCGGAGTATTGGCAATGACGAAAGGCTCCGGCTCAACGACGGAAACAGCGACGAAATAACATTGTTTATATAGGAGTTAATTGATGAAGATTTATTATGAGAAGGACTCGAATCTTGAGCTGATTAAGAAAAAGAAGGTTGCTGTAATAGGCTATGGAAGCCAGGGGTACGGCCATTCGAACAATATGAGGGAGTCCGGCGTGGACGTTTGCGTGGGCCTGCGCAAAGGGAGTCCTTCGTGGAAAAAGGCGGAATCCGCCGGTCTGAAGGTAATGGAAGTGGCTGAGGCCGCAAAATGGGCCGATGTCATCATGATCCTCACCCCTGATGAGAACCAGGGGGAGATGTACAAAGCAAGCATAGAGCCGAACCTTGCCGCGGGCAAATACCTTGCCTTCGCCCACGGTTTCGCGATACTGTTCGGCCAGATTGTGCCCCCCGCGGACGTTAACGTCATCATGATCGCCCCCAAAGGGCCGGGGCACCTTGTGCGCGCGGAATATCAGAAAGGCAGCGGCGTTCCCTGCCTGATAGCCGCCCACCAGAACCCGTCCGGCGATGCACTGGAAGTCGCGCTTTCCTATGCCGCGGCAATCGGCGGCGCGAGGGCGGGCGTCATTCAGACCACTTTCAAGGAAGAGGCGGAGACGGATCTTTTCGGCGAGCAGGCCGTGCTTTGCGGCGGGCTTGTGCAGCTTATCAAATACGGCTTCGAGACTCTTGTTGAGGCCGGTTACGCGCCGGAGATGGCCTATTTCGAATGTATGCACGAGGTCAAGCTGATCGTGGATCTGCTGTATGAAGGCGGGATATCCAACATGCGCTACTCCATCTCCAACACGGCGCAGTATGGCGATATCACGCGCGGCCCGCGGGTAATCACGCCGGAGGTAAAGGCGAATATGAAAACGGTCCTGAAAGAGATACAGGACGGCGTTTTTGCGAAAGAGTGGCTCCTCGAAAACAAAGTGGGCAGACCTTCTTTCAACGCCCTCACAAGACATGACGAGGAGCACCAGATTGAACAGGTCGGCGCCAGGCTGCGCGGTATGATGAGCTGGCTCGGCAAAAGCAAGATAGTCGACAAGAACAAAAACTAAAAAATAGGCGGCCAAAGTGCCGCCTCAGACTGTCCATAAAGTCGATTTTTTCCTCTTTTGTCATTCCGGCCTCCGAGCCGGAATCCAGTATAGATAATAGTTTTCTGGATTGCGGGTCAAGCCCGCAATGACGAAAACCGGATGCGTAATATAGGTGTGATCCTTAAAGGCATCCGGTTTTTGTAAAAGAGTACTTTTTGGACACCCTGAGGCGGCCAAAGTGCCGCCTTTTTTATTATGAATAAATATCCTCCTCTCCCCTAAACAGGGAGAGGAGGCGGTAATGCAGGCCTGCCTGGCAGAATATTTCACACACGTCTGGATAATTAAAAAATATTTCCCTCTATAAAGAGAAAGCAGTCCTGGATGCGGCGGATGCATAATCCGCCGTATCCGTTCCTCATTCATCATTATTCCGGTAAACTCAAAAAAATTGAGTTTTTCCGTACTTTTACATATTTACGATAATGTAATTATTTGCGTTTATATTTTTTCAAAAAACCATGCTAACATACGATATTATTTAGGCAATCCTTTGATTTTGAATCAGATATGGCAGCAAAAATATTGTTTTCCAGCATCACTGCGCGCCGAAATTTATTACACAATATGTATCGGTAAAAAGGGCAGATTACCGCCTTTTGTAAAAACTCATTTTTATCAAGGAGGGTTCTATGCGAATTTTTGCGAAACTGCTGTGCATGTTGTTTATAACGATATGCATAGTGTCGTGCGGCGGAAGCGGCAGCCGGACGGCCGGTTCATCATCCGGCAGCGCCATTGCGGCTGTTGACGGTCAGACGGTGACGGTGGAGTGGAAACTGCCGGGCAGCAGCTTTACCGTAACCCATCTGAGCGGAACGGAGGAAAGCAGTTCCGTGACGCCGGACAGCAAACTCACTTTAACCGGCCTGCCTGACGGCTCGGAGCACAGGTTCATCATACGTTCGGATAGCGGTAAACAGGCGGTGGCATATGCCTATGTGGGCGAACGCAGCCAGCCGGGAAAGATCAGCGCCATAGCTTACAACGGCAAAGCTGAGATCATGTGGCAGGCATTGTCCGGTGTTCAAAAGTATGAGCTTTACATGTCCGAATCCGAAGCGGACGGATTTGCCAAATGCGGCGAGTATGCCGTATCGTCAGCCATTGTGAACGGGGTCTGGAAAACGGCAAAACTTATTATTTCAAAGTGCTGGCGGTGAACGAAGGCCGGAGCACTATGGGAGTTCCGTCCGGATATACCTTTGGGGAGATGACGGCGGTCACGCCAAACTCTGAACTGGACAAGCATGCCAGAGTGTTTAAAGGATACCTCCGCAGCGGTAAAGTACACTTCCTCTGGGACGCGATCATAAACGCCGAATCTTACAGGCTATACAGCGCCCCGGCCGCGGACGGGTTTTACGAAATTGTGGGGCAGGTGGTGGATAACTTCTATGAGCTGCCTTTGCCGGTCACTAATAAATACTATAAAATGGCCGCAGTGTTCAGCGATAGCAGTGAAGGCCCCCTCTCGCAGTTCATAGAGCTGATCTACAGAGCGGATGCCGACTGGACACTGGCGAACGGCATAAATGTTGTAACCGTGAATATAAATAACTTCAGTGACTACGCCGAAATTGATCTGGCGTGCAAAGGGGTTGATGAAACCGTGTGGTTTTCTGCGGCGGTGACACATACGCCGTTCAGCGCCGGCCCGCTGGAGCCTATGGACTACGATTGCAGGCTGTCGCTTAAATATTCAGATGACGTGGAGGCGGTATCTGATATTAAACGCGCCACGGTCTACCCCGCGCCTGACCCGAACGAAAAGATCAGCGTATACGTATGGGAGCGCAACGCCACGCTGACATGGGACAGGCATTCCAACGGCGAAATTTATGAAGTGCTTCTGGTTACGAATGGTGACAACCTGACGGCGGTAGCGAATAATCTGACAGCGACTGAACATACGCTGACGGATCTGAAATGCGCAGATGATTACACGGCGTACATCAACATCAAAAAGACGGGCGGCGATAAGCTCTCATCGCCTGTGAGTTTCAAACTGGACGGTCTGTTCTGCGCCCTGAATCCCGATCCTATACCGGAACCCGAACCGGAGCCGGAAGAACCGGAAGTTGAAGAGCAGGAGGGGATAAATAGACTTACAGTGCTGGAGACGACTAATAATCCGCCATACAGAAATGATTATGGTGCTGTTAATTATAACAATAAACTGTATATATTTGGAGGTCATAGCAGCACCTACCTTAATGACCTTTGGGTATTTGATCCAGACACCTTTGTTTGGACAAAACTTAACCCTTCCGGAACATTGCCGTCTAAAAGGATATTGTCCACATTATTTGTAATTAGGGATAAAATCTATATGTATGGGGGCAAAGAATCATCATTTTATAACCAGATCTGGGAATATGACCCACATGACGGAACAGATGGTTCATGGAAAAAATTAAGTCCACCAACGATGCCATTAGCATCACATATAATCGGGCATTTTGTGTATAATGATAAACTTTATGCAATAAGTTACCAAGCTGCAAAGTTATGGGTTTATGATCGTCATGGCGGCGAAAACGGAATATGGACCCAAATAAGTGCTTCCGCTCCTATAGGCACATATGCCAATATATTTATTATTGACAATATGTTTTACGTAACATACAGCAATGTTGCCAGATTGTACAAATTTGATTGGGATAATAGTACATGGAGTTACTCCTTAATACCCTCTGAAATGATACGATCTATCGCCGCGGCCCCGTCCTTCATATATAATAATAAAATATATTATTTGATGGATAAAGATGTGAACGTATATGACCCTGCCACAGAAATGTGGAATAAGACTGCTATGCCGGGTCTTTTGGGCTTTAAGGGATATATAACTGTCAAAATCAAAAACAAAATATACATTTTTGGCGGTGACGGCACTAACAGCACCCTTATGTATGAGCCGTAGGAGGACAGACAGATGAGAAAGATAAAATATATTATATTTGCTCTTTTGGCGGCTTTGATGCTCTGGGCATGCAGCGGCAGCAGCGGCTCGCAGGAAACGGCCGTCCAAAGCTCCGCGGGTGGGGCTTCCTCCGTCGTGCTGGCAGACAGTGTAACCGTGGAATGGGAGCTTGCCGGCGAAAGCTTTACCGTCACCCATATAAGCGACTTCGGCGAAGAGGTAATCACGGTTTCCGGCAACAAACTGACGCTGGACAATCTTCCGCAGGAAACCGCCCACACCTTTATAATCCGCTCCGATACAGGCGGGCAGACCGTAGCATACGCCTATGCAGGTGAATACCAGGCCCAGCCGGGGAAAATAACCGGCTTTGCGCTTGACGGTGCCGCAGAGATCGTCTGGCAAACCCTTTCCGGCGTCAAAACATATGAACTTTATATGTCGCTGGCTGAAGAGGGTGGTTATAAAAAATTGGGTGAATATGCCTCCGGTTCCGCACGGATAAACGGCCTCACCAACGGCACAACCTACTACTTCCGGGCGATGGCGGTGCGTGATATTGAGAGGTCGGCAAAAAGCACTATGAGCACCGGTGCCTCCGTTTTTGCCGTGCTGCCGGGCTATACCTTCGGGGAAGTGACGGCGGTAACGCCCAACTCCGAGATCGACAAACATATCAGGATATTTAAAGGCGTGCTTAGGGGCGAGCAGGTGCATTTTACATGGGATGCGGTGGTAAATGCCGTTTCCTACAACATGTACAGCGCTCCGGTTGCCGACGGCCCGTACACGCTGGTGGCGAATACTGTGGAAAACAGCTACAACCTGAACCTCCCGGTGAGCGACCTTTACTACAAAGTGGCCGCTGTATTTGCCGGTGACACAGAGGGGCCGCTGTCTCAGCGTATCCGGCTGGCATACAGGCCGATGGCGGACTGGAGCCTTGACAGCGCCATAGAGTCAGTTGCGTTTGATATTTACAATTTCGATAACAGCACATCTTACGCTTTGGCCTGCATAGGGATTGACGAAACGCAGTGGCTCGTGGCAACCGTTTCGTATGTGCCGCTCAATGCCGGTCCGCTGGAAGCGAAAGATTACGACTGCAAGCTTATCCTGAAATATACGGACAACGTGACGGCGGAATCCACAGTCAAAAGGGTTACAGTCTATCCCGCGCCTAACCCGCGGGAAAAAATAAGCGTTTACGTCTTCGAAAACAAAGCAAGGCTTCGCTGGGACAGGAATTATAACAGCGAAACGTACGCGGTGCTGCTGAAGGTTGACAACGGCTCCGTGGCGGTTATGGCCGACTCTCTTACTGATACTGTGTACACTCTGACGGATCTGCAATGCGGGAAGATCTATACGGCATATATCCGCATATACAGGGACAACTCTACGATAATCTCGTCGCCCGTGCAGTTTGAACTGGACTTCAGCTACTGCGAGAGCATAACGCCGGTCATCCCGCCGGAAACCGAAGGTATAAATAAAATAACCAAACTTGAGCCGTCCGGTGATCTGTTCTTAAGGCAGTATATGAAGCCGGTAGTAATTGACAACAAGATGTACCTGTTCGGTGGCAGCATAAATACGGGGCCTACCCTGCAAAATGACATGAGAGTTTACGATTTGTCGGAGGGGGCCGAAGGTAAATGGACGCAACTCTATCCGTCAGGGACAAATCCGCCCGTTCAGGATTTCTATGCGATTGGCGTTATAAGCGGTAAGGCGTATATGTTCGCCGGTAGGGGAGCCGGTTACAGAGGCACCAAAGATACATGGGAATATGATCCGGCTCAGGGCACAGGCGGGATATGGAATAAACTTTCTCCCGCATCCAGTCCGGCTGCCAGGCTGGAAACGGCTTCCACAATATATAACAACAAGCTTTATGTTTTTGGCGGCGGATACAATGAAACCTGGATATTTGACCCCGCATCCGTCAGTTGGACTAAAGGAACATATGGCCCGACGTCCAAGTCTTACCACAAAACCGCTGTTGCAATTGATGATCGGATTTACCTCTTCGGAGGTGCGGTGGCCCCTCGGGGAGGCAGTCCAACAAACGAACTGTGGTTATATTATCCGGACAACGGTAACTGGCGCAAGTTGAATCCTACAAACCCGATAACGGCAAGACATATGCATTCCGCCGCAGTGCATAACAAAAAGATGTACATATGGGCGGGGGACGTGGGAGACTTCAACTACGCAAACGATCTGTGGGTGTATGATCCGGATAACGGTACCGACGGCAGGTGGCAGAGGCTTATACCCAGCGGCACCATACCTTCCATCAGGCGAGGGCCGTCCATAACCAACATAAACGGCGTCTTCTATCTGTTCGGAGGCTATGCATCGAAGTCATATGGCGATACCTACAGATATGAACCGTAAATAATCAAACCCGGCCCTGTAAATCGGGGCCGGGGATTCGCATAGTGCGTTTTTTCGTTTATTTTTTTCGCAACATATCCATCCAGAATACTTTTAGAAAACAATTTGCATATTTTGATTTGAATACTATACTAATCATCGTAATATTGTGAGGTGGCACTCCAATGAGCATTGGAAAATTAATGTATACCAGGGCAAAAGATCTCTATCCAATATGCCGAAGCCTGACAGGAAGAGGGGTTGATGAGACTCTCAATTATCTGAAAGGCATAGTACCCGATTTGAAAATATGTAAAATTCCCACAGGCACACAGGTGTTCGACTGGACGGTGCCCGACGAGTGGGAGATCAACGACGCCTTTGTTGCAGACAGTGACGGTAACAGGATTGTCGATTTCAAACAGCACAATCTACATGTGGTGGGCTATTCCGCGCCCGTGGATGAAGTCATGGAATTCGAAGAGCTGGATAAACACCTTTATTCGCTGCCGACTCAGCCTGAGGCCGTGCCCTACGTCACATCATATTATAAAAAACGCTGGGGGTTCTGCCTTACTGAAAACCTGCGCAACAGGCTGCGTGCGGCTCCCGGCGCGAAATACCATGTAAAAATCGATTCACGACTGTTTCCCGGCAGTCTGACATACGGCGAATGTATAATAAAGGGCAGGAGCGATAAAGAGGTGCTTCTGACTACATACGTATGCCATCCATCCATGGCCAACAACGAGCTTTCCGGCCCCGCCGTGGTCATGTCTCTGGCTGAATATATTAAAAGCGCTGAAAGGCGCTATACCTACCGCATACTTTTCCTCCCTGAAACCATCGGTGCGATATCCTATCTGAGCAGAAATCTGGAAATGTTGAAACGCAAAGTGATTGCCGGTTTTGTGTTGACCTGTATCGGCGATAACCGCACCTACTCCTACCTTGCCTCGAGATATGGGGACACGCTCGCGGACAGGGTGGCAAAACGGGTTCTGGCGGCTGTCTGCCCGGAGTATAAAAGCTACACTTTTCTGCAGAGAGGCAGCGACGAGCGCCAGTTTTGCGCGCCCGGCGTGGATTTGCCGGTGTGCTCCGTGATGCGCAGCAAATATGCGGAATATCCTGAATACCACACCTCGCTGGACGACATGAGCCTGATCTCCCCGGAAGGTCTTAAGGGCGGTTATAATGCTGTGCGCCGCTGCATTGATATGCTTGAAAACAGAAAAGTATATAAAAATACCGTGCTCTGCGAACCGCAGATGGGCAAACGGGGGCTTTACCCCACTATAAGCGTGAAAGGAAGCGCGGACGGCGTACGCAATATGATGAACGGCCTTGCCTACGCGGACGGTTGTAACGACCTGGACGATATTTCGGAAATAACCGGTGTGCCGGTTTCCGAACTGTCGGAAATTATGGATAAACTTGAGAAAGCGGGGCTGGTGGAAATACAGCCGTAACAGTAGCGGTTGATTTTATTTTTATATTAAAATAAGATTAATATTATGAGAAAACGGCCTGAAACATTTATCGACTATTTAACGGCAACCAAAAAAATGCAGCCGCTGCCTGAAAACAGCAAACTCTGCCGTATCGCGTTGGCCGCCGCTGGCACAATGACGAAATTCGATCAGGTGCTGAAGGTCGAACTCGCCCTCAATAATGTAAATGCCGAAATATATATGGCGCCCTACGGTCAGCATCTGATGGAGCTTGCGGACGCCGGCAGCGGTCTTTATCAATTCAATCCCCATATTATTTTTGTCTTTGCGGATACGGAAGACCTTCTGGGTGACAGGCTTTTAAGACCGTACAGCTCAGGGGCGGGCGCTCTCGCGGAATTAATCGGCAGCGAGTCTGTCCGAGTGTCCGGCATAATTGAGAGGGCGCTTGAACGGTGCTCTGCCCGCTTTGTGGTGCATAACTTTTCAGTACCGTCATATTCGCCTCTCGGTATACACGAGCAGGGCGCGGGAAGCCTTGTCGGCGCTGTAAGAGCTATGAATGATGATCAGGCCGCCCGTTTTTCGGGCAATCCGAGGGTTAAAATTTTTGATTATGAGCGTTTCGTATCATTTCACGGCAAAAAGAACATCACCGATCTGAAACTTTATTATCAGGGGGATATCCGTTTCCATCCTGAATATATGCCCCATCTTGCGAAAAAATATGCCGATTATGTGCTTGCCGGGCTCGGAATGGGCAAGAAAGCGCTGGTGCTTGATCTGGATAATACGTTATGGGGCGGTATAATAGGAGAAGACGGCCTTAATGGGATACAGCTTGCCCCAAGCGGTGCGGGGAAGCCGTTTTACGATTTTCAGAAACAAGTACTGGCGCTTTACGAACGGGGGGTGATACTCTCGATATGCAGCCGCAACAATGAATCCGACGTGTGGGAAGTGTTTGACAAGCACCCTTATATGATTTTGAAAAGGGAGCATTTTGCCGCATGGCGGATCAACTGGAACGATAAGGCACAGTCCATAAAAGAGCTTGCGAAGGAAATATCCATAGGTCCGGACAGTATGGTATTCCTTGACGA
>JAVBTI010000021.1:0-8489 GCA_031556255.1 Deferribacterales bacterium | reverse complement strand
CCCATCACACCGGAATTACATCCACAGTTCATGTCAAGCCTGCATATCACTTTCGGGATATGCGCGCTCCTGTGTGTGATAGGTACCGTCGCATCATCTGTCAGGCGGCAGCAATAGAAATCGGCGCGATTTTATTCCTCTTCAAAAGAGCTTACAGGCGCGCCGCAGTCCGGGCAAAGCCAGTCAGAAGGAAGGTCTTTAAACTCAGTACCCGCGGGAACGCCGGAATCAGGATCGCCCACCGCGGGGTCATATACATAACCGCATATAACGCATACATATTTCTTCATAGAGTCCTCCGTTAAATATCAAACTCAACATTAATAATACAGCAGGAAAGGTAAAAAAGCAAGTTTACCGCGGGAGTTGCGTTTCCATAAAAAAAATGATATAAATTTTCTATTAATTATGGGAAACATTGTAAAAAAACTGCCGGCATTCAGGTTCGGCGATCTGTTAGTGATCTCAGCGGTTTTGATTCTGGCGCTGTATTTTATTACGTCCGCGAGTACGGAAGACAACAAACTCAAACGGCTCGTACTTGTAAACGGGACCCAAACCATAAATCTGTCATGGAAAAATGAAACCATAGATCTTGAGAAACTTATCAACAAAAAAATGCTCGTGGAAGTTCAGGACGGCAAAGCGAGAGTTATCTCATCAAACTGCCCGGATAAGGTTTGCGTACACACCGGCTGGGTATCGGAATGCGGGCATATAGCCGCATGCCTCCCTAATGGAGTAGCGCTTATGGTGGAATGCCGGGAGGATCTGAATGTCACAGAACAGTGAAATATGCGCGGCAGGCGTAAAACCAATCGGTTATGAAAAAATAGCCTTAATCGGTCTTTTTGGCGCAATCAGCGTAGTTCTCGGGATTATGGAGAACTTCATCCCGCTGCCTGTCCCCGGGGTGAGGCTGGGGCTGGCAAACCTGCCTGTCATGATGATGCTGTACACAGGCGGCGCCATACCCGCCATGCTTGTGATGATACTTAAAATATCCCTTGTACCGCTGCTTTCAGGCAATCTTATATTCCGTCTTTCCCTTAGCCTCCCGGCAGGTACCGCGGCCTTCCTGGGGATGCTCCTGTGTGTACTCCTTCTGAAACGGTACAACTCTGCAATCACAACCGGAGTAGTCGGCGCCACAATGCATATGCTGACTCAATTATGGGTAATAGATCACCTGTATATACGCGGGATATTTTCCACCGCTATTGTGGGATGGTTTGTACTCGCCGCCTTATGTACCGGAATTCTCACAGGCATAACCGCATCAATCCTGATAAACCGCCTCAGACCGGTTCTTCCACAAACGCTGCAAATAAAATAACTATTTAAACCAGTTGCATTTTAATATAGACAGCGCTATACTTAATAAACCATAACGTTTATATAATGGGGTGAAGATATGATCCCAATGGTGACATTTACCGGTTTTTCCGACAGCGGCAAGACAACACTTGTGTCAAAAGTAATCAGCCTGCTGGCAGACAAAGGCTTTCGCGTGGGGTCTATAAAACATGACGGCGACGGGCATGATTTTGACATGGGAGATTCTGATTCTGTAAAGCACAAGAAGGCGGGCGCCGTTTGCAGTATTGTGTCCAACGCCAAAGGTTACCTTATGCAGTGTGATTCACCCAGAGATCTGGCACCGGTCGAGCTTGCTCCGCTTGTACCCGCCGATACGGACATAATCATATGCGAAGGGTTTAAAGGCCGGAAACTGCCCAAAATTGAAGTGATAAGGAAGGATAATAACAAAGGCCGCGCCAATGAAGGGGATCCTAATCTCATTGCTATAGTTTCGGATGACAATTCAATAAAAACAGACGGACTGCCCCTCTTTGATATCAACGACGCGGAAAACGTAGTTTCATTCATTACAGAAAGGTTCCTGACCTATACACCCCCCTTCAGGCTTCAACTGGTGGTGAACGGCGAAGTGGTGCCCACCAAGGATTTTATCCTGGAGATGTTAACCTACTCCATTCACGGGCTGATTAAGCCGCTTAAGGGGTGTGATAATCCTAAAGAGATCGTTATCAAAGCTGTGTATGAGTGATACCGGCGGATAATAGATCCGCCGCACCTATACCTATTTAACGTCAGTCAGCGTATATACGCTCACCCAACTCCCATTGGCATACTGCTGAACCGTATCAAAACTGATAGTGACCATACTGTTCTTTTTAATGGCCTGAACCTTAGCCGCCAGTCTCGGCGAAACAGCGAACGGCTGCTCGCCTTTGCCTATATCAAAATACGCGGTTTCCCCTTCCAGAGATCCGAACATCGCAATCTTTGTCGTGTTGGCAAGTTTTTTATCGGCATAACTTTCGGTTTTCACTTCGATCCTGGGCGCCGTCTCTGTTGTGGGGGTATCGGCTTTAGGAACTACGGCGGAAACCGATGCCGGCGTATAATTTTTAGCCTTGCTTGGAGAGCTCGCAAAAACGCCGTCCAGAACCAGAGCGTAAAGATCGTTCACGTCCTTCGACGGGCAGGTATCGCACTTATACTCTTTAACCCAATACGATTTTCCGTCATTCAGAAGTTGGAAATAGACCTCTATGGAGCTGTCCACCTTATATGTCCTGAATGAGAGATAGTTCAGGATCTGATATGATTTGGACTTGTCATTGCCGAAGATATTGGACTCCCTCATGCCGTAGTTATACGCCACAGGATAAAGCGATTCCACCAGTTCGGTGTATTTTTCGGCGGGGAGGTTCTCATATGCGGTGCTGTCCAGGTATTTTTTATACGGGTTGGACTTAAAAACACCTTTGAACACAACTGTTTTTGTGCCATTGTTCGCCGTCAGCACATCCCATTTTGTATTCATAAAAAAATTATCGAATGCCCTGCCCGTGTCGGTAAACTGGTACCCGTTTATTTCAGTGCGTTTGGTCTGCTCTATTTCGCTCTGTTGAGCGTATGCGGCAGCGGTGAACATAAAGATGATTGTTATAATAACGAAATTGCGCAACATATTCACTCTCCTGCTTACTTTTAACAGATAATAGCCGTGTATATGATAGGTTGTCAAGGTGAATAACCCGGAGTATATGAGGACGCATTTACCCCTATGGCCGTTTTTGGTCGAACTCTTCAGCCGCGCTTGCTATCAATGCCGAGGCTTTCGGCACGCTGAACCGGCCAAGGTTCATCGTTATATGATAATTTGCCGGGTCGTCGATTTTGGCATTGTAATAATGCCTGATATATGCGCTCTTTTTGCGATCGGTCTCAACCGCATACTTTTCAGCCTGAGTACGATCCAGTTCCATGACGGACATTATATTTTCCGTCCTCATGCCTAAAGGCGCAATAAGTCTCACATGCAGTGTATGGGGATGATCATGCAACACAAAGTTTCCTCCGCGTCCCACGATAACCGCCTTTCCCTCCGAAGCCAGGATACGTACCACTTTTTCCACGGCCGACTGGAAATTTTCTCCCGTGGGCGTCGCAGCATAATCGTAAGGCATGTAGCTGTACCGCTTTGCCATGAAATCTTCCGCGGCTATCAGATCTTCGGTGGAAAAAAGACTCAAGTCAATGTAATTGCCCAGAATCCTTCGGAGACTTGAGTAGTTCTGTTCGTCAAACCGCTCCGCGTCGGATATTTCCATGCTGGACAATGCCGCGGCATACCTGACCATATCTTTATTGATGATTCTATACTTCAGGATATCGGCAACGGCCTCACAGACCTCTTCCCCGCAGCCGGTCTCTTTGGATACAGTGATAACAGCCATATTAGCCTCCCGTATACAGATTAAACAGGCCGTATTTCAAGATCATCATTAAGATCATCAATCATTTCTTTTAATGTAAGACCGTTTACCGGGTTTGTATAGTCCGGCACAAGATCTTTCATGGGAAAGAGCACGAAGGAGCGTTCCGCCATATGGGGATGGGGAATAATAAGGCCATCTTCATTTATTACATCGCCGCCGTAGTCGATAATATCAATATCAATTACACGTTCCCGCCAGCGCCCGGTTTCCTGCCTGCCGAACCTGCGCTCAGCCTCCTTGAGCGCATTCAAAAGCTCCGGGGGTGAAATGTTTGTGCAGGCGGAGCACGCGCAGTTATAATAATCCGGCTGGCCGTCCCTCAGAAGGGAACGGCTCCGGTATGTTTGGGATAGCCTGATCTTTTCCAGCACCCCTATATCCTGAAGATACCGCAATACTGAATCAAATGTACTTTGGACATCGCCGACGTTGCCACCCAATGCAAGAATGACGGAGGTCACCGTTTATCGCGTTCCCGCTGCCCCGCTTCACCGGCGAGCCGCAGCCTGTCATACTCCTGTCTGACAATATTTTCCACGGTAACGGCCAGCTCCCTGCTCGGCATATCCCCCGGCATGATGGGCGGAAGGAAAGATATATGACAGGACCCCGGGTTCACGCTCATATTGCCACGCGGCATTATAGCGGCGGTGCCTGTTATGGCAAAGGGCACTATGGGCAAGCCCGTATGTTCGGCAATCAGAAAGGCCCCTCTTTTGAAAGGCTGTATCTCGCCGTCTTTAGTGCGGGAACCTTCGGCAAAGATTGTCAGCGAGTGCCCCTCTTTCATGATTTTCACCGCGTCCAGCACAGTCTTAAGCGCCTTGCGGGACTCTTCCCTCTCTATCGGTATCAATTGCATCTGTTTTGTCATTGGCCCGAAAAGGGGGAGCTTAAAAAGCTCCTTTTTCACCATAAAAAGTGTGCTCATATTGCGGCTGGCCAGCGAGGCAAATACAAGGAATATGTCGGCATAGCTCTGATGGTTGCCCACAAATACATAGTGTTTATTTGGGTCCAGCCTGTCCAGCCCTTCCCAGGTGGCCTTGCTGCCGGAGACAAAAAGCATTTTCCTGCCGAAATTGCCGGTTATACGCCAAAAGTACGGCCCCGCTTTACCGAACGGGGCGCGCACCAAACCGGCTACACAATAATAGCCCATTATGAAGACAATACCGATCCATCTGAAAAAGCTGCCTATCATTTTTTCTTCGCTTGCTCTTTAGTTTTACCGGTGTCGAATGAAACCTTCGCCTCAACGATAGTGACCGGTTTTTCCGGCACGTTTTCGAAGTATTTCACGGTTGTTGTTTTTGCTTTGGCTATTTTGTCCACAACGTCCATCCCATCGATAACTTTACCGAAAACGGCGTAGCCATACCCCTGCATGTTGTTCGCGCGGTAATTAAGGAAGTCGTTATCCACAGTGTTGATGAAAAACTGCGCCGTGGCGGAGTGGGGATCGCTTGTGCGCGCCATGGCAATGGTACCGCGTTCGTTTTTAAGTCCGTTGTCAGCTTCGTTCTTAATAGGTTTTTGAGTGTCTTTTTCAACCAAATCTACGGTCATTCCGCCCCCCTGTATCATAAAACCGGGGATAACGCGATGGAATATCGTGCCGTTATAAAAACCGGATTCAACATATGAAACAAAGTTTTTAACCGTTTCCGGCGCCTTATCGGGGTACAATTCCAGTTGAATTGTACCGTAGTTCGTTTTCATCGTGACAAAAGTGCCCGCATTTGCTTTTGTTTTTGCGGCTGCCATAAATAATACCCCCGTTAATAATAAAACTAATAACTTTTTCATCCCAGGCTCCTTAATTATATCGATATTATTATTCGTTTTTCCCGGAAAGCGCAAGGCTTAATACTATACACGCAGGATAAACTGTGCTATTAAAATCAAACCATCGCGGAACGCGGTTTTTTCAGGATCCTTGAACGAGGTTTGTAGGGGTGGTTTTCCGGCGCGCCTAATCGCGCCGTCCCGGGCAACCCCACGGACGGGGCGTGGCCATGGATGGCCGTTTTAATCCCCGCTCAGGGATGAGCGGAAATAACAATGGTGCGCACACGATGTGCGCTCCATTAATAGAGGAGGCACTAATGACGCCGCAACTGATCATAGCCCTTGATTTTCCCAACACCTGCACGGCACTGAAGACGGTGAACGCCGTCGGCAGCGCGGGCACGTTTTACAAGGTCGGGCTGGAACTGTTCATAACAGAGGGCTATAAAATTTTGCCCGCACTGAAAGATATGGGCAAAAAGGTTTTTCTGGATCTCAAAATACACGACATTCCCAATACCGCCGCCAACGCAGTGCTCTCGTCCCTCTCCCACGGGGCGGATATAATAGATCTGCACACCCAGGGCGGGCTGGAGATGATGAAACGTTCCGCCGAGTTACTGGCGGAGACATGTACAAAAAAGGGGATGCCGAAACCGCTCCTGATAGGGGTTACACTTCTGACAAGCCTTGATGAAGAGTATCTCCATACGTATAAAATATCATCCCTTTCAAGTGATGAATATGTACTGCACCTCGCCGGGCTTGCCAAAAAAGCGGGGCTGGACGGCGTGGTCTCGTCCGCACGGGAAACGGAGGCGATTAAAAAGGCCATGGGCAAAGGTTTTATCACGGTAACGCCTGGGATAAGGCTTGCTGGAAGCAGCACTGACGACCAAAAAAGAGTGGTGACGCCGGAAGATGCGGCGCGTATCGGCACCGACTATATAGTGGTGGGCAGACCCATCACCGGTGCGGACGACCCAAAAGCCGCCGCCGAAAAAGTGCTGGCGGCATTGCATACAAAGAGAAATAATTAGAGGAGTTATAAGTTTATGATGAGTTCACAGGAGATACTGGACACATATGTACGCATGGAAGGGCTTCTCAGGGGGCACTTCCTTCTTTCGTCCGGCCTTCACAGCGACACCTACCTGCAGTCGGAAAAAGTAATGATGTTCCCGTCGGTTGCGGCGCGGATTGTGGAGCCCCTTATAGTCAAGCTGAGAGATATGGATGCGGTCACCGTGGCCAGCCCCGCCATAGGCGGGATACGTTTCGGCTACGAGCTGGCGCGTCAGTTGAACAAACGCGCCATATTCGCCGAGCGTGTGGATGGCGTAATGACGCTGCGGCGGGGCTTCGAGCTTGCGCCTGGGGAAAAGGTCATCATCGCGGAAGACGTCATCACCACCGGGAAATCCACAAAAGAGTGCATTGACGCTATCACCCGCGCGGGCGGGAAAGTTGTGGCGGTGACCGGCATAATAGACCGCAGCGGCGGCAACGCTAAATTCGACCTGCCATTCGTCCCGCTGGCTAAAATTGAGGTGCAGACCTGGGGAGCGGAAGAGTGTCCGCTGTGTAAAACAGGTGACAAGGCCATCAAACCAGGGAGCAGGAAAGAGATCAGTTAATTAAAATGTATCGCAACGATATAGAAGGGCTGCGTGCGTTATCGGTTTTACTGGTAATACTGTTCCACTCAAAAACAGGGGGAGTGCGGGCCGGTTTTTTGGGAGTTGATATTTTTTTCGTTATTTCCGGATATCTTATAACATCCGGAATAAAGGAAAAACTCGCAAATAACTCTTTCTCCGTCACGGATTTCTGGAATAAACGCCTTTGGCGTCTGCAACCTGTTCTATTATCAATGCTCATTGTGATTTCGCTGGCGGTAATCATCGCATATTTTCCGGATGATCTCAGAAAATACTTCAAAAGCTTGAAATACCTGACATTTTTCTCATCAAATATCTATTTCGGCTCACACAGCGCCGGTTATTTTTCCGAAAATGTATCTATAATGCCCCTGCTGCACACATGGTCTCTTTCTGTTGAATGGCAATGGTATCTGGTATTGCCTTTTCTGCTTATCGGGCTGCACAAAACGGGTGCCAAACGCGCGCCTTTAATTTTATTAGTAATCACCATAATTTTTACCATTGTATCGTTAAAATTTAATGGCGGGGGAAATAAGCACTACTACAACTTTATCGGGCGTATATTTGAGTTTCTTATGGGTTCGCTCATCACTTATGTTCATATAGATAAAAAAGAGCGTATTTACGGCATAATACGATCGGCGGCAAGCGGCCTCAGCCTGGTCGTTATATTTTATATAGCAATAGCGGCTAAAAATGCGGACCAGGATTACCCTAATATCTATGCGCCGATCATATGTTTATGCGCCGCATTGATAATATGCGCCGGCTCAGGCAAAGGGAACGTAATAAGTAAAATCTTATCAGTAAAACCTTTTGTGTACACAGGGAATCTGTCTTACTCGCTGTATTTATGGCATTGGCCTGTACTTGCGATTTCGCAGTACATGGGAGTAACCCCCGGCTGGGGGCGCACCGTGGCGGTCATAGTCAGCTCATATCTATTGTCATGGCTGTCTTACAATTTTATAGAAAACAGGTTCAGGCACAATTACAAAAAGTATTCCTTCAGAAAAAGCGTGACGGTTCTTTTTATAATACCGATTTTGATCTGTTTAGGCGCATACGAAATTGTTTTAAAGACCGATGGAATGCCTCAAAGGCTGGGTAAAAATTACTCCGCGGTAAGTAAAATAGACAGGCAGTACGAAAGCATAAAGAAAATGCGCTTTAACTGTTACGACGGAAATATAGATAAGTGCCGCTCAGGCAATATTGACGC
>JAVBTI010000153.1:0-2706 GCA_031556255.1 Deferribacterales bacterium | reverse complement strand
TCATACGAATACACTTCCGTCTTTTCGCTTTTGCCGTGGTTGCGGCTGTCTACGGCATACAGCGTGTAATCGTCGCGCAGCTTTGCGGCAAGTCTGTCGAATATGCGGCAGTCTTCGCCGTTACCGTGGAGAAGAATCAGGGGCGCGCCTGCCCCTGATTTTTCATAGTACAGATCGACATTGTTTACACGCGCGTTCATTTCGTTACCGGGCAATAAAGCCAAAAGTTGCCCTTTTCCATATACTCTTCATTATAAAGCTCATAGCAGGGGCGGGCGAAATCGAGGAGATGTTCTTTATTGGCCGCCGGCCACTGTCCGTAGGCGAACTCATAGCAGCCACCGAGCGCGCCCAGGGAGGGGACGTCAAATCTGACAAACTGCCCGCCTGGCAGCCGGAACTCTTCCATCCCCGCCGGCACCTGCGCCCCGTCCGCGAGTGGCATCACCGCCCAATAATCGAAGGTGTTCTCATCAATGGTCATGGACACGCCGTAGCTTTCGGCAGGGTGGGGCGAAAGTTCCCCCATGCGTGGCTCAAACTTCCCCCACAGCGCGGGGCAGTCTTTGGCTGAATCAGCCATGCTGGTGCGCACTTTCAACCCGGCGCAATTTATATCGAACCTTATAACTATTTTTGCAGAGTAATCGTCCATATTTTTCACCTCTATTTATTATAAGACATATACCGGGATTGGTCAAACTCTGACCTAAGATAAAATAATTGCCGATCAAACCGGCCTGCGGACTTGTATTAGTTAACTTGATCGTAGTTAATTATATCATCAGCAGTTTGTTATATTAATATTAGTCAATGTTTGATAAACAGGAGATTATAACTATGGACAGCTCGAAAGCCCGCAGGGAGTTTATGAAGGCGCCCATGGCAATAGCCGCAATGGGGGGGAGTGGTATTTTGCCGCAAAAAGTTTCAGCCTTTATCGGGAACCCGGAATGCCAGGTAAAAGGGAGCTGGAGTTATTATGGAAGGGATGTTTGCACTAATGCGGCTGTCGAACTAAGCCCTGAATACCGATTAGAAGATATAATATTTTGTAAACATGCCTGTACCAACTGCTGTATTTGTGCTGGAACATGCTTCAAAGGCGCAATTGGGTTGTCAACAATTTTTCGTACAGTATGTTAAGCAGCTCTTTTGTAGCCTTGTGTTTCCAAGAGTCTTACAAATTGCACAGGCTTTTATAGCCCAGGCGTTTTTGTACTCTGCGCGTGTTATAGAAGCCCTCAATGTACTTAAACATGGCAAGCCGGGCCTCACTCCCTTTGGCGTGGTTGACATAACTGTCATCACGGGCATTCCGGCTGTCTGTCAGGCTGCGGCTGCGACGCTTCAGATGGATGGATTTTAAACCCATAGAAGCCATCAGACGCTTCACCTTGACGTAACTGCAACCAATCCCTTCTCCGCGCAGGATACCGCAGATGCGGCCAATCCCATAGGTGGATCCGGAAGAATCGAATGACTCTTTAACGCGTTTCTTCAGACCCTCCAAACCATAAGGACGCGACGGCGACAAACGCCGCCAGTCATGATAACCGCTCAGGGACATATATAATCGATCTGCCTGAATGATAATTTATTACGGGTTCATAAAATCCGGCGGCGGGAACATCCGCCGCCCTGTATGTATGAATAACTATTTTTTGTCCATATTTTGCTGGTAGACGGCCTCGGCTTTCGGCAGGAGTTTTTTCAGATCCGCAATCCTCTGCCTGTCAGACGGGTGGGTGGAAAGAAATGCCATGCCGCTGCTGCCTCCGGACGTATCAGCCATCCTCTGCCAGAAATCCACGGCCGCTTTGGGGTCGTACCCAGCCATAGCCATGAGATAGAGTCCTATTTCATCCGCTTCCGATTCATGTTTCCTCGAAAAAGGGAGGATGACCGCCACGTTGGTACCCGCCCCGAACGCAAGGCTGGCAAGCTCCGCCGTTGTGCCGCTGACCCCGGCTATCCCGAGTCCCGCGGCGGCGGCCGTCTGGGCATACTGAGCCAAAGCCTGCTGGCTGATGCGCTCGTTCCCGTGGCGCGCGAGGGCATGTGCGACCTCATGCCCCATGACCACTGCTATGCCGGTTTCATCCTGGCAGATGGGCAGTATCCCGGTGTAGAAGGCGACTTTACCGCCGGGCATGCAGAAAGCGTTCACGGTGGTAGGATCGTCGATCAGGTTGAACTCCCACCGGTAATCCTTGATCAGGTCTTCCTGGCCGTTTTCACGCATATAAGCGGTGGCGGCCGCGGCTATGCGCTCGCCTACCCTGCGCACCATATTCACCTGCGCCTGATTTGTGGAGAGTTTGCCGCTGTCCAGCACTTCCTGCTGATACGAGAGGGCGCTCGCATGATTAACTTCGGCGTCGCTGTAGATATTCAGCTGTTTTCGGTTTGTGCCCGCCACCGTGGCGCAGGCACAGATCAACGCCATGCTTGCAAAACAGAATAACAATGAAACAACTCTTTTCCTAGTAAGCATACTTTGCTCCAAAATAATATCAGGTGAGAAGTATATCCGAGAATTCAGTAATGCGCAAATAAACAATCTAATCTATAATACAAACTTTTACCTTGTCTTTTACGAACTTCCCCGAAAAGACAGTCGCTATAACGAACCATATTGCGACCGCGGCGAGGAAAACCACGGCCGCCGCCGTTTCGGTAAGCTGAAAAATAAAGACTGACAGC
>JAVBTI010000127.1:0-7406 GCA_031556255.1 Deferribacterales bacterium | reverse complement strand
CTATTTTGATGCGCAATATACGCTTTATGCGGGCTTTTTTTGCCGCGCGGATAACATTATTACACATGTGATCACTTTCCATGAGGATATCTCGAAGGACGCCTACCTGTGGATGGAGGCACTTTCCCCCTTCATCGCGGCGCATGCGGAAGAGCTCCGCGCAAACGACCGCAAGATGGAAATATTCGTCGATTACCAGAAAAAGATAGATTTCATCAAGGACAGCGGGCAGATATTGAAGGCGCTTGCCGTAAATGACGTCGTGGTGAACGCGCTGAATTTTTTCTCCGTGACCTTTCATTCTGAGGCTTCGTGCGCGTTTTACGGCGACTTTTTCGTAGGATTTGGGGTTGATGAGGCCGACATCAGTGAATCACTTTTCGTGGACGACCAACCCCTGTCCGAGTATATCAAGTTTCACTCCGAAACCAAATTCATAGATCAGGGGTGTTATTCGCCGAAGTTTGCTGTCAGCAATATCTTTTTGGTGCGGGAGTCGGTTTCCGGCGCCGTATTCCTGCTGTTTAACATTACCGTGGACATAGTTCCCGATAAAGAGTTTTCTGCGCTCATCACCCATATTGCCGCAATAGCCATAGAAAACGCCAAATACCACGAACGGGCAACCAGATTGAAGGTGGAAGAGGCGGAAATGTCCCAGACCGTGGAAATTCTGAACCAGTTTGTGATGCGCGAGCAGGAGCTTATAGGGCCGCCGGATATATACAGCGTGAATTACCCCGCCCGCAGCACCGGGGGCGATTTCAGCACCGTCATAGATACCGGCGAATACATCTTTGTATGTGTTGCCGATGTGTGCGGCAAAGGCTATGCCGCGGCGGTTTTCACCGTAGTGCTTGCCACAATAATGGACCCCGGCCTTTTCCCGGATGTAAGTAAACTGGATGTCCTGGTCAACAGCCTCAACAGGTACCTCATGACTCGTAAATTCAATGAGCGCTTTATAACGGGGTTTATCTGCTGTTACGATAAATCATCCAGGATACTCAGGTATGTGAGCTGCGGGCACGAACCGGCGCTCCTTGTGTCAAAGGAGGGTATCAGGAGGCTCGTCTCTGACAACCTCCCTCTGGGGATCATAGATGAACGCTATAATGTAATTGAAATGCCGGTTTCCGAAGGCACGCTCCTCCTGATATATTCCGATGGTGTAATAGAATATATAGGGTATGACGAACTGCAGTCCCGTGTGGAAAAATCGGCGGACGACACTCCGAAGAATATTGTAACAAACCTTTATAGAGATCTTGTGATCAATCCCGCTGAACAGAAAGACGATTTCACCTGCGTGGCGATCAAGTTCTGATGGATAAAAACGCTGAAAAAATACAAAGCATGTTTGATGCCATCTCCCCCCGGTACGATCTGCTGAACCGTGTGCTGAGCTTCCGGCGGGATGTACGCTGGCGCAAAAAAGCCGTGGCCGCGCTGGGCGTGGATGACGGGGACACTGTGCTTGATCTGGCCTGCGGTACCGGCGATATGATCCTCACAATCCGCGCGGCTAATAAAACATGCGAGATCACAGGCGCCGATTTCAGCCAACAAATGCTTGTACATGGCAGGAAAAAGGTGGAAGCCCCGCTTGTTGCCGCAGACGCCTGTGCGCTCCCTTTCCCGGACGGTATTTTTGACAAGATCACCATGGCGTTCGGATTTCGTAACGTTACGGATAAACCGCTGGCACTGAGGGAGATGTTCCGTGTGCTGAAAGATGGCGGCAGGATATGTATATTGGAGTTTTCCCAGCCCAAATCCAAGCTTTTCTCAAAGCTGTACTGGTTCTATTTCAGATTTATCCTGCCCAGAGCCGGTGCGGTGGTGTCGGGGCATAAAAAAGCATACACCTACCTGCCGGAGTCAGTTATGAGCTTTCCCGGGGAGACGGAGTACCGGAAGATGCTGGCCGTCGCGGGGTTCACGGATATCAGTTTCATTCCTTACGATCTGGGCATCTGCACCGCGGCCATGGCTGGGAAAGTGCTTCCGTAATTTCCGCAATTGACTCCTTCGTCCTGAGAGAGTGTTTCTTTCAGTTATTATTAATGATTTTACTTATTATTTTCATGCTGGATTCCGGGGCGGCCCGGAAAGGCGGGTGCCTACCTTTTCATGTGAACACGTACCGACCACGTAACGCCGACTACGAGCGTAACTATCGCAAGCACTTCCATCGGCCGCGGCAGCCTGTGGGAATATATAAATCCGTACATAAGTCCGAAAAGAGTTTCGAAAATTATCATCTGACCGAACAGGGTTAGCGGGAGCCGTTTTGACGCGGCGTTCCAGAAGCTGTTTCCCATCCACGACGCGCCCACCGCCAGCAGGAAGCTCAGTGTGAAAAACAGACGCCATCTCTCCGGCGTCAGCCCGGCATCGAATAGTTTCACATGCAGCAAAAGCAATACTATAAGTGCCAGCGTTGCCAGCACGCCGGTAAAAAGCCCCAGGAGGACAGACCATTCATTGCTGTTAAACCGGTCGCTGGTTTTTAAATAGCGTGCGTTGCGTATGGCATACCAGCTCCAGCAGAAAAGGGCGCAGAACGCCATAGCGATCCCGGCGGCCTTTCCCCAGAAAGAGGCCGTCAATCCTCCTACCGTGAAAACATCTATATTTATGAAAACAAGCCCGCAGAATACCAGGAAAAGCGGGCCCACCAGCGGCCACAGCCTTACCCCGTTCTTTTCGCGGGTCCCGGTGACAGTGGAGACCACCGGCACAAGCCCCACGATAAGTGTTACCGGAGCCACTCCGATCAGCTGCACCGCCGCGGTCATAAAGACGAAGTATACGAGGTTTGCCGTCAGGGCAAATTTGATTAGAAGTATTACGCTTTCGCGGTCGATTTTTTTTATGATTTTTTTGGCTATAGGCACGGCGACAACTGCGGATACGGCACCGTAAATCATGTACCGTACGCAGCTCATCAGCAGGGGGGAAAAATCCGGCAGCATACGGGGCACGATAAAAATCGCCCCCCATAGAGCTCCCGCCATCACGCCGTATATAACTCCCGGTTTCACCGGCGCTTCCGCCTGAATTTGCGGGGTTTCATCTGTACTTCTTCCTCATCGCCGGCGTTTTCAAACGCAGGGGAGAACGACGCCTCCAGCCTGTCCCAGTCGGTGCTTATCCACGCCACCTGGAGCCAGTCCCCCAGTTTGTAATCAATCCCTCCCTTCCCGTGGATTACGCCGTTGTCGGTATCGGCAAACCAGCGCCCTTTTGGCAGCGACGCGATATCCACAAACCCCGACATCAGGAGCTTTTCCAGAAACACGTAAAATCCGGTGGCCGTGACACGGTTTATATCGGCGTCGTAGATATCCCCCGCGTTCCGCCGCAGGTAAGCAAGCTTTTTATAAAGGTGTACTTCCCGCTCCGCCTCTTCAGCGTTGCGTTCCGTGACCGATGTGTGCGGAGCGGCCGTCTCTATAGACCCTTCCGGGATCGTTATTTTCTCTTTGAACTGGCAGCGTTTCAGCAGCCTGTGAACTATCAGGTCGGGGTAGCGCCGGATAGGGCTGGTAAAATGGGTGTAGTATTCGGAGGCGAGCCCGAAATGGCCTATATTTTCATCGGCGTATTCGGCGCGCTGCATGCTCCGAACCAGCATTGATTTGAGCAGGTATGAGTACGGCCTGCCCTCTATCACCTCAAACCATTTCTGTACTGTGTCAGGGTTGACTTTTTCAGGGATTTTTCCCACTGATATGCCGAAGGTGCGCACAGTTTTAGCCCACTGGATGAGCTTTTCCATGTCCGGCGATCCATGGATGCGGAAGATAGACACCGGAGCCTTTTTGTCCAGCAACTCCGCCACCGCCTCGTTTGTCTCTATCATGAGATGTTCAATGATTCTCTCGCTCGCCCCGCGTTCTTCCGGCAGGATCTCAGCAATATCACCGTTTTCGTCGAACCTGAACTCAACGTCCGGTAGGTCGAAATCTATAGTGCCCTGTTTTTTGCGCCTTTTTTTAAGTGCTTCTGTGAGTTCAGCGGCGGTGTTCATAAGTTCGAGCAGTTTAATATTCGTCACCCCGGACTCCGATCCGTGGTCCAGAATAGAAGAATAAGGATTTCCCCTATGTATTTTATCCGGATTGCGGGTCAAGCCAGCAATGACGGAGGGGTGGTTTGTGCCTGCTTCGAGCAGTTTATTCACGTAAGTATATGTCAGCCGGTGCTTGCTTTTTATCACAGACTGGTAAAAGGAGCTGCTTTTGCGCTCCCCGGCTTTATTGTAGCTGATTTTGACACTCATGGCGAAGCGGTCTTCCCCCGGCCGCAGGCTGCATACGCCGTTGGACAATATTTCCGGCAGCATCGGTATGGCAAACTCCGGGAAATAGACGCTGGTACCCCGGCGGTACGCCTCGCTGTCCAGCGCCGTGCCCTGGCGGACATAATGCGCCACATCGGCGATATGGACGTAAAGGATCCATCCGTCCCCGGTTTTTTCCACACTTATGGCGTCGTCGAAATCCCGGGCGGTTTCTCCGTCTATCGTCACGGTAAAAAGTTTACGGAAGTCCTCACGCCCTTTATTAATACCTTCTTCAGGCAGCGACAGTGCAGCTTCGGCGGCCTGTGCCTCGACTTCCGCAGGGAACTCTCGCGTAAGCTCGTATTTGCTCATGACAATAAGGTTCTCTATCCCCTTATCGTCGACGTTGCCCAGGAGCTTTGTAATTTCACCTTCGGCGTCGTTATTGTGATCCGGGTAACGTTTGATATTGCAGACGACGACATCTCCGTCCGCATACTCCGCACCCGCTTTGCGTACAAACAGGGTGTGCGGGAAACGGCGGTTGAACGGCACCACGTTGTAATGTCTGCGGCGAACCTCCACCCGTCCGACGATTAGCTTGAGTTTGCGCTCAATAACGTCGACCACATGCCCTTCCACACGCCCGCGGAAACGCCCTTTTTTGACCTTTACCCGGTCGCCGTGTACCGCGGAGCCGAGCTTTGCCGCGGGAACGAAAAGGTCCTCACCGCCGTTGTCCGGCACAAAAAAAGCGTAGCCGCCGGGGTGCGCCTCTATGCGCCCGGTAAAAAGATTGCCGGAAGGCGTTATGCGCTTCCCGCCGCGGACTTTGCCGCCCTTGTGCCCGCCGGCCTCTTTGTTTTCGGCGGGTTGTCGGGCGGGGAGATCGAAAAGCTTCCCGCCGGAGCGGGTTATCTTTTTTTCTCTCAAAAGTTTGTTAAGGGAACTTTTAATTTCGTGTTTATCTATGCCGAGCGTTTTAGTAAGCCAGAGGAGGCTTACCGGCATCGCTCTTTTCTGAATGGCCTCGTAGACCATATTGCTGGTTTTATCAATCTTCAATGTTATAATCTCTCATCATTTTTTTTAGTGTATTGCGGTTTATCCCCAGGAGCTGGGCGGCCATAGATTTATTGCCGTCCGTGACATGCAGCGCCGCCCTCAGGGCGGGGGGGATAACCAGTTTTCTGTATTGCTCGAAGGCGGTGTAGGTGGAGCTCTGTTTTGCCGCCCCGAGAAACTCGCAGGCGATGTTATAAAGTTCGTCGTTCAGGCTTTCTCCGTCCTGTGTCTGCCCTGCAGCCATGTCCAGCCTGTCCAGATCTTTTGTGGTGACGGAGCCAGCCGGGGTATTATCCGCCGCAAACCGGATATAGTTTTCCAACTCGCCGATATTCCCTTTCCACGGTCTGGATGAAAGCGCCTTTTTACTCTCTGTGTCGAAGCGGTATATTCTGCCGGACTCACCCGACACCTTTTCCGCCAGGAAGTCCACAAGCGCAGGAATATCCTCCTTGCGCTCCCTCAGGGAAGGGAGTCGTATCTGCATGACGCAGAGGCGGAAATAGAGGTCTTCCAGAAATGAACCGTTCTTCACAAGCGGTTCAAGGGGGCGGGATGTGGAGGCTATCAGCCGAAACCCTCCGGTGGACGTTTCCGGCGCAAGGGCTTTAGCGAGCTCCTTTTGGTGCCTGGGACGCAGGTAGGCCACTTCGTCTATAAACAAAGTCCCGCCCGCCGCTTCGTTAATACAATCAGGGAACCCCGTATCTTCTTTATTTGCGGCAAAACGTACGAAGGGTAAACCCCTCCGTAGGCCGGAATCGTGTATGCACCGGGCGCAGAAACTTTTACCCGCACCTTTTTCACCGGCAATCAGCACTGTGGTGTCTGTTCCGGATGCCTTATCAATCAGTTGATTGATTTTTAGCATTTTTTTGCTGTTGGTAATGAATTTCGGCATATGTATTGCCTACCGGGCGGATACGTTTGAAGGTGCAGCTTTGACCCCGCCGGAAGTACCGCCCGCCGTGGTATTGTCGACGGATGGCTCGACTGAATAAGGCTCAAAAGATATATTTTCAAGCTCCAGCTTGTCTGTCGGCTCCCATTTGTTGATATCCACCTTCCGGTACAGCACTCCGTCCGCCACAGGGAAAACCGCCTGCGGAATATATGGGACCACGGAGTTCACAAACTCCACCCATGCAGGAGCGGCCGCCCGCGAGCCTGTTTCCACCGTGCCCAGCATACGGAAGTCGTCAAACCCCACCCACACGCCTACGACAAAGTTTGGCAAGAAACCTATGAACCATGTGTCGCGGTTTTCATTGGTGGTACCCGTTTTTGCACCCACGGGGCGGGGGATTACCTTGGCGCGGAACCCGGTGCCGTTCTCCACCACGTTTACAAGTATGTCCGTCATGATCTGGGCGGTGTTGGGGTGGATGACGTCCACATGCTCGGGGGGCGATATCTCGTAAAGGACATTTCCGTCCGCATCTTCAACTTTTGTGACAAAGTAAGGGTTGGACGGGCGACTGCCCATGTTGGGGAAGACGGAATATGCGTAAACCATCTCCAGGAGCGATATAGAACCGGAGCCTATTGTTATCGACATATCCGAAGGCAGATCGGAAGTGATGCCGAACCGCTTGGTCATGTTCAGTATGCGGCGTATCCCCACCCTTTCGGCCATTTTAATTGTGACGATGTTGCGGGAGCGCACCAGCCCCTCTTTCAGTGTAGTTTCACCATAGTACCTGTCTTCAATATTTTTGGGGCGCCAGACCATCCCTTGCTCATCCGGAGCGGATATTATCGGCGCGTCGAGGACTTTGGTCATCGGCTGCATGCCGTATTCGATGGCCGTGGCATATACTATTGGTTTAAACGCGCTGCCTGCCTGTCTTTTAGCCTGGGTGGCGCGGTTAAACATGGACTTTTCAAAGGCGAAGCCGCCCACCATAGCTTTGATGGCGCCCGTCTGTGGATCGGCAGCCAGAAGAGCGGCCTCCATGGGTGGATCCTGTTCGAGCAGGTAGACGCCGGTTTCATTGTCTTTGGGGACCACATAGATGACATCATTCAGTGCGAGGATCTTTTTAAAGTC
>JAVBTI010000047.1:0-7419 GCA_031556255.1 Deferribacterales bacterium | reverse complement strand
CCTGTCCACACAAAGATTACACTTGGTCATCATGGGCCTTTTGGGGTCACTTAAGGAATATTTCGCATAATTTTCATCATAAAATTGTGGCGCTCCCCACGGGCAGGCTGATTTGCATCTCCCGCAGGATATGCAGGAGGTGCCGGCAAGCGTGGCGCCTGTATCCGGATCTTTGTATATATTGCCCTGAGGACAGGCCTTCACACAGACGGCATCGGCACAATGGTTGCAGGACACAGAAATATATCTGCGTTCCGTATTCACTTCAAAAGTGCCGTCAGAATTGACTGTAGTGGCCCCCTCCTCAATAGGGCTCACCCTGCGCCATTCCTCTTTCATATAGTATTGGCGATACAGGCCGTAGTTATTGCTGCCTGCGGAACCCACATACGAACTGCCGCTTTCTACAACATTTTCCTGCACGATATAGTCATCAGAGTCATAAGGATTGATTTTGGCGTCGCCCCGCCTTTCTTCGTTCCAGTTTTTGCAAGCAATTATACAGGTTTTGCAACCCACACACCTATCCTGATTAAAAAAGAATCCCCATTGTGGCATTTTTCTCTCCTGATTAATTTGGTTTTGTTAAACTTACTTCGCACGGTCCTGTCTGGGCCGAAATGGGCAGGACGCAAAAAACCGTGTCCATTGTGAAATCATCGTCCGTCAGTAAATTTTCGGCTCCGCCAAGATCCACCGGGACGGTTTTTGTGACGGTACTGCCATCTAAGCAGTTTTTCAGCCATATCGTCACGGTCTGATCGGGATCCGTACTGGCTCTATACCATCCGCCATGTTCCACACTGACCACGCCGGGAAGTATCTGATGCGTCAAATACGCAGGTATATACATACATCCCCTGTCATTATAAATATAAACCATATCGTTCTGCTTTATCCCCCTTTCGGCGGCAGTGCCCGGATTCATCTTGGCCACTTGCGGGAACTGGTCCTTAAGGAGCGCGGTACTGTCAAAAACCGTATGGGCACGGTTGCGCGCCTTATTTGTCATATACATCAACTTATAAGTGCGCTTGCTATCGGGAGATGTATGGCCGACAAATTTACCCCGCGGATCGTGGTTCTCAAAAAAGCTTTCATATCCGTTTTTTACAGGGATATATTTCGCTGTGGCGGTCCTCCAACCTGGGCCATAGTAGTCGCCGCTGGGGCCGCCCAAAGTCTTGATCTCAGCGCCTCTGGTGGTTGTTCCGGTATTCATCGCCATACGTATATACCAGAAAGGCGAGAAAAAGTTGATGCGTCCCGTGCTGTTATAAAGTTCGCCAGGCTTCAGATGATCTCTGAACCCTATCAGCGGGTTATTGGAAGGCGAGATAATATCCGCCTTTCCAGTCAATTTCAACTCTTCCCAAGTAGGCCGCTGCATATCAGGGTATTTTTTGACCCAGGTGTCCGTAAATTTGATAGCCTCGTAGGACGCCTTTAGCTGTTCCTCTGTTGGCTCTGGCGAAGGTGAATAACCGGGATCTTTGCGTATACCCATCTTTTCCATGACTCTGTATATCAGACGCACGCTGATTTCGCTGATTGATTTGGCTTCATAGAGCGTGTCGCACAGCTTTTGCCGCAGGTAGGTGGTAGTTGTGCCTATATATGTTGGGGCAACATTCGAGTTCGACTCAAGGTGGGTTTCCATCGGCAATATAAGGTCCGCATGAGTAGCACTTGGGGTCATGACGTTATCTATCCAATATACAAATTTAACTGAGGGGTCTTTCAGGCCCATTATGCTTTTGTTGACGTTCGGATAAGAGTTCATGTAGTTGTTGTGACTGCCCCCGATTACTTCTATTGTAAACGGCTTATCCCTGCCGCTGAGGTCAAGTCCCTGATCAGTACCATCCTTACCCTTTGTCTGAAACAGGACATCCGCCACAATCTGTTCTTTGGTTCTGCCGTCCGAGCCTGTCAGCGGGATATGCATAAAGTTAATGCCGTTCAGGGAAATCGTTCTTCCGTAGACTGCTTCCATTGTCGACCAGGACATGGTTTCCCGCAGGGAATATGCAGTGGTATAGAAATCATCCACGGATGTCATCATATTGAAACCGCAGCTTCCGCCCTCTTTGTCAGTGTAGCCGCACATAGCCGTCAGGCATATCTGTAACCAGGCCCACTCAGGACCGTTATATGCCCTGTTGGGGCCGCCGCCCACGTCGATCATTGCCGCACCATCGTTTTGTAAAAAAGGTTCTGCATATTTCATCGCAAGGGCTTCAATATATTCCGCTTTTACGCCGGTCAGCGCCGCAACATACCGCAGCACACCCTCATAATCATCCGCACCGCGCCCCCATCCAGTTTCAAGACCATTAAGGTAGGACTCAAAGGAATAACCCGGAGGCAACTTAAATACAGTTCCGGCATAATCAGCTCCTTTGGTCATGCTGCCGCTAACTGTATCGCAGGTGCCTGAATCCGGCATGCAAAGATCCATTTTAAAATCGGCTCTCCTGGTCGCATGCTGCAAACCTGTCACTACATTACCCGGTGTGGTGCTGACTATCGGCTGTTGATTATCAAAAAAACCAAAACATTTGTTTTCGAGGAAATTCCTGTCGTAAATATCGTTCTTATATATGACATACATCATTGCTACAGTGAGCGCGCCATCCGTCGCCGGCCGGCATGCCAGCCAACGGGGAATCTTTACAGAGGCGCTGTTACTGAGGGAATACTTGTATGGCGTCTTTGTTTTCGGATTCATCGTTGTATCCACAGTTACCCCGGTGCCGGTGACTGCGGCGGAATCGTTGAATGTAGACATTATAAACACAAGAGGAACTTTACCCGCCTCCTTCATCTTTGTGTGCATCCACAGCGCCTGGGTCTGGTAGTAGGTCGTTCTGGACGGATCCAATCCCCAGCAGATCAAAAACTTAGTATTGAGGCGGTCATTTCTGGTATTACTCAGAGAGTTTAAACCTACACAATCAAAGCGGCCGGACTCCACACCACCAATGGATTCGCCTGCGTTTCTAACAAAATACCTCATCGGCGGGTTAGTCATAGTAGATAATGACGACTCAATGGAATTAATCACTGGCAGATAACCCAGTTCTTTCTCTCTGTTGACGGCATCCATTATTTTGGTAGCGGCCAGCTCGACAGCATCCTCCCATGAGATCCGTTTAAACCCTGTCAGGTCGCCCCGCTTTTTGGTTTGTAACAGCGGATATTTTATGCGGTTCGGCTGGTAATTATGCTGAATGTAACCATAGCCTCTTACACAAGCCCGCTGTTGGCAAGGCTTGCCTGATTCATTACCTATGCGTTCATCCAACTCGTCGCTGTCCGCGCGGGGTATATCACCCGCAGAGGTCATCCGCACAATACGGCCGTGTCTAACGTTGAAGTTGTGCAGGCAGCGGGTGCCGCAGGTGTAATTGCCGGTACTGAACCAGGGTATCGGTTCGGTAGCGAAAGTCAAAACGTTCTGAGACGTGGTATACTCATTAAGCAGATAATCCGAATCACCTGTGCCGGACGAGCACCCAGAGAGAACCGCTGTGGCCGTAACCGCAGAAACGCTTTGTAAAAAGCTGCGCCTGCTGAGTTTTTTGTCCATGAAAAAACCGTTTAATCCCATTTATTCCTCCTTCATCTGTAAGATGACCTTAAGTTAATATTTAAAACATCGTATTGCAAGGATGCTTAAAAAACTAAAGTACAGGATAGTGAGGATACCGGCGGGATTTTTTTCAAGGATAGTGACGGCAGCTACATTCCAACACAGAAAGCTGCTTGACAATATAATTAAATAAAATATTATATCATTATGATTCTTTTTAACCCGAAACGCAGCAAAGCTGAACAGATGGCGGAAATGATAAAACTATATATCAAGGATAATTCCATTGCAGAAGGAAGTAAACTTCCATCCATAGCACGATTCGCCTCTATTTTTTCAGTCGGCAAGGATAGTATCAATGACGCTATTGCAATGCTTAGCTACGAGGGAATAGTTGTCATAAAGCCGTGTTATGGGGTATTTGTTGCAGGCAGCGCCTGGAAAAATCTCCACCCCAAAAGCCCCGACTGGCCAAGATACAGCGCCCAAAGCATACAAAGGCCGAACCCGGATAATTTCTTATTTTTGCATAAAATTCAAGATAACAGGAGAACACTTTTCAACCTGCTGGTAAACAATAAAATTTTCCCCGATATCATCCGAAATGGCATGGAAGGGGCGCTGCAGGTTATCAATGGCGAAAAAGTGCAGAACAATCACGATGTCGCAGGCTGGAAACCCTTGCGGGAGGAGCTGTGCAAATACATGAGCGAATACGGGCTGGACGTCTCCCCGGATCAGGTGTTTATCACCCAGGGCAACAGAGATTCCGTGAATGCTGTCTCCGCAGTAACCATGCACCACGGAATGGAGATACTTTATGGGATACCGTCGTTGGCTCTGGAGCGCTACCATCTGAGCACATATAACATACGCATGACAGGGCTGCCTACCGATTCCGAAGGCATAATGAAAGATCCCGTGTTGAAAAACCTCAAAAATAAACATAAAAAAATGCTCTACGTAACACCCAGCTATTCAATACCCTCAGGAATCACCACGAGCCTCAGACGCAGAGAGGAACTGCTGAGAATTTGCAGAAACGCCGACACCCCCATCATAGAAATGGATTCCTATAGAAACCTTTCCGCCGATCTCCCTCCTGCGCTTGCCGCTCTGGATAAAACAGAATTGGTTATATACATAGGCAGCTTGGGTGAAATCCTTCCCAGGGGCATTAATATAAGCTGGATAGTCGTCCCGCGAGTACTTGTCGACAACTTTTACCATCATATGGCGCAGAAGGATTACAGTGCATGGGTAACACAGGCATTTTTCTACAGTCTGCTGAAATCCGGGGAATATAATAGACACAAGGAGCGGTTCCGTGAGTATACCAGAGGCAAACGTACGTTCACCCGGCAAATACTGGAACAATACATCGGTGATATCGCGTACTGGGATAATAATGGACATCCGCTCATATTTTGGGTCAAAATGGACGAAAGGATAAATATGAAAAAATTATACAACAATCTCGAGTTGTATTCACTCCGGAGCGAAGAGTACGTCCCCGGCTATGATAATTATATAGCCATATCCAGTATGAATCTCAGCAGGCACAGCTTCATAAAAAATATCAAACACCTGTCCGAAGTGGCCCGTACGTCAATGAAATAACACTGACACACGGGGATATCAATAAAGCATGATTCCGGATAAGAGAAGTTATCGCAGCCTGTTCAAAAAAACGGGTCACAACCCTGCGAGCCTTGCCAGCGCCTCGGCGTATATATGAGTGGCCTTACGCAGTGAGTCGAGATCAATAAACTCGTCAACCCTGTGCGCCATCTCATCTTCATCGGGAAAAACCGCTCCGAAAGAGACGGAATCAGGCATATTGCGGCAGTATGTGCCCCCTCCGGTGCTCTGCACCTCCCCTTTTTCGCACGTAATATATTCATAAGCGCCGAGCAGCGTCTGAACAAAGGGCAGTTCCTCAGACACATACAGCGGCGCGATGTGTTGGTCCAGTACCAATTCAGCCCCCAATTGCTCCGCTACATGCCGGATCTGGCGTATGATGCTGTCTCCCGATGTTGTAACAGGATAGCGCACGTCAAATCCGATTTTACAACTGCCTTTATCCGCCTCTATCATTCCCACATTGCATGTCAGTTCGCCGGAAAGACTGTCAACACAGGCTATTCCCAGCGACATGCCGTCTGTGTCCATCTGTAGATATTGCTGTATACGTGTCAGATAGCTGGAAAGCTCACGGGGAGCATAATCTATTCCTGTAAGGAAGGCAAGAAGCTGTTGAATGGCGTTGACCCCCTCTTTAGGTTCCATTGCGTGAGCGGATAAGCCATGAGCATCAAGCTCAATGCATCCGTTGTCCATCCGCGCCCATTTCATTCTGACACCGGCGAGCTCCTGTGCGGACCGGAGGTTTTCTATTTCACCGCAGAAAAATGCCGTCGCCAGATCCGGACCAACATTCAATCTCGTGCCTCCGTGGATTCTGTCCAGACACAACCTGCCCTCGGGTACAAATATATTTGAAAAATGTTTTTCCATGTAACAGCGGATAATCCCCTTTTCGGCATTGACCACCGGGAAGGAAGCGTCCGGAGAAAAACTGTTCTTAGGTATCTCAGCATTCAGGCGGTACTGCTCCATGCACCTTGACAGACCTGATTCCTCATCAAGCCCAACAATCAGCCTGAATCTGCAATTAAGTCCGATACCGCTTTTTTTCAGGGCATTCATTGCATACAGAGCGGCAACAGCAGGCCCTTTATCATCAATACTGCCCCTGCCGTAAAGTCGGCCACCGGCGACAACACCTTCAAACGGCGGATATCGCCAGTCCGCTTCATTTCCTGCAGGGACGACATCAAGATGGCATAATATGCCGTATAGATCGCCTTTCGTACCCAGTTCAACGTAGCCCACGGAATTATTGATATTCTTAGTTTCAAACCCCAAATCTCTTGCGACGGACAGAAAATCGTTAAGGGCGGCGGTTAACGCCCCGCCGAAAGGGCTGCCGGAGGTGGCGTCATTTGGAACTGTACGCCATTTAACTGTACGTATCAGCAAATCGGTGAGTTCAGTAAAATCGGTATCGACTATTTTATGTAATTGATTCATATATTATGGTCAAAATTATTAAATAACTTCGGCAACATTTCTGCTGCCGCTATTACCATAATATAGAAGGAAAAAAACCAACGGGCAAGTACAATTTGCGGATTGCTGCAAACCGCCCGCTCATGTGTAAAAAAAAGGCCTTAATACAACTGAGCGGCTGAAATTATCAGCCGCACAATTGATAATAACACGTCCCCCACCTGTGGTGAACAACTCACCACTTGCCCCATGCCGGCACCAACGCAATGTCTGGAAAAAACCAAGCGCAAATATTACCCGGCAGTACAACTGCGTCTCACAGTATCCAGCATTTATAAAGGCTCACTGCAAATATGGACAAGCCACAGTCATCAACAGATATCATGAGTACAGATTAAATACACCATATCACAATCTTCAATAAATTATATTTTATGGCGTAAATACAAATATTACAATGAGTACAGATCAAATGACGATAATAACATCAATTATATTTGCATTTAAAAAAATTTCTTTAACAATCTTTATTGTGCCGAAAAACAGATTTTAACAAATAGAAAATAACCCGTCAAACACGCCGGACGGAGCATTTCAACATTGAAATGCCCTGAGGCGCTTTTGCGCCGTCCGCAGAGCAAGCGAAGCAGGGTTCCCCTGCAAAGCGCCGCGCAGACGCAGGCTCGTACCGCAGCGCGGGTTTCCCGCGCGAGGATAAAGAGCCGCACATTGTGTGCTCATATTTATAC
>JAVBTI010000005.1:0-12119 GCA_031556255.1 Deferribacterales bacterium | reverse complement strand
TCATATATCTGCTCTGCCTTCTGCCCGCGCCGCTGGTGTACAACTGGGCCACGGGCTACCCGATAGCCATAAAGGCCATGGGCCGCGTGGTTCCCACAGTTTTCCCCGCGAACGCAGTATTCCCCATGCCAACGGCAAACGGGCTGGTGGTGTTCAATCTTATCGTGGGCGCGACGATGCTGATCGTCTTCATACTCACATATCAGCTTTATATGAAGCGCCACGGCGTGACCTTCGCCAATCTGGGCGTCGGCCTGCCGGTCAAAGAGGTGGGGAAAGCTCTCCTGCTGGCCCTGGTGGTATTTTTGTCCGGCTACGCTCTGCTGGTGCTTGCGGATTACTACTTTAAAGTGGATTTCCGCTATTTCGTATTCAGTATCAAAACCCTCACGCCGCCAAAGGTGTTCATGATGCTGAAATACCTACCGTTCTGGATATTCGTATTTGTAATAAGCAGCCTGACGCTGAACTCGTTCACACGTATCGAGGGCAAAAAAGAGTGGCTCAATATACCGCTTATGGTGGTGGCAAGCTGCGGCGGCCTCGCGCTGTTCAATATCATCGACTACGGCGCACTTTTCTCCACCGGGATAAAAATGTGGACGACGGTGCCCTATCCAGCGGGCACGACATCGGCGCTGGCGGGCGTACTCCTGTGGGGGCTCCTGTTCATACTGCCCGTCTCGGCGGTGCTTGCGCGGGTGTTCTTCAAGAAAACCGGTTCCATATGGCTGGGCGGGTTTATAAACGCCTTCATAATAACGTTCTTCGCTATTTCCAACACGGTCATAGGGGCCGGGACGCTGTAAAACCTGTAATATTGCCGCCGCTCTGCAAAGGGCGGCGGTTGAGACCCCCTTCTTATTTCATTGCATTATCGGCAATTAACAGCTATATAGTATATAAGTTCTTCTGCATAATTAAACGGTTTAGCCATATGCTATTATGTATCTTGAATCTCCGCAGTTATGGTTCTATTTCTTACGATTGATCGCCCCGTTTCATGATCGGTATCTCCGCGTAATTTCAGTGTGCGTTAATATACAAGTGTTTGCAATACAGAAAAGGAGGATCAGATGACGAACGGTGTTTCCAGACGGTTGTTTCTCAAAGGTATGGCGGCCATAGGGGCCACAGCGGCCTTTGTGAAAGGGTTCGAGAGCGAAAGCGATGCCCAGGTCTATGCCAACGGTGAGCTTCCTGCCGGGCCGGAGCAGATTTACTGGGCAACGGGCGTTCACAACTGCGGCACGGCGATAAGATGCGCATCCAAACTGCATGTGATTAACGGCAGGCTGGTGCGTATCACTTCCGACGACGACGACATGGACTTCGAAGGCCGTCCGCGCGACAAAAACAACTACAACGACTCCCGCGCCCTCGCCTGCACAAAGTGCAAATCGTACAAGTACCGCATTTATCACGCAGGGCGCATTAAATACCCGCTCAAACAGACCAAGCAGCGCGGCGACGTCACAGGCTTTGTGCGTGTCAAATCGGAAGAAGCGCTGAACGAAGTGGCCCGGAAATACAGAGCCATCCTTTCCAAATACGGCGCGGGCGCAATCTATAACACCTACGCCACAGCCGCCTCCTACGCGGGCAAGTTCAGCGACCCCGCCGACGCCAGAGCCGCGCTCACCACATATATCGGCGGTACACGGGGCGAATATTACGACTACAGTTACCACCAGAACGATTATGCCTACCTGATAACCGGTCACCCCGGCGCGCTTGACCTGTACGGCTACGATACTAACGTTGCCAGCGCCCTGCCCACCATCGCCGGTTCGGCTAAAAACGTTGTAAGCTGGGGTTCCAATATATTGACCACCAACAACTCCGTCGCCTATCCGTATATACGGTCGGTGGAAATGATGAAAGCCCGTGACCCTAAAGCGAAATTCTACCACATATCGCCGGAGTTCGTGGACACAGGCGTCACACTGGCCACCGACTGGGTTCAGGTGCGCAACTACACCGACACCGCCCTCATCATGGCCATGATGCATGAAATGATAGTAAAAACTTTCGACGAAAACGGGAATGTGGCGGCCAAACCGATGCTCGACCTGAACTATATAGACACTTTCGTGCACGGCTTCTTCGACTCACCGGAGTACTGGGTAAATGAAAAGACCGGCGAAATCGCCTTCGCTCAAAACTCCGCTTCACGGAAGATCAACGCCGTGCCCGCCGGGATGTCGCTTTCCGCCTATATAATGGGCGACGACACACGTCTGCAGAAGGCAAAATACTCCGCGGCCGACAACTACACCGCGCAGAAATTCTCCACCAAATTCCCCACGCGCAATATGTCCGGCTGCGCAATCACAGTCAAAGGGGTTCCCGCGTACAGGGTTTCCGAAGTTGAAAGCGACTTTTTCTACAAACAGGACCTTATGAAGCCGAAAACACCCGAATGGGCAGAGTCTATCTGCGGCACACCGGCCGCCACGATAAGGAAGCTCGCCGCCATGTACTGCGACCCGGCACAGCATCCGATCGTCAATGAATGGTCGGGCGGCTTCGGCAAGCAGGATTCGGGCGTCGTTAATATATGGGCGCTACAGTCGCTTATGTGCCTGACCAAAACCTTCGGCATCAGCGGCGAAAGCCTCTACGGAGCGTGGGGTTGGGAAGGTTCGGCGCATCCGAAGCCCGGCAGGCCGGCCAAAGAGTATCTTAATCCTGAGAACGCCGTGCCCGCGGGCAGACCCGCACCGGCGGACTGGAAGGCCGCCGTGCCCGCCATTTCCTGCAAAGAGTGGTACAACGCCATGAAGGTCGGTTTCATGGATACGCTGGAAGCAGGCGGCTACACAGGTAAATATATCCCCAACTGGGACAAGAAAGACAGATGCGTATACGACGACGCCGGGGCTAAAACGTCCGTCCTCTATAAAAGAAACGCCGACGGCTCGCTCAAGACATTCATGGATAACGGGAAAGAGTATTACGACTATGTGGGAAGGGAGCAAGGTAAGCCCGTATACGTGGGCACCCGCATGATCGTCATCGCGGGAGGCGGCATCCAGGGTAACCAGCATTTCAACCTCAACGACCTGAACGATATGTACCGCGCACTGCCTATAGCGGCCAAAAACCCGGACGACCCCGACACCTTCTGCCTGGTCACCTTCGACAACTTCCTTACGCCTACCGCCCGCGTGGCTGACTATGTGCTGCCGTCCACCGTATCCCTTGAGGCGGGAGACTGGAGAGAAATAGGCGGACAGATGATCTACCGGCCGCCGGTCGTTCAAGCCGCAGGGGAAGTAAAAGACGGCTGGAGATACGCTTTCGAAGCCTACCAGGAACAGGCTAAACTCGGCGACTTTACCACATCCGGCGCTGACGGCTATAACTTCACCAGAAAAGTTGAGAAAGACGCCCACTTTAAATATGTTGGCACGGATAAAACCACAAAACAGTATCAGTCTGCGGAAGTTCTCTCGGACCGGATCGTGGAAGAGGCCGTCAAAAACAAAGCCAGCCGCTTCTACGGCATGACGAAAGGCCAGGTGTATGATAAACAGTATGTCGCCCGCGCCAACGAAGAGCCGGAGATAGTCAGAACGCCGGTAAAATCACCGCTGCGCACAAATCTGGACAACTATCTCTCAAACGCTTCCACCAGGAAGAACAAGCCGTTCGTATTCAACACGGCTGATTATGCGAGCGCCAACACAGCCATAGCGGCGGGCGAATCCGCGGGCGCCACACCGGCCGATATCGCCGGCGGGCACGCGGGCAGGCCGCTTCCGTGCGGCAAGCTGCAGATATACAACGACATGATCGTCTGGGATTACGAAAACAAATTTTCCAAATACCACGGCTGGCTCCCCACTGAAAAACGCGGCCAGAAGAACGCCGATCACGAGGGGGATAAAATTGTCCTGCCGATTCCGATATACTGGGATTTCGAAGACTGTTTCAACGAGGCTTACGGCGCTTTTATCCAAAAGAGCGCGCCTATCACCGACGGCCTGACTCTCAGCACAACACATGACAGATACCGTGTCCACTCATCGCTGGCGGAAAATCCCTTCCTGCGCGAGCTGAACCACCGCACAAAAGGTGGGAAATGGGCAAGCGCCAACGACTGGAACGAGTTCGCCGTTATGCCCGAAAAGCAGGATATGGGCAAAACCGCCGACATACCGGCCATGCTGTCCGCTGCGATATTGAAGAAAAACGCTAAAACCGCGTCATGGCAGGAAATATGGCTGAACTCGGAAGATGCTGAAGAAAGAGGGATTACCGACGGCGACCTTGTCATGGCTGAAAACCCGATCGGTAAAATCCGCGCCGTGGCGAGGGTTTCAACGCGCTGCGTCCGCGGGCACGCCAACCTGCACCAGGGCTCATGGTACGACCCCAACCCGGCGGACGGGGTTGACGACGGCGGCTGCGCGAACACGCTGATGAGCTGCCGCCCGTCCCGCTATGATAACGGTAACTCCCAGCAAATGGCACTGGTACGCGTCAGCAAGGTACAGGCTTAACAATGAATGCGGCCCCCAAATAGGGGTAGAAACGACGACCGCACAGGTCAAGAGCGGGTACGGAAGCGTCAAACTGGATGCAGCGCGCGAAGCCGTCCCAGGGAGGCAACCGCAGTGTACTTGGATGTACATGAGGATTGCCGGCCGAGGCGGCAACAAAGCGATGCGCCAGTTTCACGCTTGCGTTAATCCCGCACCTTAATAGGAGAATTTATGGCACAATTAGCGTTTTATTGCGACAAGACCCGCTGCATGTCCTGCAACACCTGCACCGTTGCCTGTAAAGACTGGAACCAACTGAACCCCGGCCTTGTCAACTGGCGGGAACAGTTCACATACGAAACGGCCGGCGGTTTTTTCGCACTCTCCCTGGCCTGCAATCATTGCGAAAACCCCGCGTGTATGGCGGCCTGCTCAGCCAAGGCCATTGTCAAAGATCCTAATAACGGCGTAGTCACCGTTAACCGTGAGAAGTGCGTTTCCATAAAAGCATGCATCAAAGCATGCCCATACGCTAAACCGATGCTGGCAGACGATAAACAGGAGCCGAAAAAGCTCTCCCAGTGGAAGATAGCGCATCCCATGCAGAAATGCACAATGTGTTCCGACCGTCTAGCTGAGAACGACAAACCCGCATGCGTGAAAGCATGTGTCGGCCGGGCGCTCGACCTGGATACGGTGGAAAATATAATGAAAAAGTATCCGGATGCTGTGCGGCTTTCCAAAACCGACTTCCCATACGCATACAAAAACAGCTCCGCGGATAACACAAAACCGGCAATGTTTATTAAAAAGCGCAAAACAGTTGAAATACACAAATCCGGTATATATGACGGCAAATATAAAAAATACAGGAGCCGGACCAAGCAGGCGCTTAAAAATAACCACTACATTGATCAGTAACAGTTAAATTATGGCAAAGAACGTCCGTTAGCCTAAAAGGAAGCTAACGGGCGTTCTTTCAGCCGTATTAACTAAACGGCCGTTTTATCACCCCCTTTAAACGTTTATCTTTTTCCACTTGTCATTTTGTTATATGTGTTCTACTATGCGGCGTAATTAATATCATTTTGAACCGGGGTAAAAATGCGGCGCAACAACGGGTTAACAGAAAAAAGAATTGTTCTGGGCAGTGCATTTTACGATGAAAACAGAATTTTACGCCTTTCGGATCAACGTTTTGCCAAATATTTCGGGGAAGAACCGCTGCCTCCCACTTTAGAAGGGCTTTTATCCAAAATCAAGGTTGTCAACAAAGGTGAAAAAACAAAATTTCTGAACTCCTATCAGAATGAAGTCATCACAGACTTTTTTCTGGAAGACGGCCGCTACCTAACCTTCACGCATATGGAAAACAACGGCGAGTTTGCTGGGAAAAACGCGGTAATCACATCTCTGGAACAGGCCCGGTTAATGACTGATCTGCTGCCCGCGATGGTCGCCATAGGCGATGAAACCGATCTTATCTACGGCAATACAGCATTTCTGGATTTTTTCTGCTGCGACAGTATTGAAGAGTTCCGCAGCAGTCACGGTTCATGGCATACCGTGTTCACGCCCAGAAAGGGCTATCTTCACGCTGAAAACGGCGAGTGGCTCAACAAGGCTAAAAAGATCAAAAAAAATGAAATGAACAATAAAGTGCTTCTGTATTCTCAACAAAAAAAGGAGTACAGAACGTTCGTATTTGAGTTTCAGCCCATAATACAGCTCGGCGATTCTTACGCTTTTATTTTCGCCGATATCACGGATATGGACAACTACAACTTCATCCTTCAGGACGTGCAGGAAATACTGGAACATGAAGTGGAGAAAAAAACCAATGAAAGCGGCAATGCGCTGCTGCTCATGAAACAACAGAGAGAGCTGCTTGTGCAGCAATCCAAACTGGCGGCAATGGGGAACATGATAAACATGATCACACACCAGTGGAAACAGCCGTTGAACGCCATCGGCCTTTTGGCGCAAAATCTTGAGGAAGATTATAAAGAAAAAGAACTGAATGAAAAAACAGTGCGTGAATACACTAACGAAATCACGAAACAGGTGCGTTTCATGTCGGACACCATGGACGATTTCCGCAGTTTTTTCAGACCGTCCAAAGCGCCGGTACAGTTCAGTGTCGCAGAATCGGTCTCCAATGTATGCAACCTTTTAAAGCACGCACTGGCTGTGAATAATATAACGGTAAAACAGTCAGTCAACACGCCCGAAGGAAAGACGCCGGTCGCGTCGGGCTACCCGAACGAGCTGAAACAGGTGCTAATGAACCTTATCGTAAACTCCAAAGACGCTATAACCTCCAAAGCCGTGGAAACATCCGCCGAAACCGCCGAAGCCGGATTGATAGAGGTGGAAACCGGCGTCCGCGGCGAGGAAATATATATCCGTATCTCGGATAACGGCGGCGGTATTCCGGAGAATATTATCAAGCGGCTTTTCGAGCCTTATGTGACCACCAAAGGCGAAAAAGGCACAGGGATAGGCCTCTATATGTCGCGTTTCATCATGGAAAAAATGTACGGCTCCATAACCGCTGAAAACGCCGGTTCCGGGGCTGTATTTACAGTAACCCTGCCCAAGGCCTGACACCGGAAAAATTATGAAAAAAGTTATTATTATCATATCCGTAGTGATGTTTCTGTTTGCTGCGGCGTGTGTAGTTTCGAAAATTGTTACCGCGTATGCGCCCAGGGCGGCTGTGAGCCTGTTTCTGCATCACCCGGAACGCATACACGGGCTGAGCTGGGACAAGTTCGATTACAATACCCGGCAGCACAGTCTGGATTTCGGGGATCTGCTTTATGAGAAGAACGGCATCACCCTGACAATCAAAAGCGGAAGAGTCACAGGGATAAATGGCGCCATTATGGGTGAAGCCGCGCTCCATGACGTTACGCTCCGGAGCGGCGGCATCATTTTTTTCGTACGCGAGCTGGGAAGCACAAACCTGGATCTGAGCGATATAGGCAAACTGAAACAGAAACTGGAGAATTTCCGCGGCTATTCGGATTATTTTTCCGCCTACGGCTGGCTGGGCGCGCCTTTGGGTTTTGATGGGATTACCGCAACGCGTATCCTCATAACTGAAGATGACAGACGCGGCATGGAAATTGATATCGCGGACGCTTCCCTCACCGGCCCGGTAAAACCGGGAGTAATGCCGGAACATGTGCTGCTCACCATAAATAACACCACCTTGCTCAACGCTCACATTCCTTTTTTCACAGCTCAAAACATAAGGCATGACCGTAACTATAAACCGGCCGAGCGCACCTATTCCGAACGGCTGGATGTGACCGCGCCCGGATATGACATGGGGCTGTACTTTGAACTGGCAGATTTCCGGCCGGAAGAGATGCTGAAAAAATCTGAAGCCGACAGGCGGTATAAATCGGCTAACGACATGAACCTGTCAAAAGCCTCGTTCAGTCTGGAGGGCGGCGGGCTGATGAACCGGGTCTTCGATTATATCGGAGGGGAAGCCGCAGTGTCCACTGAAGAGGCCAGACAGCAGTTGATTACGGTGCTGGTGCTGACCGCCGGAGAAAGCCTGAAAAATATGGAAAACGGCGATCAGATCATAGACGGCCTTGTATCGTACATCAACGACCCGCGGAAGATCGCTTTCAGCATGAATCCCGCTCAGCCTGTAAAGATCGCGGATCTGGAAAAACCGGACAGGCTATCGTCTCAACAGATAAATGATCTGAACATGGAAATTTCGTTCAACGGAAACGGACCGGAGACGATAAGGATGAAATAAGGGAAGTGCTTGCAGTTCGGCTCGTCAGACCGGATGCACGGGCCGCGTCATTCGCTGATTATGAGATCAAGCATCCTCTCGCCCACTACTTCGGGGTACACTTTGGCGTCTTCCGCGCAATTAAAAGTAATCACCATCTTATTGTCGCTGTACGATGTGCTGCCGTATCTGCAAGGCGAGTCCTGTTCGCGCAGCCTGGCGGCGGCTTCCGGCCTGAAAGCGGCATCTGCGGGCAATCTGATATACATAGTGTTGACACCGCCGTCAACAACAGCTTCACGGGGGCGGTCCATGACAAGCCTCAGCCGGTAATTTCCTTTATACTTGCCGGTCTCCACAGCATAAACCGTGACAGCTCCGGCGGCATGCATGGTTCGTATGGGCAGGCTGTCGCTTTGCCGCACCGACGCGGATGCACAGCCGCATATCATAATAAGGGACAAAAAGACAATACCACGCATCCTCATCTTAAAGCCATTCCTATTGCCACGTTGAAAACAGCGGGTTTAATCTCCGCCACCTGTTTGGCAATGCTTGAGCGTATTTCAATGTCGGAATTCGGGTTCATAACCGAAACGTTCATTTCCAATTCTTCTTTCAGCGCTTTTTCCAGTCCGAAGGTCGTGGCACCCCCTCCGCTCAGGTATATACGCGAGGGGGGCAGTCCGCCCAGTACACGGTAGTTGCTGATGGCCTGTTCGATAGACCGTACGAAATCCGGCACAAAATTATCAGCCATGACTTTTTTGGCGGCGTCTCCGTCCGGAAAAGCGTCGGGGGTGATCTTTACAAGTTCGGCCTTGTCCGCTGGAATACCGGCCAGGCTCACAATAAGATTGGTACAGTAACTGCCTGAACTGGGGGAGGCTTCCTGATGTGAAAAAAGCCCTTTGTCCAAAAAAATCAACTGGGTAGACGCGTGGCCGATATGCGCAATCAGTGAAATATTATCTTTGGGAAGTTTCATAAAAGTGTAAAGATCGCACAGTGCGAACGCTTCCACATTAACCACCACCGGCGTAAGCTGCGCAGATTCCATCACCGCGACATAGTCGGAAAGCGAATCTTTGCGGATCGCCGCAAACACCACCTGGGCAAAAGCGCTGTTCCGGTCAACATCGATAATGCTGTAGTCCACCGCGAATTCCTCAAGATCAACCTTCATATACTGGTCCGTCATGAACCGCAGATCTCTCTCCAACTGCTCTTTGGTCATAAAAGGAACCTTCGCTTTTTTGGCTATGGTGTTTGAACCTTTGATGGCCAGGGCAACGTCGCGCGTCTGAAATCCGCCGGATTCGATAACTTTGGAAATCTGCTCGCTCAATTCGGAATAATCTATGATAGTGCCGTCCACCAGCACATCAGGCGGTGTAGGCAGGACATATGCGTTATTCATCACCAGTTTGCCGCTTTTATCGGCGGTGATATCAACAGCCTTAATGGTAGACACGCCCAGGTCGAGCCCGATGTTCTTGCTCATTAATAGTTCCCGTTGCGCCGGTTCCGCCCCCCAAAGGCGGCGTCCGCCGGCGCCGTATTATTATTCCATGATCTTTCTGTAAAAACAGCTTCTGTTGCCCGTGTGACAGGCGGAACCGGTCTGCCTCACCAGATAAAGCAGGGTGTCCGCGTCGCAGTCCACCCGTACCTCCACCACCCGCTGGACATTGCCGCTGGTGCCCCCTTTTTTCCATAGGGAGGCGCGGGAGCGGGAATAATAATGAGCAAACCCGCTCTCCACAGTAAGTCTAAAAGCCTCTTCATTGACATAAGCAAGCATGAGAACCTCTTTCGTGTCCGCATCCTGTGCCACAGCCGGTATCAAAGGGGTTTTAGCCCAGTCTATAAACGTTTCCGCCATTATCAGCGTTTCTCACCATAATTTTTGGTGAGGTAATCTAATATCTTGGCGTCTTCTTCAGCAGTGGTCTGCATTCCGCGCACTTTCATAGCCCGCACCGTGTTCTCCCACTGGTTAACTGAGTAATTTTTGCTGTAAACCACCGATGCGGAGTGGCATTTGCTGCAATGCTTATCCACCAGTCTCTTCTCCGGTGACAATGAACAGGCCGCTGTAATAAGCAGCAAACTAACAGATACGAGGCAAAATTTCACCAAGCGGCATTTCCACATAACGTTTTCCTCCAATTGATGTTTCCAGGATTACTCCTTTATCCGGCCGGACAGTGCCGCAGATTGAGGCGTTCCTGCCGGCGGGGTGACGGCGCAGGCGCTCCAGTACAGCGCCGGCATCATCCTTATCAACTATAACAACCACTGCCCCTTCGTTTGCCACGGCGAGCGGGTCAAATCCGAGTGTGTCGCAGAAGTGGGCAACATCTTCCCTTAATGGAATATCCCGCTCCCGCACTGCGATACCAAGGCCGGTGCGTTCGGCAATCTCGTTGAGAACAGCCGCCACGCCTCCGCGGGTGGCGTCCCTGACGAAACGCACACGCAGACCGTATAACGTTTGTAACATTTTGCAAAGAATATTACAATCAGATTCAATATTGCCGGAAAACCCCAACTCTTCCCTGGCGAGAAAAACCGAAACCCCGTGCCGGGCAATGTCGGAAGATATTATCACACAGTCATCGGCTTTCACGGCGCCGTAATCGTTCCAGCCCGCCTCACGCCTGCCGATTCCGGCGGTATTAATAATAAGACCGTGGAGTTCCCCTTTGGGCACAACCTTTGTGTCGCCGGTTATGATCTCCGCGCCCGCCTCGTCCGCCGCCCGCGCCATGGAAGCGATTATTTTTTCAAGATCGCCCCTGTCGTACCCTTCGGGGATAATCATCCCGCAGCTTAAATAGAGGGGGACGGCGCCTGAACAGGCAAGGTCGTTGGTGGTGCCCGCCACCGCCAGCTTTCCTATATCGCCGCCGGGGAAAAATTCAGGTTTTATCACAAAGGAATCAGTGGAAAATGCGGCTTTTTCCGGGCAGCTTATATACGCGGCGTCGCGCATTTCCCGCAGCTCCCGGCTTTTGAAATATTTAAAAAAAAGCCCGCCTATCAGCTCCGCCATGGCTTTGCCGCCGCCGCCCGCCGAAAGAGTTATTTTAGACATCAATTTCCTCTTGCCAGATATTTATAATGCGCCGCACAAGCCCCTTCGGAGGATACCATACACGGCCCCACCGCTTTTTCCGGGGTACAGGTACTGCCGAACATAGGGCATTCCCTGGGAGTTATCCGCCCCTTCAGGACGTCACCACAGCGGCACGGAGTGGTTTTCTCCTCCCGGAAACGGTCTATGTTGAAACGTTTAAAGGCATCATGCGCCGAATATTCAGCCCTTACCGACATCCCGCTCAGCGGCAGTGTTCCCAGCCCGCGCCATCTGGCGTCCGACGGTTCAAATATCTCCGCCGTCAGCGCCCTCGCGGCGACGTTTCCCTCTTCCGAGACGGCCCGTTTGTAATTGTTCACCACGGAATAATTATCGTGGTTAACCTGGCGGATAACCTCCAGTACGGAGGAGAGGATATCAACAGGCTCAAAACCTGTCACCACGGCGGCTTTTCCGGCCGCGGCCAGCGATTTATACATGGAAAGCCCGGTTATAATGGTAACATTTCCCGGGCAGAGAAAGCCGTCTATCCGGGTTTCACTGTCCCGCAGCAGCAGATCAAAGGCGGCAGGCATAGTTTTGCACATCGTAAGCACGGAGATATTGCCCAGCCCTTCGGCATGGGCGGTCTTCACAAGCCCCGCCGCCATGGGCGTGGTAGTCTCAAACCCCACGGCCAGGAACACAAAATCGCGTTCTCTGTTATCCCGCGCCATTTTGATGGTATCCAGCGGGGAGTAAACCGTCCTCACATCGGAACCTT
>JAVBTI010000069.1:0-3402 GCA_031556255.1 Deferribacterales bacterium | reverse complement strand
CCCGCCAGCGCGCATATGCAGACATGGCATTTTATCGCCGATGCTATGGAAAACGGCGCTACATATATAAACGTGGATATAATGATGTCCGGTGCGGCCGCAAGGGCGGATAAGTTTGTGCATCTGCGTCCGGCCTCCGATCTTTTGTTCGCCATGTCGATTATAGACGAGGTGATAAAAAACGACTGGGTTCACTACGAATTCATGTTCAAAAATACTGTGGCAAACTTCCTTGTATACACCGATACCATGTCTTATGTAAAAGATGGCGGAAGCCTTGTGGCGCTGAAGACCGACGGCACATTCGTCACAGCCGGCAAAGATTCCACTCTGGGCGACAAAGCCACATTGCCGGGAATTCACAGCGATTACCGGTTTGAAGCTCCGGCCGGGACGCAGTATAACGGCAGGGACGTGAAGACCGCCTACCAGCTTCTGAAAGAGCATGCCGCCGCGCATCCCGCGTCGTTGACACAGGCGTCTACGGGCGTTCACCCGGATGTAGTCAAAGAGGTTGCGCGAATTTACACACAGGAAGGACCTTCATCAATACTGTGCGGGTTCGGCCCGGATCATTTCACGAACGGCCACCATATATATCACGCGATAGGGATACTGGCGTCCATCACGGGCAATATCGGGAAAAAAGGCGCGGGTGTTGGAGTCTTTGAAGCGATGACGCCCTATCACGATGAAAACTCCATGAAAATCGGCGTCACAAGCGGAATATCGTACCCGGCGCTTGCCGATACTTTTAATATTCCCGGGGTGCCGGTGGTGAACGAAATATCACAGATAAAATTCCCCGGCATGCAGAACGGAGGTGCCGGCGAACTGTTTATGGGGCAGCCCCGCCGCGTGCGTGCCCTGATGATTGCCTATTCGAACTTTGTGAACACCTGGGTGGAGATGAACACGAACATCAAATTTCTCACTGCGCCCGGCACTAACGGTGACGAGTACAAGCTCAAAACTTTTGTCGTAACTGATATCGAAATGACCGATTCCGCCCATTACGCCGATTACGTATTGCCTGTGGCGCATTGGTTTGAGATGGAGGAGCTTTGCGGATACGGAACCCATCCTTTTATAGTATATCAGGAAAAAGCGGCAGACCCGCTGGGAGAATCGCTGCCGGACATGGATATTGCCCGCCTGCTCGCAAAAGAGCTGGGCTATATACCAAAGCTGGGCAAAGATATCGCTTCTTATTTCACGCAGACTAATGAGGAGTTTTTTGAAACGGCGCTTAACGCCATTAAATATAAGGCGTGGTTTAAGACTGTGGCCGGGCGTGATCCGGCGCCGGATGATGTCATCACCCCCACCAGGCTGCGTAATGAAAAAGTGCTGCGCGCCATCCCCGGCGATGCGATGAACCGCTACACATATCCGGTTTTCCGCAAAAAAGCCACAGGAAACGAAACAGTGGACGATCTTCACATAGATTCCATGACCACCGGCACAAAACGGCTGGAGATATTCAGCGACACGGTCATGACCTTTTTCGACTACGGCCAGGCGGAGTTATCCCTCGGTCCGGTGAGTGTGTTCACCGATCCTGATATCCTGAAATATGAGCGGCTCCCCACATGGGAGGAGCCCAACGAGGCATGGACCGGCGCCACTACAAGGCCGGCCCAGGCGGCGCTTTTGGCCAAATATCCGCTTATCAATTTTTCACAGCGTGCACGTTGGCGCGTCCACTCCCAGTGGTTCGATACGCCGTGGCTGAGGGAGCTTGATCCTGAGCCTGTGGTATATATCAATCCGGCTGACGCCGGCAATATAATTACCGGCGATCTAGTGAAAATTTCCAACGACAGAGGATACTACCTGTCCAGGGCGATTATCAGCGGAGGAGTGAGGCCGGGGATGGTAGATGCCGCGCGGGGTTGGCAAAATTCCCAGTATAAAGAGATCTTCGGCGACGAAAACAGCACCAACTCGGTCACAAACCGCAAGGTGCATCCGGTTTCCACCACCCAGGGGTTCTTCGACGCGCTCGTGAAAATAGAAAAATACAACGGCTGAGGAGGTAAATTATGAATATAATCAGATACGCTATGGTCGTGGACCAGAAACGCTGCATAGGCTGCCACTCATGCGCGGTGGCGTGCAAGTCGGAAAATAAAGTGCCTGATAAGCTGGCTTTGAACAAAGTTGAAACCGAAGGCTCCGAATATCTTGATGTGCCGGTGGGCGAGGCGCTTAAGAGTGCATGTAATTTGGATGATTTTAACCGCGTTGCCGGGAAACTGCGGATGGACTATATGACCAGATCATGCCAGCACTGTGAGAACGCTCCCTGCGTGAAAGTATGCCCCACAAACTCAACATACCAGCGCGAAGACGGGATCGTCGTGATGGATACAGCCACCTGCATAGGCTGTGACAACTGCATCCATGCCTGTCCGTTTGGGAAAATGCGTGTTCATATAAGCAAACCCTCGTACGCTGTGGAGGATATAGGAGATCAGGACATAGCGCCGACCCTCGACAATACTGTAAAAAAATGCACATTTTGCAACCACAGGGTCGACAGGGGCGAGGCGCCGTTTTGTGTGCAGAACTGCCCCGCAGGAGCGCGCTTTTTTGGCGATATCAACAACAGTGCAAGCAAGGTTTATATGCTGGTGCATTCCGGAAGGAAGGTGAAGCAGTACTCCGCGGCACCAGGACAAACAAAGCCCGGCAATACATACTTCTATTTCATAGACAGGGTGGAAAGAAGCAGTTAGTATGCTTTAAAAGTGCCCCGCCATAAGGCGGGGAGAGAGTTGCAGAGGAAAGGCTTCCCCCGGGCTATGGCGAGGGGGGAGCCTGGGGCTTGATCTCCGCAATATATTGCCGGCATATCTTGAAAATACGCTTATGCCTTAGATATAGAGTCTGCGTTCCGCTACCGTCAGTGCCAGGCTTTTTTTCATATAATCGAAACTGTCTTTCATCAGTACGGAGAGACCTTTGTAAAGGCCATGTCTGGCTGCTCCGTTCAGTTTTTCGCAGTAGCGGTACCCCCACGGCAGTATGTGTTCCGAAAGAAGCGGCTTGGCAAGGTCGTCCCTCTTGTCAGAGGCCAGCCCGGAAACTGTTAGTAACAGCAGGCCTATGTGGTCTTCGGGTTCATGTTCCCGACCTCCGCAACTTATCCCGTTTAACCTATAAAAATCTCTTAATTCCAGCAGGGACGAGCCGAACAGCACCCTGTCGCTGTCAAGGTATACAGAGCCCCAGGGGGGCGCCTCAAGATGTGCTGGGCCCACAAAAAGCGCGCTATAGTCTTCCGCGGCTCCCGGCAGCTCTTCCAACCCCCGCCTGAACAGCGCAATCCCCTCTTCCGCATATACCCGATCGTGGACGGGCCACTCATCCCAGTCAAGATTTTCAAGATAGGATGCG
>JAVBTI010000008.1:0-12580 GCA_031556255.1 Deferribacterales bacterium | reverse complement strand
ATATACCCCGCGCGCGGACAGTCTGCATTATCCCGGCGTTTGCCAGCACCCGTCCGATAACGAAAATAGCCGGCCCCTTGCAGTTCACGTTCTTTTCGGCCAGTTCACCCGCCGTGCAGGGGGTAAGTTTTTCATCCGATTGTTCCAGGCAGTCGGCTATTAGTGCAGGGGTATCTTTATCAATGCCATTATTTATAAGTGTTTCAGCGATTAATCTAATATTTTTCAGCCCCATATAAATCGCTATGGTAAGGCCGCTGGCCGCTATCGCTTTCCAGTCATACACAGGGATTTCAGTGGATCCCTCCCCCCTGCCGTGGCCGGTTATGAAGATAACACCGGAGGCGGACAGGCGGTCTGTCAGCGAGCCGCCCGCCCGGGCCATTGCGGAAGAGGCGGAGGTTACGCCGGGTACGATCTCTACCTCAGCCCCCGCCTCTCTTGCAATAGCAATTTCCTCCGCTACCCGTGAAAATATAAGACTGTCGCCCCCTTTGAGGCGCAAGACATTTTTACCTTCATCCAGATAGGCCCGGAGGGTTTCGTTGATATGCTCCTGTGTCACGCCGCAGTGGTAGGGGGTTTTGCCCACGAATATTTTTTCCGCGGTGATGCTCTCCAGCAAGGTTTCGTCCGCAAGACGATCATAAAGCACGATATCTGCGGTCTGCAGGGCCTTTATCCCCCGCACTGTGATGAGGTCGGCGCAGGGCCCCGCGCCAACCGCTGTGTATTTGCCTTTCAAGGTTTATATCCTTCCTTTTCCCCAAGTTCACACGGGTTCTCACTATCAAGTATTATATTTATCTTTGCGACTTCGGCAAAGATTTTGGTATTCGGCCGGGCGAATATTTTCTCGTCGACCTTCCACACGCAGGCCTTCAGTTTTTTCCAACCTTCCCGCTCTTTTGGCGGTATGGGATTCATATTCATAGGTCCCACCTGGTAAATGTAGAAATCGGCCCTGCTGCGAAGCACATATTCAGGTGAAACCTGCCCCGTGCGATTTTCTGCCCTTATAAAACTGAACCCCGCCCGTTCTAGGGCGTCCTGCATTATGGTATTGCCGCCCGCCAGTGTCAGAGGATCGCTGCGGGTCTCATACAGTACCTTAGGCATGGTTTTCAACGGCCTCGGCGGGTGCAGATTTTTAATAATCCCGCTGTAGAAGTCGATCAATCCTCCCGCTTTTTCCGTTTTACCCAGACGTCTTCCCAGGGCATCAACAGCGCCCAGAATCTCCTGCAAATCCTGTGGCTCATATATATAACGTTCCGCTTTCAGGCGCGCCGTCAGATCTGCGGGGAATTTATCGGTGGTGATGAGCAGGGTCGGCCTTAGCGCCGCAATGCACTCAACGCAGGGATTAATATGCGTGCCTATCTTCTCGGTACCGGGGAATTCCTCTATGCTGTCCGTCACGCCCACCACGCTTTCAGCGCATCCCAGTTGCAGAAGTATATCCGCCGCCGCCGGGGCCAGGATCACGATCCGTTCCGCTGTTTTGGCAGGCTGTTCATCGGCAGCCGCGTTAAACGGCGAGCACAAAATGGCCGTCAATGCGGCGCATAGGAACGCTGTATATATCTTCCAGCACTTGTTCATTGATCTCTCCTTTGGTTTTGTCATAAGCCACCTCTCCGTTTTTCATTAGGAGGAAGCGGTCAAAATAGCGCAGCGCCATGTTTATGTCGTGCATGGCCACCACCGCCGCCCCTCTGAGCTTTGATAGGTATGTCATCGCAAGCCAGCCGTGCCTGAGGTCGAGGGGCGCGGTGGGCTCGTCCAGTATAGTAAAGGGTGTATTGCGGCAGAGCACCCGTGCAAGCATCGCCCGGCGTTTTTCCCCGCCGGAAAGGCTGTGGTACTCACGGTTTAAAAACCCCTCCAGTTCCAGCGCTTTCAACATTGCTTCTTTATCCGTCCCGGTCAATCCGCTTTCATCATCAGCGGTGAGTTTGATAAGCCCGTCCACAGTGAGGTTAAAAAGGAGCCCCGCCTCCTGGGGCAGGTAGGAGATCGCTCTTGATTTTTCTTCGACATTCAGAGCCGGGTTACCGTTAATATATAATACCCCTTTCTCAGGGGTCAATATGCCTGTGAACAACTGCAATAATGTCGTTTTTCCGCAGCCGTTTTCCCCGAGAACCGCTACCTTTTCGCCGTAGTAGATATCCAGCGAATCTATTTTTAAGTGGAAAAACCCTCTTGTAAATAGCAACCTTTCACATCGTATATGCGCTGTCATACTAAGAGTACCATACTCCTCCCCCCCTGTTTACAAGGAGGATTGAAAAAAACAGACCGCCGCAGAGCGAGGTTATTATTCCCACCGGCAGTTCACCGCCCGAAGGGAGTATCACCCGGGAGGCCAGGTCGAAGCTTGCCAGCGCGAACGCCCCGGCCAGCGGCGCGCAAAATAGCTGTGTATTCACGTCGTGGCCGAACAGCGCCCGCACCGCGTGGGGGATCATCAGGCCGATAAAACCTATGATTCCGCAGAAGCTTACCGAAACGGCCACCAGCAAGGTGGTTACCACGAAAAGCATTTCCCGCACGACAGGAACATTCACCCCTGAGGTTATTGCGGAGTGGTCGTCCAGAAAAAGCACCGCTATTTTTTTCCTGTGCAGCGCAAGCCCTGCAAGCACTGCGATAAGCAAGGCGGCCATGACGGCGGCCTTCGTCCATGTCGCACCGGAAAGCCCCCCCATCAGCCAGAATACCAAGGTACCGACCGATTCCTGGAAGTAATATTTCAAAAAGCTCACACCGCTCCCCGCCACTACCGACATCGCTATCCCGGCGAGGATCACCGTTACGGGGTTGAACCCCCCGGCACGCTTCGCCATATGCCGCACCAGCGCTATCCCTGCGAAAGCGGACAGGATGGCGCACGCGCTTACCGCCCAAGGCCTGCCCCACAACGCAAGTGCAAGGCAGCCGCCGAAAGCGGCGGACGATGCCGCTCCGGTGGTGAACCCCTCCGCCATGGGGTTTCGGAGTGATATTTGATAAAGCACCCCCGCCAGGGCAAGCGCCGCGCCGTTCAGTGCCGCAAAAACTACTCGAGGGATACGGAAATCCCATAGTATATCCCTGGTGAACTCGTCCAGCGGGAAAAGTTTCACCTGGCCCGCATATATCCCCGCTGTCAGTGACAGGAGCAGCAGAACGGTGAGCAGCAGATATTTATTCAACTCTCAGCCCTCACTTCGTTTCGCAAAGCGGAGCGCCAGCGCGGAAAACAGGATCAGGAATCCGCACAGTGCCGCGATATTCGCCCCTTTCATTACCCCCTCCGTCAGCGATGCTCGCATGAGGGCTACCGTGTGTGTGAGGGGGAATACCTGTACGATCCACCGCAGCACCGCCGGAGCCTGTTCCACCGGAAAAAACACCCCGGAAAGGAAGGTCATGGGGGTGATGATAAAAGTATTTATAACAAACTGGTCGGCGTGATGCTTCACTCCCAGCGCCACTATAAAGCCAAGGAGGGAAAAAAGCGTCATATGTGCCAGCAAAATCACAAAAAAGAGCGGCGTGATATGCAGCTTTATATTCACGATAAATGCGTAGGTCATAAATATAGCTACAGTGATCAATCCTTTGGTGATCCCGTAAAACACCTCCCCCGCCACGACCTGCCACCGGGGAACGGGAGCGATGAGATATTCATCGAAGGTTTTGAAGTAGAAGCGGGCTATATTTATCTCCGTGGCTATGCCGTAGCAGGTGTTGAGGGTGGACATAGCCAGAAGCCCCGCGAAAAGGAAGTCCAGATACTGAAGGCCGCCCACGCTCTGCCCTCTGCCCAGGCCATAACCGAAGGCTATCAGGAAAAGGGCGGGGGAAATCATCGACGACAGGAGGCTCCGCACGAAGCGGCCGCGGAGAACAAGGATTTCTCTGTAATAGACGCCCAAAATTCCGTTAAACATTATCTGTTCCGAACCCCTTGCCGGTCAATTTAATATACACGTCTTCCAGCGTAACATGTCGAACCTGCACGTTTCCTGTGTGCTTTTCAGCCTCAGCCAGCGCGGACTTCCTGTCATTGAAGTAGAGGATCCGTTGCGAATCACCCTTCATATATTCCACGGCGTGTTTTCCTATGCCGCTCTTCAACTCCTCCGCCGTGCCGGAGGTTACAATCTCCCCGTTATCTATAAAGACCACCCGGCTGGAGAGCGCCTCCGCCTCCTCGATATAATGTGTGGTGAGGAAGACGCTCACCCCTTCCCGCTGGTTCAGTCTGCGGATAAGGGCGTGTATATTGCGCCGCGTAACCGGGTCGAGGCCGGTGGACGGCTCGTCCAGGAAGAGAACTTGCGGCCCGTGCAGCAGTGCCCGTGCTATCACGAGACGCCGTTTCATCCCGCCGGAGAGGTCGTTCGCGGGTTTATTCCGCTGATCCGTGAGCCCCACTATGGCCAGCACTTCTTCTATCCGCTCTTTGAGCCTGTGCCCACGTATGCCGTAGAGGATGCCGTGTACGGAGAGGTTCTCGGCGGCGGAAAGATCCCTGTCCAGATTGTTGCTCTGGGGCACCACCCCGATGATCTTTTTAGAAGGGAGGTTTTCCGGATCGAAGAGCCTGCCGTCGTAATATATCTCCCCCGCGTCCTGACGTATAAGGCCGGTGAGGATATTGATGGCTGTGGTTTTCCCCGCACCGTTCGGCCCAAGAAAGGCTACTATTTCGCCTTTCCGTACTTCGAAGGAGATACCCTTCAGCGCCCGGGTTTTCCCGTAACTTTTTTTCAGCTCTTTAATGCTGACAATGAATCCATCCATGCGCCTATTTTGGCATATTTTTGGCGTAATACTCCAGAAGTATTTTTTGATAATCCTTATCAAGTCCCAAAGATACTATACGTTTGCCTTTTGCGGTGTCCACATACACCACGTCCGGGGTTTTGCCCATCTCTTTCACTTCGGAAAAGAGGCTGTCCGCCTCGTCTCCCGCGATATCGTTCTCCGCATGATCCCCCGCGACGAACATGAACACTATGAAGCGCACTTTTGCCTCTTTCATCGCCTTCACTTTGTCCAGCGCTTCAGCCATATCCGGCATCCCTTCAATGCTGGCTGTAAATGCCCTGGGGAAACTTTTTGCCACGGTGTCCGCCACCTTCAGATAGGTTTTTTCCGAAGGGTGTCCCTCGTGGGTGCCGTGGGTGACGACGAAATTGATCCCGTCATCTATGTTGTACTTTTTAATGGTGTTTACGACGGGGACAACGTTTTTATCGTCCGACAGTACGGGCGGTATATATGTCACTTTTATCTTTGGGTTTTCTTCGGCGAATTTGTCCACGGTTATTTTCAGCTTATCGTTCTCCACCCCCGCGAAGAGGAGGGTGCTTGCCACGGCTATGTCTGTGTAGCCCTCACTTTTTATTCTTGCCAGCATCTCTTCAGGTGAATGAATTTTATCTATGGGGTTTTTTATTTGTGCGTTCAGCTTGTCGCGGATTATTTTGGAGGTGTACGGGACGAACACCACGCGGTCGGGAAATTTTTTCTGTACAAGGGGGATAATCTCGTCGAAGGTCACGGACGCCTCCGTGCTGGTACCGAAGACAGCCAGCATGAGGGCTTTTTTCTCTTTTTGCGCCTGGGCGCTTCCCGCAAATAACAGCAGAATCAGTGTTGGTAATAAAAACTTCTTAATCATCTTACACTTCCTTTTATAAAATTAATAAAAAACTTACTTTTTTCTGTGGGCATAAAGTGGGTATAGCCACCGTAAGCGCTGCCTTTGAGAAAGCCGTCCGGATAAGATTCCTCAGCGCTCAGTCTTTGCGCCTCACCCCGGTATTGTTCGCGGGTGGATTTTACGCGGCTGTAGTGGAACAGATGGCCGGGCATGCCGGTGTATGTATGGTGAACGTAGCCCAGCCGCTGGCGTTTGGCGGTCATCTCGCACTCTGCGTCAAATATCCTCGTCATCGGATATAGCCCTGAATCTGTTTTCAGTGAATTGGTAAGGTATACAAAGCCTCCGCACTCTGCGAATATGGGGCGGTCTTCGCTAAAATGCCTGAAAATGGATCGTTTAGTATTGATAGCCGTGGATAGTTTATCCGCATATATTTCCGGGTATCCACCCCCCAGAAGGAGCAGGTCTGCGTTATCGAACGCTTCATCAGCCAGCGGGGAGAATTTTTTTATTTCGTATCCCAGTTGCTCCAAAAGGTCGAAGGTGGACTGGTAGTAAAAGTTAAATGCGTCGTCGCAGGCGACGGCGGCAGTTATATGCTTATTCATCTTATCCTTTCCGTCATTGCGGGCTCGCCCCTCAATCCAGCCATTGGAACGGATTCCGGCTCGGTAGCCGGAATGACGGGAAGTACAACCGGTCATCGATACAATTCCGTTGAGATCGACATATTTCTCAACCAAATCCGCGGCGGCTTCAAAAAATTCCTCGTGCTCGTCCGTGCTTGAAATGCTAAGCCCCAGGTGTCTTGAGGGGGCGGCGAGAGCGGCTTCGACAGGCAGCGTTCCCAGCACGGAGATATCCGGCACATGAGCGGACAGTGCTTTGCGCAGCGCCGCTTCCTGCCCGGAACTTTTTATCTTATTCACTATCACACCGGCAAATTTTACATCCGGCGCGAGCGTTTTTATTCCCGCGACTATCGCCGCCGCGCTTGCCGCAAGATTGCCTGCGTCGATAACCAGCACCACAGGTATATTCAGTATTTTAGCTATATTGTAGCTGCTTCCTTTGAAAGAAATTGGGTTGAGGCCGTCGAAAAAGCCCATAACGCCCTCCGCCACGGCGCCGTCGCATCCCGCAGATGTGCGGTCGAAGAGTGCGGCGAGTTCATTTTCCGCCATAAGAACGGAATCCAGATTGTAAGCCGGTCTGCGGCCGGCGCGGGACTGCCATATGGCGTCGATATAGTCCGGCCCGCATTTATACGGGGCGATATCGAGTCCGCGGCGCACCAATGCTCTGTTGACGCCGGAGGTGACGACAGTCTTGCCGGAACCGCTGCAAAAAGCGGAGATCATAAAAGCAAACATAAGTTAGAAACCTAAATGTTAAAAAAGTTGGTGCAACCTGATCCCAAATCCCGGGGATAGTATGGCGCACTGTGCACACATACCGAGGCGCGAGAGGTCTTCTGGCTTACTGCGGTTTTAAATGTCCAAAGGCCTTCCCGTTGACAATCAACAGTGGCATGAATATGGATCCGTCAGTTACAGCTGCGGGAACAGCGCCGGATTCTCACCGGACTTCCCTCGCGATAAAAATAACTTAATGTTTCGGTTTTTCTATGTCAAGGTATTTTGGCGGTGTGCAAATTAGTTTACAATTTGTAATTTACATATTATATTGGTCGGACTATTTTACGGAGGTAAATGCCATGTCCGGGCAAATTTTTGTGAATCTGGCGGTAAAAAATCTGAATGTATCGAAGAAGTTTTTCAGCGCCCTCGGGTACTCTTTCGATCCGAAGTTTACGGATGAAAACGCAGCTTGCCTTGTGTTCAGCGGAAATATCTACGCCATGCTCCTTACGGAAAAGTTTTTTAAGAGCTTTAACCCGGGGAGGGAGATATGCGACACTTCCCGCTTCACGGAGGTGATGCTGGCTTTATCATGCGGCAGCCGGGAACAAGTCGACGATATTGCAGAAAAAGCGGTCAAAGCGGGCGGGAAACTTTTCAGGGAAAAGCAGGACCTTGGCTTCATGTATGGCCGGAGCTTCACCGACCCTGACGGGCACGTGTGGGAGCCATTTTATATGGAATCGGATGCGTAAGCTTCCTACAGCGACTGTCCCAGCTTCCTGGCCTCTTCGATGTAAGGGCTGTCCTTTGCGTCACCCATGCTGAACAGGCCTCCGGCAAGCACGGTGCCCCTGTTTTCCCAGTTCAGGTAGCTCAGGAGGGTATTGTAGATGCTGAGCAAGGGGGCAAAGTTTTCTTTGGAATCCTCTTCGGCGGCAATTATCATGGCGCAGCCTTTATCGGGCCTTATTATGTCTTTTGCGGCCATGGCGGCGAAAAGCCTGTCCAGCACCGCTTTCATCTGGGAAGTAAACGACCAGAAGTACATCGGCGAGGCAAACACCACTATGTCCGCCTCGCTGAAGGGGCCGTATATTTGCCCCATGTCGTCTTTCTGCGCGCAGGGGCTGCCCTTCTTCTGCATACACTTGAGGCAGCCCAGGCACCCATTGATGTCCATCCACTGCAGATTAAATTTCTTCACGCTGTTGCCGTTCTTCCCGGCCCCTTCGATAAATGCGTCTACCAGTGTTTCGGTGTTACCGCCCTTGCGCGGGCTGCCGTTAAGAACCAGAATCTTTGCCATAAATACGTACCTCTATTGAGTTTTATTTGGCGGCCCGCGGAGCAGGCGAAGCAGGAGGTCTGCCGCACATTGCATATTCATATTTATACAACATCGTAAAATTAAAATGCTGTGGACAAGGGATCAACGGGAGCGGTTGCTGCAATTGCAATATATGATCAGCGGGGGCCGAGGCCACTCATGGCCCATTTCAGGAGCCACCATAGACCAAGCATTGTGCTTATTGGGATTATCAGTGTTGTGACAACCATGACAATGAGGGCGTTCACCAGGTCGCCGATTATCGCCTTAGCCTTGTCTGTTACAGTGCCGATAAACTCTTTTGCCTTTCTGTTGACTTCGGATATGGAGATTTTGCCGCCGCTTTGGCTCTGCTGCCATATTTCCTGCGGTGTATTCCCTTTGAGCGGCTTTGCCTGCTCGGAAGTGAGCCATTGCTGGGCTGACAGGTTGTCCTGCATGCTTTCCAGCGAGCCTGTATGGCTTTCGACCCGCTGAGCGGCGGTATTGACAATATCGTTTAAGAAATACTTTTCCAGCCCACCTGAAAGCTCCACCGATGCCGGGATCGCCCCGCATACGAAGACAGCGGCCATGACAAAGGTCAAAGCGCCCCTTCGCAATTTGTCCCTCCACAGATGATTTACCCATAGAGAGCCGGCGCCTAAGAGCATCGCCAGCGGCATCAGGATTTTCAGCGCCAGCCAGCCGCCTGTCACAAGCAGGAATTTCTCCAGCACGATCGCCCCCATGGCAATCAGAAATAGATTAGAGAGGCTGTTAATCGCCTGATTCAGCGGTTCCAACACTTTCAGGGGCGACACGTTCAGTCCGGCCAGAACCACGCTAAAGTCCAACTGTATGGTTTGCAAAAAAGAAAGTATCCCGGTGATAAGCTTTGTCAGCATGAAAAAAAGGGTGGCGGAAGCAAGCCTTGAATCCAGCTTGCTTTGCAAGGCACCCGCGTAGCCCTCACCGAGTCCGTCCAGTCCAAGAAAGCCCGGGAGCAGTAGTGCAAAAAATAAGACAGCCGCAATTAAAACCGCCGTCAGTATGATTTTTCTGGGCATATTCACTCCGGTGCCCCGTTAGCAAGCAACAAAGAGACGACATCTTGATGGTTACTGCGCCGGGCATGGCTGATAGCGGTCATTCCTGTGTTGTCGCGTGCCGCGATATCCGCTCCGGCGGCAATAAGCAGCCGCGTTGCTCCGGTGTTCCCATACTCAGCAGCGTAAAGCAGAGGGGTGAAGCCATTATTGTCGCGTGCGTTGACCTTCGCTCCGCCCCGTATCAGAGTGCCGACCGAATCAGGGTTGCCGTTCATGGCGGCATACATCAATGGAGTGACACCGTACAGGTTGCTCTCATTTACGTCTGCACTCCTGTTCAGTAATCCGTCAACCTGGGAGATCCTTCCTGTGGAAGCCGCTATGGAGAGCGCGGTGTCACCGCTCGCCGCCCGCAGGTTCGGGTTCGCCCCGCGGGTCAGGAGGTAGCCGCTTATGTTGTCTGCGGCGGACTCGGCGCTGTACATCAGAGCGGAGTAGCCTTTAATATCCTGCATATTGAGGTTGGCGCCGCTGTCCGCGAGTATCCTCACGGCATCAATTTTATTGCCACGGGCGGCATACATCAGCGGAGTCATTCCGGTTTTATCCTGTTTATTCGGAGGGGTACGCCTTAATGCCGCGGCGACTTCCGACGCGACGCCGGATCTTGCCGCCACGAAGAGCGGGTCACCCGCCGGGTCGGCTCCATCTATCGCGGGGGCGGTGCCTGTGAAAAGATCTTCCAGCCCGTGGGGCTGCGGAGCGGGATTATCTTTAAACAGATCCCCCAGTCTGCTCACAAGGTTCCAGTGCCGGGCCTCGTCCGCAATATATATTCCTGCGACGGCTGAAATTACAAAAATCATTAAGGCTATTATTGATTTTTTTCCCATTTATATGTCCACGCCTTCCATACGGAGGAGTTTGATTTTCAGGGACATGCTGCTGAGGTAACTGCCCGGCGAGTTTGCCCCCACAACCCTGTGACAGGGGATTATAAGTGCGAATTTATTTTTTCGCATGGCCGTGCCCACGGCCCGCGCGGCCCGCGGAAAGCCCGCCATTTCAGCAAGTTTGCCGTAAGCCACTGTTGTGCCCCTGGGCACGCGGAAGAGGGTGCGGTATACCATTTCCATAAAGCCGGTACACCATGAAAGGTCAAGGATGTCCGGTGTGAAGGCGGGTTTCCGGTTTTCGCCGAAATTCAGGAGATAGTCGCGTACCTCCGGCATGGCGGTAGAAAAATCCCCCGGTATCGCCATAACGTCAAGGTGTGAGCCCTCGAAGGACACCTCCTTTATTTTTCCGTCCGTGCCCCAGTATACAAATATTTCGCCGAGCTCGGGGTGCAGAATTATGTCGGTGTATATCATCATAATATGTCTATATTATATATTCAGAAGCAACACAACAGGATTTGTAGGTTATTTTGTGCTTTAAAGCAAGTGGAGCTGCCGGACAGCTCCAAAATTCACTATCTCCGTCACGTCACCCCGGCTCGGAGGCCGGGATCCAGGATAAGTTAATAAGGAATTTCCTTATTAATTAACGCTGGATTGCGGATTAAGTCCGCAGTGACGGAAAAAGAAAAAACCATCCTAACCTTTAGGCGGAATTACCGGCAGATAGAGACGGCTGGGGTACTTTGCATCCCGGTAAATTTTGTAAGAAACGGTTTTGTGGCTCACAACGTGATAAGAGAATGATACGCCCGGAACATCTGCGCTGCAGATTTCAAGCCGGATCTGGTGTCCTCTTTTAAACAGGTTGGCAAAGGGGTAAAACTCAAGATGATATTCATTGATCTCCCCCGGGACTACTTTCCTGCAGGCCTCTTCCCTGTGGTCATGGATTGGCTGGTACGGCTTGGAACGCTCTTTATCCAGAGTGCGATGGGATAGCTTAAGGTGGCCGTGGGTAAGTTCATGCGTTTTGCCGGTGGCGCTGTCCACATCGAAAAGCGTAGCTTTGAACCAGGAATCGCACTGATCGATGGAAGCATACAGGTACATGGAGATGGGGCCGGAAATTTCCAAATCATCAACCATGGGAGCAGTCTCGTATGTGAGCTTGCTGACCTTTTGCGTAACGGAAAGCGGCTCCTGTATGTAGCCGTCGGGCTCCAGATCTTCGAATATCTCCGGTACGGTACTGATCTTCTGGTGCGGCCTCAGGTAGAAATCCGTCCACACGGTTCTTGCCATAGGCCATTCTTTTTCTGTACGGACTTTCTTTTCCCCTATTATATACAAACTGATGGGATCTCTGTCCATGACGCCGTTTTGGATTCCCTTAAACCAATAGTCGTACCAGCTCAGGATCAGTTCATGATGCTCGGAGAAGGGGCGAAACATCCAGCCGTCGCGGAACATATACAATTTTTTCGGCCCCTGCACGCGATCGTAAATAAAGAAAGGCTCCCTTACAAATTTCGGGCCGCAGTCCGGATACCAGTTACAGCCGCACAGTACGGGGATCTTGATATTTTCCAGTTTAGGGTTCCACCAGTACATCTCCCCCTTGTCGTCATAAGGGTTCAGCATGATGTCATGAAAAACCGGGTTTTTATCGGGGTAGTTCATTACGCTGTAGAGCAGGTTATACTGGCACATGTCCTTGTCTTCCAGCGCCCTTTGCTTGCGGCGTTTGTATTCCTCAGGGCTCAGATCTTTTTTGGATTTGGACTGGACATCTTTTTGGGCAAACCCGCTCCAACTGAGAAATGAGTGGCGGCCGGTATAAAGCTCACTGTAAAAGCCGTCCATTACGCCGCCGTGGTAGCAGGCCAGATATTGATCCTGTGTGGCTTCCAGAGGGGCGATCGCCTTGAGGTGGGGCGGGCAGGAGGATGCCACAACCAGTTGTATTGTGCCGAAATAGGAGATACCTATCATCCCCACCTGTCCGTCGCACCAGGGCTGTTGAGCGATCCATTCCACCAGATCGTAGCCGTCCAGTGATTCCTGCTCAGAATACATACTGTAATATGTGCCCTCCGAATCGCCTATCCCTCTGGTATCGGCGATGACATGCACATACCCCCTTTCCACCAGCCAGTCGCTCATTCCCGCTTCGATACAGGCGTCTCCGAAAGGAGAAGGGACGGGCTGCGGCAAATATTGCCTTTGGATATTTTTGCCGTAGGACGAAATGGCCAGAAGGGCAGGCAGTTTTTCATCAGTGTCGGGGCGGA
>JAVBTI010000109.1:0-3060 GCA_031556255.1 Deferribacterales bacterium | reverse complement strand
GAATCGTTCATAAATTCGCTCAGAAGGTTGCCGTTGGTGTCCATGATTTGGACAGCTTCAGGCTTGAGCCCCCGGACAGCCGCAGCCACAAGGTGGCTCACAGCACGTACCTGCTCAGGGCGCAATGTGGTGCCTTGTTTCAGCCGTATTACAACGGAAGCCTTGGCTTCGTCATCGTCAGCCACGAAGATCCTTTCTTTGGGGATTGACAAGTGTACTTTGGCCTGCACCACTTCGTCCATAGTAGCGATAGAGCGTGCAAGTTCTCCCTGAAGGGCGCGCTGATAGTTTACATTCTGCGCAAATTCGGTCATCCCGAGCTTGGATTCGTCGAAAAGCTCGAACCCGACGCCCTGGTCTTTAGGAAGTCCTTCCAGGGCCAGGGCTATACGTGTTTCGTAAACATCTTCAGCGGGAACCTCTATGGTTTTGTCGTCGACGATGCGGTAGGGAACTTTTTTCCCGTCCAGCGCTGTGGTGACATCTTTGATATCCTGTTCCTGCATATCTGCGTACAGGGTTTTATAGATAGGTTTATTCGCCCAGATTATGAGTACAACTACAGCGGCAAAAACTGCCACGGTGGCGGCCAAGAGGGAAACCCTTTGCAGGAGGGAGAGCCGTTTAAAGGTTTCCGCAAACTGATCAAACACTCCGCGAAGAGCCATGAGTAACAAGCGCTCCCGAGACCCAGCATTCAGGGCGCACTAAAGCTGTGTGCGCATAACCTCTTGATAGGCCTCTAAAATTTTATTCCTGACTTCCAGCATCATTTTCAGCGAGACGTCAGCCTTCTGCAGCGCAATCATGGTATCGTGGATATCGTTGGATTCGCCGCTGAGTACCTGTTTGACCGCCTCATCCGCTTCCGACTGGGCGTTATTCACGCTGTTCAGAGCGCCTTTAAGGATGTCTGAAAAGTTGTCTTCGCCCGGTTTGGGGGAAGATGAAGTCGTAGATTTACCGTCAAACCCGATACTTTGGGGTAACAGGGCGTCCAGTTTTGATAAATCAGCCATAAACAACTCCAATTTGTATCATATTAACACACTAAGTACATATAATACAAGTAATTTTTTCATAGGTAGTTCAACACGGGCAACATAAACACAGTGTTTGGGGATTGTTATCTTTGCCCTATGCCTATTGCCTGCTGTGCAAGCTGCTTTGCCGTGTTGACGATTGTTACGTTTGCCTCGTAAGTGCGGGCCGCCTCCAGCATATTTACCATCTCTTCAATGGGGTTAATGTTGGGGTATGCCACGTACCCTTCTTCATTGGCGTCCGGATGTGAAGGCTCAAACTTAAGCATGGGCGGTTTATGATCCGGCACGATCTTTTGCACCTTCACACCTCCTTTGTGTTCCCCGTAGAGGACCTGTTCGAAAATTACATTTTTCTTGCGGTAGGGCCCCCCCTCTTCAGTGCGGGTTGTATTGGCGTTCGCCACGTTAGAGGAGATAACGTTTATTCTTATACGCTGTGCCGATAAGCCCGTGGCTGCCGTGTCAAGTACGCTGAAAAAGCTCATAATCTATTACCTCGTGCGTATTATTTCTTTCAGTGTGGCGAACTTACCCCCCACCATTTCAGTCATCATGGAGTAGAGAATAGTGGTTTTGGCTTGTTCGCTCATTTCATAGTCCATGTTCACGTCGTTTCCGTCGGCGCGTAGCGACGGGTTGTTTTGTCTGCGGACAAAATCTTTAGGATCCACCGGTGTTCCGGACACCTGTATGTGTTTTTCATGGGTGGTGTAGAGTTTTTTCGGGTTTGACTGGGAAAAATATTCCGACATGACTTCGTCAAACTCCAGCTTTTTGGAACGGTAGAACGGAGTGTCCGCGTGAGCAACATTACGGGTGATCTGCGTATTTTTTACCGATAGAGTGCCCAGCGCAAACTGTATATCGTTTGTCCTGTTTTTAGTGAAAATCCCGTTTAAATAACTCATAACATACCTCAGCTTGTTGTTAAGCAATAAGCATGCCAGATATAGACGGCTTATTTGTCTTGTATTTTGCCTGATTAGGCATAAAATGTATATGACAGCTGAAGGATGGTATATGTCTGACAAGAACGGTAAGTACGGTGTTCACATATCTGATATTCTGAATGGTGCCGGCGATGAAAAGACGCCGGACTTCTGGCAGCTCCGCAGAATAGCGGGCGAATTTGCCGAAGGGTTTGCCTTGCTTAACAGTATCGGCAACGCGGCATCTATTTTCGGCTCAGCCAGGATTGGTAAGGATGACCGCCATTATAAAGACGCGCATAAGCTGGGTTTTCTTCTGTCACAGGCCGGTATCGTCGTTATTACCGGCGGCGGCCCCGGAATTATGGAAGCAGCCAACAGGGGAGCTTTTGAAAACGGCAGCGAATCGATCGGTTTGAATGTAAAATTGCCTCATGAACAGAAGGGGAACGCGTATACCACCCAATCGCTTACTTTCAAACATTTTTTCGTGCGTAAATATATGCTGGTGAAATATGTCAAAGCATTTGTGTTTTACCCCGGCGGGTTCGGCACTATGGACGAGTTTTTTGAAATAATCACCCTTATCCAGACCAGAAAAGTCTACAATTTCCCGATTATCCTTATGGATTCCGCTTATTGGAGTGGACTGCTGGATTGGCTGAAAACGCAGATGATCACCAGGAATTATATTGTGCCGGCCGACCTTGGCTATCTGAAGGTGCTTGATACTTCCGAAGAGGCCGCGGAACATATTATCAGATATTTTAAGGAATATGAGAAAAACAGCGAGAAGGCTATGATATAAACAGTTCTGCCGGGGTGACCGAGGAACTGTTGGCTGCCCTGTCGAATCTGTTGTTGACCGTCATTATTTCCACTCCGGCTGTCGCGGCCTCCGTGAGTGCCCTGCAATATTCCGGGTCTACGTGCGCGGCACAGGCGAAGGCCGGCCTGCCGGCCATGCACACGTAAAGCATCACCGCCCTGTAGCCTTCTTTCACCGCCAGCATCAGCGTGTGCAGATGCTTTCTTCCTCTGGTGGTAACCGCATCCGGAAAATAGCTGCCTTTTTCGTCAAAGTA
>JAVBTI010000054.1:0-14457 GCA_031556255.1 Deferribacterales bacterium | reverse complement strand
TATCTGACCCTTTATACCCTTTAGATTTCGCTTGTATTTGGATGTTAATCATATTATACCTAACGCCATGACTATAATTAACAGTACCGAATCGTTAATATCGTATATTCAGGGCATGAACTTCTCCACCATCTATGTGGAAGATAATTTTCCTCTGGCAATCCCCGGCACTTTCCGTATGCAGGCGCCAAACGCCCTGCAGTACATGCTGGCCTCAGCAGCCGTCGGAAATAAGGTGATCGGCTTTTTCCACCGTATCCCCAAGATTTTCAACGACCGGCCCCTGCGCGGGATCTGCCTGCTTATCAGCACACGCCTGCCGGACGAGCTCGAAACCCCCGCTTTCTTCTGCCGGAAGCCGGAGCAGATGGCGGATATCTTTCCCAGAGCCATAAAAGTATCCACCGATACAAACATGCCCGTACAGATAATTATAGCGGCAAACATCCTGAACAACTATATGACGGAACCGCTTCCGTCAGGCGATCTGGACAGAGTGTCGCCTTATCTTAACGGCAGCACTTTCGCCGCAAAACGCGAACTACAGCCCGCACAACAGAAGCTGCTGGCGGCTTATTCCGCTCTGCGGACGTCTTTCCCGCAGTCCGCAATGCCTGCAAAACTGGCCTTCGGGCTGCCCGATGAAGAGTTTCCCCCCTATATTTTCCCCGTGAATATTCCTGAGCAGCGGGCGCTGTTTGAGGGGTTGAGATCAATCAGCACTACCGATACGGATCTCCCTTTCTTCCACAAACTTATCCATATTCTGCACGATATGGATATAGAATTAACACCTGCCCTCACGCCGGAGCCCGTGGAGACCAAAACTTACCTCTGCCCCGGCTGCCCATTTGCCGCAATGTATGCGAATCTGCCGCTGAAAGAGGTTATTGTGTTCACATCAGTACAATGCGAGGCGGCGAAGCATGCCTACCCCATAGAGCAGGTCAGCATGATGGAATACCTGGGCATAGTGAGCAGAAAATTGAATGTGCTGACTCTTTTTGTCGGCAACCTCAGCGAAGCACTGCCGATCAGAAATGCGCTTATGGAAAACGGCACCTTTATACTGTTGAACGATTGCGGCGAAAAAGCGCCCTTCCCGCCCGCCAGCAGCCCGTCGAAGTTGAAAATACTTAAAAATGCGACTTTTCCCTATAGCTGCAACAATATTAAAAAGTATGCCAAAATAAAGAACAATATAAAAAAATGCGTATGCTACCTGAACAACGCAAACCCCGGCTGCGCGGACGGCTCCCGCTGCCCGGCGCTGATACGCAAGGCAAACGGCATACACATAAACGGCAAGCTGTGCACCGGCTGCCGGAGCTGCGTGTCCTACTGTGAAAAAAAGGCTTTATCATGAATTACAACATACGTTTCTGCGGACTGATGTGTAAAAGTTTCGATACCATTATGCGCCTGATGATAGAGAGCGCCAGAGAATCCGATTATCTGGTGACCACAGTCACAAGGCCCCTGCTTGCGCCGTATTCAGTGATAATGGCGGAGATGCAGATGGTGGGCAGTTCAAAAAAAGATCTGATGAAGATAGTTGTCGATTTTGATGATGTTTATACCGGCGAAGCTGTCGCCATGCACCTGACGCCTAAGGCTATGGACATCGACCAGGCGGACGACCAGTGCCATTATTGGGGCGTAGCCGGCGGGCTCTTCAAAATCATCCCCGACATATCACCCGCCTATATTACAAGCTATCTCATAGATCAGAATATGAATGCGGAGCTGGCTATGTTCAAGCAGTATACTTTGGTCAGTCTGCCGCTTGCCCTCCAGGAAGCTATGGCGAGTAAATGATGAACCGTGATATGGGCGCTGCTGCGTTGCTTCCGGCCACCCTCATCACATCCCGTCTGACGGTTCATAAATACAGAACCTTCATTTCTTAATTCCGTGCCGGCCACTCAAACCGACATTTTTTATTCCACCACTCTCATGATATAAGCAGTTTATTTATTGCATAATTCATGTAAGTAGATATAATAAAATACCGTGTTAAGATTTTTCCTAAACCGGAATCTGCCTGACAATCCCCAAATTCAGGAGTTTTGTATAATGAACATACTTGAAAGTTTTCGCACCAAATCGAAAGAGTTGCAGCGTACAATAGTGTTGCCCGAGGGCTTCGACGAACGCACCGTCGACGCAGCGGTAACAGTGATGAAAGATAATATAGCAAAGCTGATCCTGCTTGGCGACGTGGCGGAGCTTACCAAAGCGATAGAAGTCCGGGGCGGCTCGGTGGACTGCAAAATAATGGACCCCAAAACCAATCCTAAACTTGCCGAGTACACCCATAAATACTATGAACTCCGCAAAGATAAAGGGCTAACCATAGAGGAAGCAGCGGAATTGATGAAAGATCCGCTTTACTTCGGCGCAATGCTCGTGCATGAAGGACTGGCACACGGCAGTGTGGCGGGCGCCGCGCACACAACCGCAGATGTGCTGCGTTCCGGTCTGCGGGTGGTGGGGATAAAAAACGGCAACAAAACCGTATCCTCATGCTTCATAATGGTATCCAAAAAGAAGGAGTTCGGAAAGGACGGTACTCTTCTTTTCGCAGACAGCGCGGTAAACCCGGATCCTACCGCTGAGATGCTCGCGGATATAGCCATCTCCACTGCGGAAAGTTGTAAAAAATTCCTGCATATAGAGCCCCGCGTGGCTATGCTCTCGTTTTCCACAAAGGGAAGCTCCATCACCCCAAGCACAGAAAAAGTTCTTCGGGCGGTGGAAATACTCCATAAAAAAGCACCGGATCTGATAGTAGACGGCGAACTCCAACTCGACGCGGCGCTGATCCCCTCCGTGGGTGAAAAGAAGGCCCCGGGCAGCAACGTGGCCGGGAAAGCCAACGTGCTGATCTTCCCCAACCTGGACGCGGGAAATATCGGCTACAAGCTGGTGGAGCGGTTTTCCGACGCGGAGGCGATAGGCCCTGTTATACAAGGGTTTGCAAAACCGATAAACGACCTTTCCAGAGGATGCAGCGCCACGGACATAGTCAACGTGGTGGCAATAACAAGCGTCCAGGCGGAATAATCACACAGGCAGGTAGTAGCATGAAGATTTTAGCACTCAACTGCGGCAGTTCGTCTGTCAAATACCAGTTATACGATTGGGAGACCCACAAGGTCGCCGCCAAAGGAGCCGTGGAACGGATCGGCCTCAAAGACCCTTTTTTGCAACATAAAACTGACCGCCGGGAAGAAAGGATACTCGAGCCATTGCTCACAGACCATGTCCACGCACTTGAACTGATCATGAAAATGCTGGTGGATACTGTTTGCGGTGTGATAGAGAACGTATCAGAAATATCCGCCGTGGGGCACCGGGTGGTGCACGGCGGGGAGAAATTTACCAAAAGCACTATTATCACCGACGAAGTGATAGAAACCATAAAAGAACTTTCGGGGATCGCCCCTCTGCACAACCCGCCTAACCTGGCGGGCATCCTCGCCGCGCGGGCGCTTATGCCCGAAGTGCCGCAGGTGGCGATCTTCGACACTGCTTTCCATCAGACGATGCCCGAAACCGCTTACCTTTACGCCGTTCCTATGGAGTGGTACGAGGAAAACCAGGTCCGGCGCTATGGTTTCCACGGCACAAGCCACCTCTACGTGTCGAAACGGGCGGCGGCCATGCTATGCAAACCGGCTTCAGAGTGCAACCTGATCACCATGCACATAGGAAACGGCGCAAGCCATACCGCCATTAAAAACGGTGTCAGTGTGGACACTTCCATGGGCTTCACCCCGCTGGAGGGGGCGGTTATGGGCACCCGCTGCGGCGACCTTGACCCCGCCGTGCCGCTCTATATGCAAAAAGTGCTGGGCAAAAACGCCGACGAGATCGATTCCATACTGAACAAAAAATCGGGGCTTCTGGGGATTACGAAGCAGTTTGTGGACCGCCGCGATATCGTACACCATGCCCTGGCGGGGGATCATCTCTGCGAACTGGCCATCAGCATGGAGGCGTACCGCATTAAAAAATATATAGGGATGTACACCGCCGTGCTCGGAAGGCTGGACGCCGTGGTGTTTACGGCAGGGGTGGGTGAGAATTTCGGCCTCCTGCGCCAGCTTGCGCTGAAAGACCTTGAAAATATAGGGATATCCATAGACGAAGAGAAAAACCTCGCTACCAAGACCGAGACCGGGGAAACCGATATATCCGCGCCGGGTTCAAAGGTGAAGGTCTTCGTAATCCCCACCAATGAAGAGCTTGTGTTCGTAGAAGATGTAGTTGCCGTGCTGACCGGGAAGTACACCGACCATATGCACTACCCCTACTCTTTTACAAAATGAGCATCACCCTCACCGCCGGGAAAAACAGTGCGATAACGCTTATGCGCGCCTCCGTGTACAGCGGGGAGCCGATTATATTCCCCACCGACACCATCTACGGGATCGGCGCCCCGATAAGCTCAATATCCGCGAACCGAAGGGTTTATGAAATCAAAAGACGGCCGCAGGATCAACCCATGCCGCTGCTCATCGGCGCGTGGGAACAGCTTGAAATTGTTGCCGCGGATGTGAGCACGAACGTAATGACATGGCTGAAAAACGCATGGCACCCCTCTAGTCCGGTACGTTATACGGCAATCATGAAGGCCGCGCCCTGGCTGGATCCTCTTTATACAAAAGACAGTGCTGTGGCCGTCCGCATGGCGGCCTTGCCGTGGCTGGCGGAAGCAATCGCGGAGCTGGGGCTGCCAGTCACCGCCACCAGCGTGAACGTGAGCGGAGAACCGCCACTTAACACGCCTGAAGAGATCGCCGCAAGGTTCCTGCCGGAGTGCAGATATATGCTCTGGGGAGAACCGGGGGGCGGACGTGCTTCCACCATAGTCGACCTGACCTGCAAAGATACGAGAATAATCAGGACATGAAAAAAAGCCTAGGAAAATCCCCCCGCTCAGACTGCTAATAAAATCATTTTTTCCTCTTCCATCATTCCAACCTGCGAGCCGGAATCCAAAATAAGACATGAACCCCGGTGCCATTGTACCCACACCACCAAGCCGCTCCCGCTGGTCGCTGATATATGCGCGAACCGGCGTAGCGAAAATGCCCTAGCGGCGTTAACGGAGTGTATGGCCCGGGGTGACAAATATTTCAATGACGGGTTCGCTTATTTCACCACGCCGCAAGCCACACGCGCGCCGCCACCGCCGAGGGCGGGATTGTCGCTGTAGTTATCGCCGCCGGCATGTACCATCAGCGCTTTACCTTTGATATCAGCAACCGTCAGGCGCGGGGCCAGATAAATCCCTTTCACCATGCCGCCGTCATCAGCAACTATGTATGGAAGATCCCCTTTGTGCCCGTTGCCGATAGGCCCTTTATGGGTATTGGTGCCGTCCGGGTCAAAATGGCCGCCAGCTGCCATGGCTGGGCCGGTTGTATTGTTGGCGCCCATCGTGCCGCAGCTGCCCATGGCATGAACGTGGAAGCCGTGCGCGCCAGGTGTCAGCCCTTTAAGGTTTACATTAAGTATCAAGCCCACATCGCTGTCCGTCGCTGTGACGGTCCCTATGGACTGCCCCACACCTTTGTCATTCACGGCGTTGACTGTCACGGTCGTACTGTCGGCAAACGCTGCAGCAGATACGAACAGAAACGCAAAAACAAAAAGCAGTGCAACTCTTTTCATATAACCTCCGATAGTATGTAACACAATTCCGGCCTCAGGCCGGACTCCATACGGGTAAATATAAAAGCTTTTGGATTCCGGGTCAAGCCCGGTATTGACGAAAAAAAACATTTTTTTTACGGTATCAGAAACCCCCCAGAAACATACGCTTCCGGGGGGTATTGAGAAGGAAGGAAAATTTAAATGTTGTTGTTTACGGCCTTCGCAATTTCAAGCCCTTTCCTCTTATTTACAAGGAAAGAGGGGCCGGTTGCCGTCTGGTTGTTGATGTACGCATACGGGAACTCCGTCGGGTTGAGCTGTACCAGCGTGACCGGAGGGTTTTTCGCAGCGTACTTCGTTATCAGATGGTCGTAGTCGCCCATCTCCAGCGCATGAGCAGGACAGGAATCCACGCAGGCGGGGTTTTGTCCATTGTCCACTCTGTCCATGCAAAAGTCGCACTTCTGCATAGGATGGTACACCTGCCAGCCCTGATACCGGGTCGGTTCCTGCTGGTCTTCGGCTATCTGCGGCTCGGCAAAAGGGCAGGCAGTGATGCAGGCCCGAAGATTGATGCACAGATCCCTGTCCACATACACAAGACCATCGTCCGGTCTTTTGATAATGGCGTTCGCCCCGCATGCCGACAGACAGGCGGGGGTTTCGCAGTGATTGCAGCTCATGGCCAGCGGGAAAAAATAGGGGGTGTCGGTTTGTTCATACGTTTTCTGGGTGCGCCACCTGACCGGGCCGGGGTTCACCTGATTCCAGTCTTTGCACGAAACCGTGCATGTATTGCAGCCCATACATTTTTCCTGATCGAATACAAATGCGCGTCTCATTGGCTTCCTCCTACAGCGTCACTTTAGTGATTGATACCATGGCAGACTGCTGCCCGTTGCCGTGGTCGAAACGGGATGGCTTTGTGGCCATAAGAGTGTTGGCGCAGCCGCCGTCATCTATACCGGTCGCCGGATCCGGATCGTACCAGCAACCCTGATGCAGGTCGAGATAGCCGCGCATGTTGCGATCCGTCAGGCGGGCGGCGACGCGCACGGTGCCGATGGCATTACCCACGTCGATGAGATCGCCGTCTTTGATGCCCATGCCTTCGGCGTCTTCCCGGTTTATCCAGATTTCGCTCCAGCTTGCTCTGGTGTAGTCTTTATCGGTTATAGATTTGTTCAGGCGCGGTATAGAGCCGTCCGGCTGTATGTCTGAAAGCGCGTAGGTGCCCCAGTCGTTGCCGGAGTATATCTTGCCGCCCTTGGTGCGATGGGTGAGCTCCCGAAGGTACGGCGCCTCCCCCAAAGTAGAGTGGGAACGGAACCTGTCGTGGGTGGTGGTGAGCAGGAAGCGGTTCGTTGTGGGCGGCAGTTTATCCTGCCCGCCGTAGGCCTCCATGAAGTAGTCCTCGTATGGGAAATACATCATGATAGGATAAATTATCGGATCGTCTTCCTGGTCTTTGTTTTTCTGGCCGCGCTGTTCCTTCGGCAGATAGCCGTGCCATTTACGGAAACGGTTTTCATACTGGAACACATAAAGTTCGCAGTAAAGGAGTGCCTTGTTCGGCACGTTCGGCACCGTAACGTCGGGCGGATACGAGACAATGTCTGCGACGTTGCTCTGGCTGCCGTAGTTCCGGTTGCCGGCATTGCCGATAGCAATAGCTGCGGAAGCGGAATCCACTGGAAAGAACGGAGTGTTTTTCCTCGTTGTGTTATCCAGCGAGAGGTAGTTGTCGACATAGGTACGAAGCTCATTTTTCTTTAATGTGCTGACCCCGTCCGCGACCGGCGTCCTGGCCACATACTGAACTTTGAGCGCCTCTTCGAAAGTTTTGCCGTAGTATCTGCTGTTGGCGTTGTTGGCATACGTGGAGGCGCGGCGGTTGTATGCGCGTTTGAACTTCTTCATATATGTGTCGTCGGGGAAGAAGGTGGAGCTTGCGCTGTCCTTGCCTATGAACAGTTCCGTGACCTTGTTCGCTTTGGCGGTGGAATCGATCTTCTCGTACTCCTGCAGGAACTGTATTATGGATGAATAGGTGTCCACAGATTCGCCCGGAGGCGCGCTTACCACAGGCATCATGACGATATTGCCGAAATCGACGTCCGTCATCCGGTTCTCCATTTCCCAGACTGTGGCGGCGGGAAGCACATAGTCACTCCAGCGCGGGCTGGGGGAGATGAAGAGGTCGAAGTTCACTATGCAAAATGTGTCAGCATTATCCGGGTCTGCGGAACCGAGAGGGAGGCAGGCCAGCATGTCGGAGTTGTCGTTGGCATTCTGGTGCTGATTCACGGGAATGTTGCCGCCCATATTATAGATCATCCTGTAGCCGGAGTATATGGGCTTGCCGTCGGCGCCCACTTCCCAGTCGTAGTAGCCGGCATATTCGCCGTCGGTCCGCACAACGTAACTGCCGTCGGCGTTGCGCTTCATTTTCACCAGCGCCTTGGAACCGCCGTCGTCGTGATAAACCTTGCCGGTACCGATGTCGGCCACGTTCCAGTCAGGAATATATTTGGCGGTATAGCCGTTTGCCGTGAGCTGATCGCCGAAGCCGAACTTCACCGAGTTGTGCCACATAGTGCAGGACGCAAACGGTGTCGGGGGCGATACGTCGTATGTGGACGGCCTGTACAGGTCCATATCAGGCAACTGATCCACCGTTGCCACTTTGGAACTCTGAATTGCGGGCTTGCCGCGGTCGTATGATTCACCGGTTTTCCCGTAGGTCTGGGTGATAATGTTGAGCGCCTGGACGGCAAACATGTTGTTGCACCCTTCCGCCTGCTTCTGCTGACCGCCGCAGTATTCGCTGTAAAGCGGGTGTGCCGCTTCGGTGCAGTAAAGCCTGGCCAGTTCCTGGATTTTGGAAGCTTTCACACCGGTGATCGCCTCGGCCCAGGCGGCATCTTTGGCTTTTTCGAAATCTTTCTTGAGACTATATTTCGTATTTGCAGCACCCTGTGCGGGGACATAAGAACACACGCCCGCATTCCTTTTCGTCTGCTTAAGGGCATATTGTTGTGCGGTATAGTTGTTGGCGGCGGAGTACGCGGCCTGTGTCAGGCGGTCGTCACCGCTGCCCAGAATATAGGCGGAAAGTGATTTACCGGCGGGAACCTCGTTTATCCACACGGAACCGTCACCGGGGTCGTCAGCCTTGTCGTTCATGGTCATGACACCGTTAGTTTTATTCAGCCAATAGCCGGGGGAGTCGAAGAAGCCGTGAACCATTGAGTCAATATAGTCCACGTTGAGCCAGGAGTCGCTTTTTATAGAGCCGTCGGTGTTGAACGTATTTATGAGCATCTCGTGCATCATCCCGCAGATTAACGCGGCATCGGTGTAGGCGCGCATCTGTATCCATTCGGTGGCCACATTGATCCCCTGATCGGAGAACATCGGGCCGATGAATATGACTTTGGTGCCGGTTCTCTCCCTCATCTTCCTGTACGCCTGAATGCCGGGGTTGGCGGAGGAGTTCACGGTAGAGAAGCAATTGGAACCCCACAGCACTACCGTCTTCGTCAGGGTGGCGATGTCGTTGGGGGTGGGGCTGGTGCCGGCCATTGTGCCGTAGCCCGTGTAGAAGGTGCCGAAGGTGCCCTGCTGATGGAAACTGTAGTTGGAATAGTAGCCCGTCGCGCCGCCCAGCATGTTCAGCAGATAGCCGGTGCCCTGGCGGGAGTTCCACGGGCCGTTCGCGCCCGCGCCCTGGTATGCACCGGAGTAGTTCCCACAGGCGTACAGGGAATGGATCGCCTCTATACCATACTTTTCGATGATTTTTTTATGTTTGCGGGAGATCTCGTTCCATGCCTGCTCATAGCTGATGCGTATGAAACCGGTGAGATCGCCGCGTTTTTTAGTCTGTTTCAGCGGGTACTTCAGGCGGCCGGGATGGTAAAGCCTGAGTTTGTAGGAACGGCATCTTGAACACGCACGGGACTCGGTGTTGTTCTGGCTGTCGGGATCCTGTGGAGCCCCGTTCTCGGTGACATTATCGGATGTGGTGATACGAACGATTCTACCGTCTTTCACCCAGGCTTTTGTGAGGCATCTCGCCCCACAGTTGTGCCCGCCGGTCCCGTAGTAATAATCGTTGGTGGACACATCAGGCACCGGCGGGTTTGTGTCTCCGCCTTCACCAATAACATAAGTCCCTCCATCATCTTTGGCACAGCCGTAAAGTGCCGCTGATGCGCCCAGCGCGACGGTTGCTGAAAGGAACCCGCGCCTTGTAAGATCTCCGAAACGGTCGGTTCCATTGAGAATCTTCATTTGTCTTCCTCCTTAGAAATTGAAATGTGGTAAAAGTCACACTAACGTGCATAGGCACGATAGTTAAGCAGTGCAATATGGTTTTGCTGAACGATATATTCATATTTTTCAATAGATTAACATCCCACCTCCATTGGAATTGTTAAGTACTAATACAATAATTCCATAAAAACGAGTGTCAATAGATTAGCGCAGGTGTTTTATAATTTTTTTGGCACGCTTATTGCTTTCATTTCGTCAGGAGGAAAAAATGTTTAAGAAAATGCCTATCCTTCTGGCTTTTGTGATATGCGTGTCATGTACGTCACCCAGTGATCTGGAGATGGTTTACAACCCCGTTATGGGGATAGAGACCGGAGCGTGGCAGATTGCCCTTCTGGTGGAAATGAATACCAACTTCTCCTCATTATTATATGACAAGACGGACGCCAGGTTCGAATCGTTTGCCGTGCGCCCCTTCCAGGTGCTGCCGGAAAACTGCGCGTATTATATTATGCCGGTCATTTATACCGACCCCTATAACGCAAAACAATACGATGAAACCTATTCCCGCATGATCGAAAGCTACCTCAGGTTCAATAATTACGGCTACACGGTGGATTCGCCGAACAAGGCCGACTATATAATAGTGGTGGATGTGGCCGAATCGCCCCAGACGGTACACGGTAAGAACAGCTCGGCCATAGCGCTGACGATTCTGGAACCGGACGAGACACCGGTGTTTTTCACCAAAACCACCGTTATCAGCAAATCGGACAGCAATTTTTATTATCAGCCGTCCAAATCGGCACGCCCGGTGAAATACTTGACGCTGAAAGGCTTTGAACGTATCTTCCACGAGGCTCTGCCTCAGGCGTTTTCATAGGAGGCAGGAATGCAGAACGGTTTATATGTGGCCACCAGCGGCCTGTTGATGCAACAGCAGCGTCTGGACATCATTTCCAATAATGTTGCCAACATCAACACGAACGGGTTCAAAAAGGAGCTGGCGATATTCAGCGATTATCGCCCGGTGGACAACCGCTACCCCCAGAACTGGATACAAAAGACCCTATACAACAGAACCATAAATTCATCCGTTAAGTTGGACGACGTCACCACCGATTTTGAGATGGGGCATTTCAAGCAGACGGGAAACTCATTCGACCTTGCTTTGCAGGATACAAAGAATTTTTTCGCGGTGGATACCCCATGGGGGGTGCGCTATACGCGGGACGGCGAATTTACGATGAACAGCAACGGAGAGCTTGTTACCCGGGACGGATTCAACCTTCTGGACAGAAACACCGGCGCACCTATCGTTATTCCGCCCGACAACAGATATATGGACATAACGAGCGACGGTACGGTGCATATAAACAACGCACCTATAGCGCAGATAGATGTAGCTCATTTCGATGAGCCGGAATATTTGCAGAAAGTCGGACGCAACCTCTACACGGCGGTGGACACCCTGCCCACAGTGCCGGAGAACGCCACCGTGACGCAGGGCTATGTGGAATCTAGTAACGTCGACCCCATCATGGAGATGGTGCGGATGATAGACGCCATACGCGGCTTCGAGCTCTACCAGAAGGTCGTACATACTTATGACAGTATGAACGAGCAGGCGGCCACAGCCATAGCGAAGATGTGAGAATAAGTCAGGAGACTATAAATTATGATCAGATCACTTTACACAGGGGCGACGGGGATGAGCGCCCAGCAGAAAAATATCGACAACACCGCCAATAACCTGGCTAACGTCAATACGGCGGGGTTCAAAAAGGGGCGTATTATCTTCGAAGACCTCATGTATCAGGAACTGAAGGCGGCAGGCTCGCTGACCGCGGCGGGGGTAGACCACCCCACCGGCGTCCAGGAAGGAATGGGCGTGAACGTGGTGGCGATCGAAAAGATCTTCACCCAGGGCAGCTTTCAGTTTACTGAAAACCAGCTCGACGTAATGATACAGGGCGAGGGATTTTTTCAGGTACAGCTCCCCGACGGAACGATAGGCTACACAAGGCAGGGTGCGTTCAAGATTGACGCCGACGGCAACGTAACCACCCCTCAGGGGTACCTTCTGTTCCCCAATATTAATGTACCTGAAAACGCACTGGAGCTGAGTGTCAGCGAGGACGGGATATGGTCGGTCTACCTCCCGGGGGAGACAGAAGAGACGGAACTCGGACAGATTGAGATAACCCGCTTCATCAACCCCTCAGGATTGAAGTCGATCGGCGAGAACCTCTATGTTGAATCCGGAGCGAGCGGCACTCCACAGGTTTCGATCCCCGGCGAAGACGGTTTCGGCGTCCTGCGTCAATTCTATCTGGAGATGAGCAACGTAAACGTAGTCGACGAGATGGTCAATATGATCACCGCCCAGCGAGCTTACGAGATGGACTCCAAAGTGATCCAGACCAGCGACGAAATGCTCCAGATTGCAAACGGATTGAAACGGTAATAATTACCGGGTGATAATATGAAAAAAGCGGTGATCGCCATGATACTCACTATGTACGCAGCGGCCTGTTACGCTTCGGAAGTGGAGATAAACGGAGATTGCGCCCATCTGCATGAACTCCTGGGAGACGAGTATCCTGCGTTTCCCGTGCAGTGCGGCTTCCAACCGGGAGACCGGCGCATACTCCCATCAAACGTGGTCAACGCCGCTCTGAAACGGACGGGGCTGTCCGCCACAGCCATGGATCCTGTCTATATTGTTACCCGGGCTGGCTACAGGCTTTCCGAGGAAACGGTGCGGCAGGAGCTCACCGCCCTCTACTCGGAGGCTTATCCGGATAAAGAAATCCGCGTGGAATCAGTAAAGACGGGCAGGGATATCTACATCGCGCCGGAAACAACCCACCGGCTGGAAGCGGATGTCAAAAAGACCGGCTCCGCGCAGGGATATATTAGGACAGAGAGCGCAAAGAACAGTCTTTCATATGTGGTGAAAGTGTTTGAGGAAGGGTACGTTCTCACAGAACGCGTGCGGCCGGGGGACGATCTCACGGAAAAGACTGAAAAAATGCTTGTGGATGTGACAAATCTGCGGGGAGAACTGCTGAAAAACCCGAAAGGACTGATAGCTGCCAGAGCTTTCCCGAAAGGGCGCGCCGTAACCATGGATATGGCGGAACTTAAGCCGGAAAGAGTTAAGGGCGACACGGTGCTGATAGTCTACAATAACGGCAATATTAAGCTTGAAATATCGGGCATCGCGGAAGGGAACGCAGTGGTGGGAAAAAGTTTCCCTGTTCGCAACCCTGTGTCGGGGGTGGTGTTGTCCGCCGTGTATGAAGGCAACGGCAGAGCTGTTGTGAATTAACGCTGGCCGCAAACCGACCTATAAATCACGCATCTGTGCGCGATTAGCATACGATCACGGTTGCGCTCCGTCCGCGAAGCGCTTTGGCGTCGGACATCCGCAGCCGGCACCATGCTGCCGGATCAGGGTGGCCGAAAATCCAGTGCGCATACAGGTGTGCTCCTTAAAGGCACTTGGTTTCTGCAAAAACAACTTCCTAAAGTCCCCCAAGAGGGACTTCCGGCTTATAGGCCCGGTCCTGTACCGGGCCGTCACGACGCGACAACACTCCTCATTATTTTTCCCCACTTGACCCGGCACACGGTTTATGTGATATTTTTCATGAGGGGGATGTAAATCATGGAGAAATTAACCCGGTTCGGCGTGGCTATGCCGGAACAGTTGCTGGAACAGTTTGACAGGTGGATAGAACGTACGGGGCTGCCCAACAGATCCCTTGCCATTCGCCAGCTTGTCCGCGACTATATCACGTCGAGCCATTGGCAGGAAGGGGCGGGAGAAGTATGCGGCAGCATTACGCTGATGTATGATCACCACGGAAACGACATCACCGGCGGGCTGACATCGCTTCAACACGATTTTGGCGACGTAATCATATGTACGACTCACGTACACGTCTCCCATGAGGTTTGTCTCGAATGTCTTGTGGTGAAAGGGGAGGCAGGGCGGCTGAAAAAGCTTGAGGAAGCACTCTCCGCGCTGAAAGGAATCCGCAGTGTAAATGCGGCAATTGCTGCCTCGATATAATTATCTGTGTAATTATTGAAAAAAAATATTGACATACGAAGCGCGCTTTGATATAAGCACAATTCCTATGTGTGCGAAATATTCGCATGTTGACAGTGAGCCGTTAGCTCAGACGGTAGAGCAACTGCCTTTTAAGCAGTGGGTCGTAGGTTCGATCCCTACACGGCTCACCAAACTGTCCCGTTCGTCTAGCTCGGCCCAGGACATCGGCCTTTCACGTCGACAACAGGGGTTCAAATCCCCTACGGGACGCTCAGATTAAACCCCCTTGAGGTTGATATGCCTTAAGGGGGTTTTCTATTACTGACCTGCCCCCCGAAAGTTGCACCAGTTTGAAAGTTAGTGTAGTAAATAACTGAAACTGGAGGAATTTGTGTCTAAAAAGAATTACAGCGCAGAAGAGATTATCGGTAAACTTCGAGAAGCGGAGTTGT
>JAVBTI010000012.1:0-7409 GCA_031556255.1 Deferribacterales bacterium | reverse complement strand
TTTTGATATACTCCGCGTCACCATAGGTTTGCAGAGCTTTCATCTCTTCCTGGAATACCGGTTCATATATCTGATCCACGCTTTTACTGTCGATAAACGCGAGGACGTAATACGTGCCCTCCCTGGAAACCCAGACATCTTTCTGCATCACATACTCGCCGGCGGTCTGCCCCGTACGTGCCCCAACCTGCCATAAGAAGCGTTTTTTCACGTCGTCAGACTGAATATTTTTAACCAACTCCACTTCAAGCATATTTTTCATAACACCGCGGGCAACGTCGTCGCGAATCTTTTTCCTGCCTTCGCTAAGTGCCTGCGCGCCGTCTTTTCCGGATTTCACAGCCGAAAACACGGGCAGCGAGTTCGGGCGGATCACCCATGAAGGGATTTCAGTGCCCTGCGCCAGAGTAGGCACCGTAACAGGCATGAGCTGTGGTATTTGCGGTTGCTGGACACCCGTCGGGCCGGTCACTGTCTGTGGGCCTGAAGGTATACCCGCTGTTACCGGCACGGACGGTACCGAAGGTGCGGCCGTCTGCGGCGCAGGAACTAACGGCGCCAGCCTTGGGGCTGATGTATTGTCGGAAGCGCTGATGGAAGGCACTGCAGGAATATTCGGAGCCGCGGGAACAGCCACTGCCGGCTTTACAACCGAAGGGAGCGCCGGAGGATAAACCGAAGTAATCATTTCTTTAAGCGCGGTACATGCTTTGCCCATATCTGGTGCCCTGTTTTCCGCCACATAAACAGGTACGCCGCTGACTTTGCCATCCGCTATAGCGGTACGGAACTGTTCGTTGCCGTAATAATTTAAATCCGGCGACACAAAGCCCGTTCCGGAATCCAATATGTATACCTTGCCCGCCTGGGCCTGTTTTACCTGATCGTAAAAGCTGAGAGTGTTATCTGTGAAGGTTATTGCGCCGCCATTGGGGATAACTGCCAGTTTGTTACCTTTCAGATTCTGCGTGCGTGTCACTTTCATAGCCGGATAGGCGTAAGCCGTATAGACGCCGCCACCCAGCGCAGACAATGTTTTGCCGTCGCCGCTGAGTATGATGTCGTTGGTGGGAAGAGCAGTTATGCGTGTGAAAATAGTGGAATGAATATCCAGCCTCAACAGCTGATCGCCCATTGCCAGAAGCAGCGTCTGGCGCGGTGAATCTATATCCATGGCGTAAACGGGTCTGTCCAGAACGAACGAATTTGCCATTGTACCCTGCATTGTGCGCTTTACAAGCGATCCGTCGAAACCGGATATGTAGATATACCCTCCGTGGGGGTCGGGTATAACATCGGATATGCGGAAAGAGGTTGTTTCAGTCCACACCGGGGTGGCATTGTCGCCGGAAAGTCTGAATACCGCGAGCTTGTTGTCACTCCAGACCGCTATATACTCCCCGTCGTTATCACTGTACACACCTTTTATGGTTTCTCCAGAGATAGCACTGACCGACATGATCTCCTTGCCGTCAAGTACGTTCCACTTTTTAAGCATTTCGCCCTGGCCGCCCCAGACAGCCCCTGAATCACTTTTTGAAGCTACCAGCCCCGCTATCTCTTTATCATAAAGAAACCGCCGGGTTTCAGCGCAATTAAGCAGCGACACCACCACAAGCTGCCCGCCCTGCCCTGATTTCATGGAAGCAACAATGCGCCCGTCACCGGAAAGCACGGCCACACTGTTTACAGCATCGCCGTGCGCTGCGACAATCTGCTCCAGGCCACTCCCCTGCGCCCCGGCAACACCGCAGATCAAAAATAAAATCAACAGTACCGAAGCTATTCGTCCAATCACATCATCATCCCTGAAATCCCAGAGGCAGCGCAATGGTGACCATAAGGCCATCCCCGTGATTTTCCGCCCAGATCTCGCCCGCCATGTTCGTCTCAATTATCGCCTTCGCCATATATAAACCTATGCCCAGGCTTTTCCCGTCGTTCGCCGTAGTATAATAAGGATCAAATATCTTGCTTATAACTTCCTGCGGAATGCCGCCGCCGTTATCCAAAACGGTAATGAGGATTTGTTCCGCTTCTTTTTTAAGCACAATATCAAGCTTGCCCGTCTCACCTTTCGAAAGAGCATCTTTTGACCTTTGTTTGTCTATGGCGTGTTTAGAATTGCGTACGATGTTTACTATCACCTGTTTAAATTCATTAGGATAACCGAATACCTTGAATTCTTCACCCGTCGGCTCCTTGGCCGGCACGCCGTCCGCACCGGCATACCTTACTGTCGCACAGATATTATCGTGGGCAAACTGCGCATTAATAAGGGATTTTATCTCTGAAAACGCACCGACCAGATCAAACATGACTTTCTCTTTACTGGATCTGAAAAAATTCCTGAAATCATCAATAGTCCGTGACATTTCACCTATTTGCGCCATGCCGTCGTGCACAAGATTTTTAATGTATTCTTTGGATATCTCGCCATACTCGTACGCGTCGTCCAAATCCTGTATCATAAGCCCCAGCGCGTTCAGCGGTTGCCGCCATTGGTGCGCAACCGCGCCAATCATCTCTCCCATGGCATTCAGGCGGGACTGCTGCACAAAAAACTGTTCTTTGCGGCGCTTGTCATTCAGCTCCATACGGACGCGGTTGGCTAGAGTGGCGTTTAGTTCCGCAAGCTGCACGTTTTTTTCTTCGATTATTTTTTCAAGCTGTTTACGTCTTGTTATATCCTGAATAATCGCGCAAATGTATATTCTGCCGTCGAACCTCATCACCGAGCAGTTTACGGATACATCGTAAATAACGCCTGAGGCGGATTTATGACGCTCAATAAAATAACTTCTTGTGCCGTTCGCGGCACTGTCAACCTCTTCACGCAAAAGACCCGGCGGAAGTGCGTCTATGGACGAGAGCGGCATTCCCACAAGCTCGCTGATTTTATAACCGTAAAACTTTTCTGCCGCATAGTTTGCAAAAACAATAGAAAGATTTTGATAGTCAATCAACAGAATTATCGCCGGATTTTGCATATTAGCCACAAAAAGCGCGGACAACATGGTTAAATAACCGCCTGCCGTTTCCAGGGGCACCCCGCCCAGTTCATCCAAAAGAACAAACATGCCGAACAGTTCCGACGGATAACCGTAAATCGAGTCGACCTGCATCAGGGCTTTGATTTCGCCGCCCTTCCCAGTCAGGGTGACCAGCCCCCGGGCGTGTTGTTTTGTGCCTTTACGCACCTGTTCGCACTCTGCCAGGAAACCGGTGTCGTCCGGTGAAAGCAGGTCTTTCAAAGTCAAAGCTGACAATTCGCTGCCTGTTCTGCCGAATATTTCACATGTTTTTTTTGATGCGAATGATATTTTGTCTTGTGCTATAAATATGGAAAAGCCGGTCACAGCGACCCCGGCGTTAATTTTGTTTTTAATGGATTTGTCAAGTTTCAACCAACTTCTCCTTACGACTTAAGCCGATTATAAACCCAACACAAGCTTTAACCACTGTGCTGTATTAAATATTAAATGCCTGAAGCAACACCTATCTTTGTAGCGTATTGCAAGGAGAATTGTCAACTATGTTTTGAAACATGGGCAAATTTATCATAACGCATGTATGTTATGCCATATTGTTGATGAATTTGCGGAGGGATTTAAACGCTTTCTTTGTATCCCAGCACTGTCCGTCCCTCGCGCCGCAATAGTTCGATACAGCACGCACCTGAATGGGGTTAATACCGGCCTGAACCGCCGCCAGAGCGAATGCAGCGCCTTCCATAGACTCAATGAAAGCACCGGTTTTGTTATGGTAAAGCCCCGCCAGATAGTCCGTCCCGGAAAGCAAAGACACCGTATTGGCATCACACGCAGGCAGGCCGAAAGGAGTATCAAATGTTACCTTATTGCCGTCACATATAGGAAACCCCAGTTCATGCGTGCCTTTCAGGTTATCTTCAGCCAATAGCGCCTCATCCACAAAATAATCGTCTTTGACCATAACGATATCGCCGGCGCCAAGGCCGGATTCTTTATAAGCCCCGGCTATGCCCATTAATACAAACGTACTGCCGCCGGCAGGGTTGGCGCAGAGGTATCTTGTCAGCGTAACAGCGGAGTTGACCTTCCCTAACCCCCCGATTACGACTGTATGCAGCATATCTTTCAGATAAACAAAGCCTCCCTCTTCGGTGAAATTTTCAGAACCGAAGATGGAGGCGGCTTCTTTCCGTGTGGGAATGAAAAATGTGTATCCCATCAGTGCAGCGTTTCCGGCCCGCCATCCGGGTTAAATTCGTCGAAGTGCTCGGCCAGCCAATCCTCCGCATCTTCATGGCTTTTGAACTGCATGACTATATGCCTCGCGGACAGATCATCCTTTTTCGTATCTATTACCAGCTTGCCGCTGTCAAACAGGGTGAACTGCTGGAAAGCGTCCTCACCCGCGAAAAGTTCGTCAAGCTCGTCTTTTATCAGCTTCTTATACTCGCCCATCTTATTCCTTGAATACACTATGTGCGTCGCTTTAATTTCGCAGGAGTGAATCCGGCTCAAATACGCACCTGCGCTTCACTCACGCTCAGCTCCGCGGGCACGACTTTGCCGCTTCCACTCTCCGGAATGCTTCGCATTTCGACTCCCCCCGGGAGAGTTAGCTACAGTGCGAATATCCGCAGGAGTAGCATATATTACAGCCCTCTACATATTCTATAGGTCCGCCGCACTCCGGGCAGGCGCCGTTGCTCACTTTCTTCCCGCTGCCCGCCGCCGCGCTCTTCTTTTCATACTCCTCTATAAAAGATTCCACGCTGAGCTGCTTCGTGGCGGTTATTTTTATCTCCATTGGGCTGGATATGGCTCTTTCAAGGGCTTTTGCCACCGCATCAGCGCACGAAAGCACTGTGTTCGGCCCATATCCGCTCTTCATATGGCAGGATATCGATTTAAGCTGGCGTATAATAGTTTCCGGCTCACTGCCCGAACGCAGGGCCAGCGATATAAGCCTGCCTATGGCCTCGCTCTGGCTCTGGGCGCAGCCGCCCGCCTTCCCTATGTGTGTGAACACTCCAAAAATACGCCCATCCTCGTCCTGATTGATAGTGACGTACATTTTGCCGCAGCCGGTGTGCATTTCAATGGTTTTTCCGATAAGCATGCCAGGGCGGGGGCGCGGAGCATAGGCTTTCGCCAATTCCGCGGCCACGGCGGCGGCATCGGCGGCGTCTTTATCTTTCGTGCCCACGTTAATGACCTGCCCGGAGCGGCTGCCGTCGCGGTAAATCGTAATCCCTTTGCAGCCCAGTTCATAAGACAGATTATACACAGAACGGACGTCCTCAACCGTGGCGTCTTCACCGAAGTTAACCGTCTTGCTCACAGCGTTGTCCGTGTATTTCTGGAAGGCCGCCTGCATTTTAACGTGCCACTCGGGGGTTATGCTGTGGGCGGTAACGAATATCTCCTTCCACCTTTGCGGAACATCGTCGCCGTCGTGGATATTCCCGTCTTCCGCTATCGAACCCAGCAGCGCCTCCGAATGGAATCCTTCACGCTTTGATATTTCAAGGAAGAGTGGGTTCACTTCCGCGAGTTTGTTGTTGTCCATGACGTTGCGGTAGAACGCCAGCGCGAAAAACGGCTCTATGCCGCTGGACGCGCCGCCGATAATGGAGATGGTTCCCGTGGGCGCTATCGTGGTGATGGTGGCGTTGCGCATATTTTTGAAGCCCATGCCGGGGTACACGCTGGCATCGAAACCGGGGAAGTTGCCGCGTTTTTCAGCCAGTTCCGCCGACATCCCGCGCCCTTCGTCGCGTATAAACCGCATGATTTTTTCCGCAAGGCTGATAGCCGCGTCGGAGTTATACGGCGTTTCCAGCATAACCAGCATATCAGCCCAGCCCATGATGCCCAGGCCGATCTTACGATTCTTTTTAGTCATGCGGTCTATTTCAGGGATAGGATAATTATTCATTTCTATAACGTTGTCAAGGAAGCGGACTGCCATGCGCACTGTTTTGCGGAGCTTCTCCCAGTCCACATCGTGGTCTTTCACGAAGTTAGCCAGGTTTATGGAGCCCAGGTTGCACGATTCGTACGGCAGCAACGGCTGCTCTCCGCAGGGATTGGTGCTCTCTATCTCCCCTTCCGCCGGCGTGGGGTTCTCCCTGTTTATGCGATCGAGGAAGATAATACCCGGATCGCCACCTTCCCACGCAAGCTGCACCATTTCATCATATACTTCCCTAGCGTTGAGCGATGATACTTTAGCCTTTGTTTTGGGGTTGTACAGGTTAAAACTTTCGTTGTTTTTCACGGCTTTCATAAACTCTTCCGTGATACCGACGGATATATTGAAGTTGGTAAGTTTGCTTTTATCTTTCTTGGCGTGGATAAAATCCATGATATCAGGGTGATCCACTCGTAAAATTCCCATATTGGCACCCCGGCGGGTACCTCCCTGTTTTATGGTCTCGGTGGCCGCGTCAAACACGGTCATAAAAGAGACAGGGCCAGAGGAAACCCCTTTGGTGGTTTTAACCATGTCGTCTTTGGGGCGCAGGCGCGAGAAGGAGAAGCCGGTTCCGCCGCCGGATTTATGGATCATGGCGGTATATTTGACGGCGTCGAATATCCCCTCAAGGGAATCCTCCACCGGCAGGACAAAGCAGGCGGAAAGCTGCTGAAGCTCGCGCCCGGCGTTCATCAGTGTCGGCGAATTGGGCAGAAAATTCATCTCCACCATTTCGTTGTAAAATTCTTCAGCGTATTTCTTCATATCCGCGGACGGATCGAATTTTTTTTCGGCCTGCGCTATGTTGTTAGCCACCCTGACAAAGAGCTCTTTGGGTGTTTCTCCGGTCTTTCCCGAGTCGTCCTTCAGCAAATAGCGTTTCTGCAACACCGTCAACGCGTTCGGACTCAAAACAGGCTCTCTGCTAAAGGACTTCTGGCTCATTAATATCTCCATCGGTTAATTTTAAACACAGCAATGGCGGCCTGTGCCTGCCGCCGTATATGTGGTAATTATTTGATTTTTCGGGGTATTCGCTATATCTCCGAAGTGCGGAGATGATAGCCCATCTTAAATCATAAGACAACTCTTTTTACTGCGGCAACTGTCCTACGTCCTTATAACATATTAGTAAATAAAAAAATTTTCCAGCGCCGCGCTGTGAAGTCTTCCGGAGTAGCCCTTATGAAAACAACAGCATCAGAAAGGAAGTTCTTTTCCTAAACCGGCTTCCAATGCTTTCCTATAGACATATTCAGCGCAGATCAAATCCTGGAGGCCCATCCCCTGGGATTCGAACAGCGTGATCTGTTCACCGCCGGTACGTCCGGGCCGCAGCCCCGCCACAATATCGCCCAGTTCGGCCACGGCGTTCCAGTGAATCCGTCCTTTCTCCAGTGAAGGCAGCAGATCGCCGCACTCCGCCACGGCCACCTCTTTGT
>JAVBTI010000173.1:0-3108 GCA_031556255.1 Deferribacterales bacterium | reverse complement strand
ATCGCCGGGCTTATCGCCCAGTCCATCGCGGACGACCCGCCCAATGTGCTGAAAGAGGGCGGAATTATCCGCGAGGGTTACCACAAAGGGGTGGATGAGTTCCGCTATGTCAAGAACAACGGCAGACAGATGCTAGCCGCTCTGGAAGCCAAACTTAAAAGCTCCACGGGTATAAACCAGCTTAAAATTTCATATAATAAAGTTTTCGGCTACTACATAGAGGTGTCCAAGAGCAATCTAGGCAAGGTGCCGGATTATTTTGAGCGCAAGCAGACCCTTGTAAATGCGGAACGGTTCGTCACCCAAGAGCTTAAAGAGCTGGAAAGCACTATCCTGAGTGCTGAGGAGCGGCTGGGTGAGCTTGAGTATGAATTATATTGCTTTATCCGGGATTCGATAGCGGAGAACGCCGAGCTCCTGCGCAGCGCGGCGAAAGATATCGCCCGGCTCGACGCGCATATGAGCCTTGCACATGCTGCCGTGGTCAGAGGTTACGTGCGCCCGGTCATCGACGATTCAGACGAGATAGAGGTCACGGACGCCCGGCACCCCGTGGTGGAGGCAAACAGTAAGATCCTTTTCATCTCCAACGATATCAGGCTCAATACTTCCGACAGTCTTTTGAAAATTATCACCGGCCCAAATATGGCGGGTAAAAGCACATATATACGCAGCGCCGCCCTTGTGGTGCTGATGGCGCACACAGGCTCATTCGTCCCCGCCTCCGCGGCGCGGATAGGGCTTGTGGACAGGATCTTCACCCGGGTGGGCGCGAGCGACAATATCTCCCGGGGAGAATCGACTTTTATGGTGGAGATGGTGGAAACCGCTAACATACTGACCCATGCCACCCCGAAGTCGCTTATAATCCTGGATGAGATAGGCCGGGGAACCTCCACCTTTGACGGTTTGTCGATAGCCTGGGCAGTGTCCGAACATATTCTGAACAGAACGAAGGCCAAAACCCTTTTCGCCACTCACTACCACGAGCTCACCGAGATCGCTTCCTATGCCCCGGGCGCGAAAAATTACACGATCTCGGTGGAAGAGAAGGGCGGCGAGATAATATTTATGCGCAAAATCATCCCCGGGTCGGCAGACAAAAGCTATGGCATCTATGTTGCACAGCTCGCCGGGCTGCCGGAAACTGTTATAAACAGGGCAAAGGAAGTGCTGGAGGATTTGGAAGAGCCTGCGGAAACGGGCGGGAATTCCAAAAAGCACAGCCCGCACCATAATAAAACAAGGGAGATAGTGGTAAAGCCGATACTGGTGTTCGATGAGGATCACCCGGCGGTAACCCGCCTGAAAGCGCTTGACCTGAACAACCTCACGCCGATGGCCGCCATGAACCTTCTCTCCGAGTTGAAAGAGTCCGCCAATGAATAGTATGAATACCGTGCTAAACCTGTTCATACTGCTTCTTGCCCGCTTTCCAATATGGGTGCTGCTGATAGCGCTGTTCACAACGAACCGGCTTTCCTGGAGTGCGTTTGCCGTCTTTTTGTGCGCTATCGTGCTCGCCCGGGGCTGCCTATACGCATACGAAAACAACAAAGGGCCGGTCTTTTCCACAGCATATTCTTTCTGGCACAACCTTATCCGCCCGGTTTTTACCATTGTACTTACGGAGATAGTCTGTTTTGGCCTCCTTTATGCGCTGTTTGCCGGGGAGTTCGCGGATATGATAATCATCTTCACCGCGTTTGCTTTATTCATAGCGGGTTATGCGCTGGGAATATTTGTTAAACGCCCCCTGCCGCCGGCCAGGGATACTCTGCTGAAAAGAGGCTTCGCCCTGCGCGCGGTGGTGGCTCTCATGTGGCTTTACTTTATTTTTCAGCCGGACGGGCTGATTGCGGCGGCAAGCGCTTTGTTCATAATATACGCTCTGGAGTACTTCAGCACTTATGAAATTGTTTACGAGGAGAAATGGGGATTATGAAGCTCCACGTCCTCTCCAGCGGTTCCAGCGGAAACTCCTACTGTATCGAAACCGACACAGATCTGCTTTTCGTGGATATCGGGGTGACCTTCACCAATGTGAAAAAGCGGCTTAACCCTCTGCTATCAGGCAAGACCGTATCTCTTTTCGTCACCCACGAGCACACTGACCATGTAAGCGGGATTATGCCGTTCATACGCACCCTGCATCCGAAAATCTATACCGGGGCCGGTACGGCACGGCAGCTCGCCGGAGAGGGCATCCCGCAGGACTATCTATACCCGCTGACGGCGGACGGGTATTATGATATGGGTAATTTCGCCGTAACTCCGTTTAATGTTTCCCACGACGCGGCAGAGCCGTTCGGCTATAAACTGATGACCCCATGCGGCAATGTGGGATTTCTGACCGACCTTGGCTGCGTCACACAGGAACAGCTTGCGCATCTGGAGGGTGTTGATATTCTTGTGCTGGAGGCAAACCACGACGAGGAGCTGCTTAAAAAGGGGCGCTATCCGGCCTATCTCAAAAGGCGTATTGCGTCGCACAGGGGGCACCTGTCCAACACGGATGCTGTATCAGTGCTGGCCGCTTTGTACGGAGGCAGCCTGAACCGCTGCCTCTTCGCCCATGTCAGCGAGGAAAACAATGACTACGACCTTCTGGACAGGCTCAGCACATTCTGCGGGGCTCAATATCGTGTGAAAATAGACGTACTGCGGCAGAAAAGCTATTCATGTCATGATATATCCCCGCTTTCGCGGGCTATAATATAATACAAAACACGGAGGCAGCCATGTCTGACGTAAGTGAGAGCAAAGAGCCGGTCATAAAGGAGAAGGACAGCGTTTTCAAAAAATGGTCGTATTTCTGGGCCTCGGGGCTGGGGATAGGATTTATCCCGCTGATGCCGGGGACTGTGGCCTCACTTGCCACACTGCCGCTGGCATGGTTTCTCTTCAAAGTGGGGCAGTCCAAGGGACTGATCCTGGGGGCCTTGCTGATTTTCATCGCCGCCTATTTTATCGTGGCCATAGCTTTGCGGTACAGCAAGGACGACCAGGATCCGTCTTTCATCGTGGTGGATGAAATCGTGGGCCAGCTTATCACATTTATCCTCCCGTCGCTTTTCTGGGGCAGCATATGGCGGATAGAAGTATATC
>JAVBTI010000129.1:0-24750 GCA_031556255.1 Deferribacterales bacterium | reverse complement strand
GTCAACGCGGTACTGGAGCATGTCATTCATAAAGTTGCCCCAGATGGCGATACCCATGTCGCGGCTGGTTTTGTATGGGGTGTAAACAAAATACGACCTGTCCATGGTAAGTGGCTCAAAGCAGGCCTCAAGGTTTTCCCTGGTCAGGTTATGCTTCAGTTTACCCAGATAGATGTTGAAGTAGTTGTAAGGGGTCATCCTTATCTGGGCGTCCAGAACGTAAAAGTTCCTGCCGCTGTCGGAAGGATCGACGGAAAGCGCGTTTACCATCTTCTGCTCAATATATTCCGTCTGGAAGTAGAAGCTGAGCCAGTCGTTGTATGTGCCGATGAAGCCTATTCTGTTACGGCGGACGTTGAATTCATAGGTAGCATCGTCATAGTCGGGGCCGCTGCCGGTATCCCTGTATGAAAAGCCGAACTGGCCTTCATAAGTGATTCTGAGGAATTTTCCCTCCGCTACTTCCATGGGAGGAAAGGCGTAGACGGTTCCGGCCATTACAAGAATCAGAGCTAATGTAAGTAGTTTTTTCATAGTGTATTCCTCTCTTTATCCTTAACAGCCGCCCGCGCCGCCGCCACCGCCACTAAAGGCGCCGTCGTCGCTGGGTTTGGACTTCTGATACATTTTATCGGCTTCGTGTATCTCCCGCCCGCTGCCTTTATAGTCAGGATCCACTGCCAAATACGTCACAGGGACAACCGGAAACGACACATAATCGGAATAACGCGAAGTATCCCAGCCGATCCCCATCCATCCGTAAAACGGGCCGTCATTATACGGCACTATTCTGGCGGCGATGCTGTTGTCTTTGACACTGCGGAAACGGTTTTTGGCGGCATCCCATTTAAGATAGGTGCGCGTCGCCACCGGAGCGGAGCTAACATAATCGGTAATGGGCATGCCTGTGCCATTGTCGTACCTGTATGCGGGAAGGTTCAGCCATTCGCTGTTGCCGCCGTCGTACAGAGCAGCGTTGGAATATCCCAGAATGTTAACCAGATAGAACCACGGCATGCTTCCGGACTGCCCGTTGCCGCAATAGGTGATGATTCTTGTGCCGAGGTCCGGCTTCCGGGCGAGAACATCGTAGCCGGAGTTGTAGTCAACAAGTTTTACAGGGTTGGCATCGCCCGGGCCTTTAAAAATATAATAGGTTCCGTACAGGCCGTTTTTCTGCGTGCCGAAAACCGCCATCCCCGGCGAAGTATTAAGCAGCAGCGCGCCGCCGACCAGCCCCGTAAAAGCGCCGGAGCCGTTATAGCACGGTGCCGCGCCGTTAGCGCCGCCGTAGCAGTTGGAGTTAAGGTTGTCGGTAGTGTATCCCTGCGTATTGATAATGATCTGTTCACGTCTTTCATAGGCACCGTCAGCCGCGCCGCTGAGTACGTCGCCGAAAGCCGCTCTCGCCCGGTCAATCCTGTTGCCAGGGAGATCCCTGACTGAAAACTTGGACGGCTGCGGGACACGCGCGTAGTTCGTCATAACGCCTTCGCCGAATTCCGCCCGGAATCCGTCGTTGCCGCCGTCAAGCAGCTTCAGGCTGGCTTTTGCAAATCCCCAGTAGTAGAAGGTCCACCATGCTCTTATGCTCTGGTTGCCGAGGTTGGCCGTCGCCCATCCGTTGCTGGTGAAAACCACAACAGTGTCGAGATCGATCCCAGCGTACTGCAGGATCTGATCCATAGCGGCACCGTCAAGCACCTGGTTGCCGAGATTCAGCACCGGGCCGTCGCTTCTGCCCATGCCCCATTCTTTCAGCTCATCTATGATCGGAGGGCGGACAGCGCCCGGAATATATTTTGCGGGCGCCGTATGGGTGGCGTCGATAATGACCACCTTTCTGTTGTTGTCAGTGTAATAGCCCCTGTCTATCCATCTTTTGAGGTCGTTCTGGGAGACCAGAGCCGGTTCGGCGGAGTCCGCGGCGTAGTAGCTGCTCCGCGTATCGGACGCGGGATCGTCGTAACTGCCGGAACAGGCGGCGAACACTGCCAGAATCGATCCCAAAATCACAAGCTGTAAAGTTCGCATCGCGATTTTTCTAAACCGCATAAAATTCCTCCTTCTTAAATACATCAGCAGCCTCTGCCGTAAACGGCGTTGAAGATGTAATCCTTATCTACCGTAAAATTACCGCCAGCTTTGGGATCGGGAATTATTGCCGGAGCATTTTGCATAATTCCAAGGCTTGGGTCGTCATAGCAGGCATTAGAGGTGTTGCATTCAAAGTATCCGGCATCGGGACTGAAACTGGATACCGACCAGTGCAGAAAACGTACACTCGGATTACCCGGGTATGCACCGTCCACAACCGGAAGCGGGTAAGCAGGCAGCACGTTGTCACTGCCTAAAGTGAATCTGTTCGCCGGAAACATCAAAACCGTATCCTGCGGCAACGTACATACAGCTCCTGAGATTGCGGAAGCGTTACAAACGGCGCCGGGTACTAAAGTACCGACACAGAGCGGAGCCATCCCGGCTTCTTTGAAGCAATAATTGAATGTTATCGTAACATTCGCCCCGGCAGGGACAAAGTTCGCCCGGAGGGCGACGGTTTTGGCAACGGTATAATTCCCGCCCGCGCCGCCCACTCTGGTCATGCCGTCGTACCAGCCTTCAAATGTCATGCCGGCTTTTGGGGTTGGCGTGGGAAGCTGGATAACGGTGCCCGCATTCTCCGTTCTGGGCGCAGGCACGCCTGTGGCGTTGTCAAAAGTTACCGTGTACTGAACGATGGTGGAGTTAAAATTAGCTCTGAGGGCGACGGTTTTTGTTATTGTGTAGTCGCCGCCGGCGCCGCCGACTCTGTTAATGCCGTCGTACCAGCCTTCAAAGGCAAAGTTCACGGGCGCGACAGGATCCGGAAGCTGAATAACGGTATTCGCGTTTTCCGTCCTGGCCGGAATCGCTGTTGTAACATTGTCATATGTAACCGTGTACTGCTTAATCTGCCATTGGGCCGCCAGAGTTACATTTTTCGTCACCGTGTAATCAGTTTTTCCGACAGGATTTACTCCGTCAAACCAGCCCAGGAAATCGTAATGCGCTTTGGAAGGCGCAGGCAGAGGGATGACTACGTTCTCCTCCTCCACCCTCGGGTTTGTCGGAGGAACCATACTGTCAAATGTCGAGGTATCAAATGTGACAGTATAGGTGGGAATTGTGTCCAATCTCCACTGTGCCGCAAGGGTGGCGTTTTTTGTAACCGTATAGTTATCGTCCGCCACACCCGCAAGTGTGCCGCCGTCATACCAGCCCATAAAAGTATGGTTCGTTTTCATGCCCGGATTAGGAAGTTTAATAACTGTGCCTGTCTCTCTTCTTACAGGGTTTTCGGTTGGCGTCAGCGTTACATGATCGCTGAAACTTACATTATAAAATACCAACTGAGTCCACAGAGCGTTCAGTCGTTTACTTCCGGTTATCGTATAGTTATCGTTCGCGCCGCCCGCTCTGGTCGCGCCGTCGAACCAGCCTTCAAAGACGTGTTCGGCTTTCGATGCGGGGGGAAGCTTCACAATGCTGTTGTAAATCCCGTTCAGGCTTGCCGGAGCGGGTGAAACATTATCGAAATTTATAGTGTAACTGGTATCAGTCCATTTTGCGCTGAGGGTGACAAAGCCCGTTACCCTGTAGTTTTCGCCCGGGCCGCCCACTCTGTTTGCGCCGCTGTACCAGCCTTCAAGTGTTCTGTGCTCAACCATCGGCGAAGGAAGGGTTATATAGCCGTTTTCTTCCGCGTTTAGCGGAGCCGGCGGGGTGGTTTCGCTGTCAACAAAACTAACGGTAAAAATGCCGAGCCAGCGTGCCGTCAGCCTTGTGCTTTTGCTGACTGTGTAGTTATCGCCGCCGACGCCCACTTTTACGCCGTTGTCATACCAGCCGTCAAAGGTACGTCCCTGATTTATCGGGGTTGGAAGTTTTATTACCCCGCCCCTTTCGGCTATGACGGGGTTAGTGGATGGAGTCATGCCGAGATAGTTATCAAAGCTGACTGAATACGTGGAGCTTTTCTTGTCATCACTGTCCGAACAGGCGATTACGCCCGCAAAAAGCGACAATGACAGAAGCGCGTAAAACAGCAATCTGAAATACTTTTTCATAGTTAAACCATAGCCCTTTATTTTTTAGGAACGGCACGCTTCACAATGCAGCATTCCTTTTTATTGTGTGGTTTCGCCTCAGTATGGCTTTTAATCCGGTTACTTCTTCCTTATGCAGTTCCCGTTTTTATAAAGTCCGGCAGTCAGACAACTGCCGGACTGCTTATTATCGATTCCAGTCAAAGAAACTGCGGAAGGCCGTGCCTTCCGCAGATTTTCATTAATGTGTAAGGCCCCACTCGCTCAGGTAGGTGCCATAGTATCTGGTGTCACCGTTCGGAGCCGGAAGCGGCGGAATCTCTTTGTCCGCGATGAACGGATATTTGTCAGGATACTTGTCGCCAAGGTCCTGCCTTACATATCCGCGCCCGTCACCGGTATAGGACCGGTAATCCATAGCCGTGCCGCCGAGCCTGAATGAGATAAAGTCGGTGTGTGCCTGCGGATCCCACTTCCTGCCCTCGGTTGCCAGCACTCTTTCGTTAACAGGAACAAACAAAGACCTGTTGTCAACGCTGACGTTCGCGACAAAAACGCTTTTGTTGTCGTACACAGCGTAGGTACCGTCATTAACATACATCAGATATTGGGTCGGGTTCGGGCCCCAGAAGTCATAAACCCTGTTCGGATCCGGATCGACCAGCGAAGCGTTGTCGCTGTATTTAGCCAGATCGTTTACGGCCTTAAACGCGCCCCTGTACATCCAGTCTTCCCCGGCGCCGCTGTATGCGGATACATGGAAGCCGTGCAGTATCAACTGCGCAGTGATAGGCATGGACGATACGGAGCCGCCGCAATGGGTGGCTATACGCGTAAACCTGTCCGTCAGAATTTTGATGTCGGTATGGCCGTGTTTAAAGTTAGCTACAAACTCATCATACGGCTTAACCTTTGTTACCCTGCCGGCGGAGGCGCCGGTACCGATAGTCTCACCCGTGTCTTTATCAGTCTGATCGGTGAAATAATTAAAAAGCTCTGCTGCGGCGACGCCGGGAGTATTGCCCGTGGGCGGAAGCCCCGTGTCGGCATCCTTCACGGAATTGCCCATCCAGAACATGTCGCCGCCCCTGACGGCGCCCGCCCATGAGCCGGACATGCCGTAAGAACCGGAAGAGTGGTATTTTCTGTAAACCACATCGCCGTCAACCCAGGTGCGCGGCAGAGGTTTGGGGAAAGCGGCTACAGCCGCAACTGTCGGAAATCTGTAAACCCACGGATGTATTGAATCCATGTATGTGCCGCCCGCGCCCACAAATGCTGCTTTGCCGGTGGCATAGTCGTTCCTGCGCACGTTTTCAAGGATATCACCCATGTGGGTGTAACCCAGTTGCGAGCCGATCCTGTCGCCGGGGAACTGTTTGACGGAGAAGGTATTGCCTGTTACAGCAGGTTTGGCCTCGGTGGACATTTTGCCGTTTCCGCTGCCGACGTCGGCACGGTATGCCTGATTGCCGCCGTTCAGGATCCTGATCTTATCCTTGGCAATACCCCAGTATAAGAGGTGTATTGCGTTGAACATCCCCGTTTGGCCTGTATCACGGAAACCTGTTGCGGCGCCGAACGGATCGGTAGGCGTATAGCCGCCCATGCCGGCGACGACGTTGTTGCTGTTGGCGGTGACTGTCCAGTCTCTGGTGAACACTATGATCTTATCAAGGTCGTAGCCCCAGCTCTGCAAATACGCATCCACAGTCGCCATTCTGGCAGGGCCCGCTTTTGTGGTCGGGTTGGTGTGGTTAGGCACGTGGGTGGGCCCTACATCCGATGTGAACATACGGAAGTGGTCCCGCCATTCGGAATAAGAGACGCGGAACGCAGGCGTGCCGTCTTTATGTGTGGGGGCCAGTTCGGTGTTGGGAATGCCTGCAAGTTCGTTGGCAAGGCTGCCGGCAAGGTTTACGATAATAACTTTATCCCCGTCGGGGCCGTCAAGCAGAGCTTTCAGATCACTCGGCTCTATTATGAGGGATCTGTTGTCTATCTTGCCGTCGCCGATGGCATCGTAATACGAAGCGTTATTAGGATGATACGGGCTTGTGGTCTTCATAGTAAATTTAGCAACAACAGTTGTATCAGCCCCTTTAACTTCAAAAAAGTCAAGCACCCGCCTGCCGTCAACAAACCAGCCGTCAAAATCGTGGTACAGTTTGAACGGAGCTTCGGGCACTTTTACCAGGGTGTAAGGAGTCGCGGTTGTTGCGAGATAATCGTAAGAATTGCCGCCCTGATCTTCAAAGGTAACATCGACACTGCCTACACCGGCCGGAGTATACTTATAGCGCGCGTCGGATCTGGCTATCTCGTTGGCGTCGCCGTCATAGTTGGGATCCATCGTGATATTGCCGATGGCGTAAATATGCGGAATAACGTTGTCGTTAAAATTGTACGTTATGTAATCAGTCCACTTCGCAACATCCCACTTGTAATTGCCGTTCAGATCTTTGCGGTTATTTTCGGGACCGGACTGCGGAACTCCGCTTGCGTCCACGGGAGGCCACATCTCGTTGCGGTAGAATGAGGTGTTGGTGAAGGGATCGAGGATCTCGCCTGTGGGCCTGCTCATATTGTCATATACGGTGAATGTCCCGTTGTCGTTGTATTTCAGGAACTGTCTTGCATAAGCGGACCTGACAACAGGGTTTGCAGGATCGCAAGCCACCTCACCGATCCCGGTACCGCAAAGATTGTTTGAAAAACCCAAATTGGCACGGTATGAATACAGATAGCCGCTGCCGTCGGCGGGATCGGCTGCCATCATACTGTAGTGCGAGCTGTTATCAAGAGCTTTCCAGTTAGCGTGCTGAGGCAGATTCAAGCCCACCGTGGTAGTTATGCTGCTGTCGTTGTTCGGGTTGGGAACTCTGAGCCGATGCGCGGCAAGGGTGAACCAGCCGTTGGAGTTGCCGCCGAAGTTAGCCGCGTTGTAGTAGCCCGCCATCTGCAGAGCCATAAAGTACTGCTGGGTAGTCGTACCGGAACCGCACCAGATCCCTATGCTTGCGCCGAGTTCGTCCGGAAGCAGCGTTACGTTAGTACCGGAATTGAGTTTTTCACGGTCACGGTAAACAAGTTTTAACTCTTCCGCGGTTCTGTACCTGTAAACGGTAAGATCAGCGCCGCCTGACGGGTTCGGTACTGTAGAAGAAATCGTCGGGTAATTGTTAGGGGCGGCAGCGACGCTCAGAAACTTCTGCCCCCTCATCTTGCCGCCGTAGTTAAAACCGTAGAAGTTGATTGTCTGTTTATTGCCGAAACCGTCGTCAAACCAGTCGCCCATGGCGTTGGTAAGCGAACTGAACATCAGCTTTCTGCCGGACGCGTAGTCGCCGTTTTCGATGTTCTTAATGTTGTCGCCCAGACTGATGCGTACAGCATCAAATCTGTCGCCGGGAAGTTCTTTGACGGAGAAGGCCGTCGAAGGGGTGGCGGGGAACGCTTCACGGGTCGCGCCAACCTCGCCGTCACCGAAAGCTGCCTGATAAGCTATGTTACCGCCATTCAGTATCTTAAGATTATCTTTTGAGAAACCCCAGTAAGCCAGATACCACCACCAGCCGATGACGTTGCTGCCGGCTCCGGCAGTGCTCCACTGTGAAGTCAGCACTATGATGGAATCTTTCGTAGCCCCAAGACGTTGCAAACGGTTATCTATATTGACGCCGTTCATGACCTGGTGCTCGTTGGCTATCGGCCCTTCGTTACGAAGGAAACGGTTATTGGTCTGGAGTGTGCCGTCATCAATACCCGGTGAGTTGTTCCATGATGGTGTTTGAATAACTTTTGCGGCGTCGCCGGCACTTTTTGGGTTATTGTTGGCGCTGTCGCTCCAGATTATCACTTTTGCCGCCGTAGTGGGGTCGTCAAGCATGGCCTTCAAATCAGCGGGGCTGATAAGCCATGAGCGGGTTTCATCGCCGTAGTACGCGGCTATATCAGGATCAGCCGTGTTAAAGGGGCTGGTAGGTTTAATGGTATATTTAGCGTAAAGCTTTGTAGCACCGGAAATCTTATATTTATCTTTTACAGGATCGCCTGTGTTGCCGACAAGCCATCCGTCAAATATGTAGTGCGGTTTATGCAGATCCGGCAGCTTGATTTCTTCGCCGATGCCGGCTTTCTTTGTGTAGTCCGCGAAAACTCTGCCCTTTTCATCATAAAACGAGACTGTGGCCTGCGCGGTCCATCTTGCCGTGAAGGTGGCGTCGGCGGTAACGGCAAATGAATCGCCCGTTGCGTAGCCTTTCCCGTTATTTATCCAGCCTTCAAAGATAAAATTATCTTTTGCTGAAGGAGCTTTCGGTATGGCAACCGTGCTGTTGTAATCCCGGAGCGTGTTGGATATTTCAGAAGAGCCGTCCTTGAAGATGACCCTGAACTGATTTATCGTCCAGCTTGCCACAAACTTCGTGTCAGCCGTTACCGTGTACGGATCCCCGCCCATTTCAGGGGTACCCCCGCCGTTTTTAAGCCAGCCGTTGAATGTGTAGCCGGTTTTGGCAAGGTCGTCCGCGATGGCGACATCTGTGCCGTCATCCACAAGCTCGGTCAGAGCCGTAATGATATTTCCGCCGTCATAATACTCAACGGAGTACTGGTTGGCGGGCACCACCGTCCAGCTCGCTATGAAATTCGCGGCCGCAGTGACGGTATGTTCCATAGCCGCCGCGCCTGTCCCGCCCAACTGCCAGCCGTTAAACGTAGAGCCGGCTTTTGTTATCGTCGGCAGAGCTATCTGTGAGTTGTAAGCAACGTCCGTCTTGGTCAGCGCGGGCAGATCGGCGGCGCCGTCGTTAAAAGTGACCGAAAAGGTGTTGATTGTCCAGCTTGCGGTAAATGCGGTCGCCCCGTTGACAGTGTAGGATGAACCTGCCGCTTTGGGGCTTCCCGCGCCTTTTTCCAGCCAGCCGTTGAATGTATGGCCCGTTTTTGTCTGGGCCGCGGCAAGGGTGACCGACGTGCCGCTTGCGGCGGTCTGGGTCAGAGATGTGATAATGTTCGGCCCGTCGTAATACTCAACGGCGTACTGGCTGGCGGGTACCGGAGTCCATTTACCGTAAAATTCGGTATCTTCCTGAACTTTGTACTTCCCTGTCATAACGCTGCCGTCATTGTTTAACAGCCACCCACTGAAAGTGTAGCCGGCTCTGGACGGCGTAGGCAGGATAATCTCCGAGCCGCTGACCACGTCCTGCTCCAGATCAGGAAGAGGATTGCCGCCCTCTTCAAAATAACTGACCGTGTAGGTGGGCCTGTCGTCGCTCTTACTGTCACTGCTGTCGTTGCAGCCCACGGCAAGAAGGGACAGAACCATCCCCACCAAGGCCATGAAAAACAAACGTTTACATTTCATATGATGCCTCCTGTTCCTCTCATGGTATATTTCAAAGACAACTCCCCGGGCCTTTGCAATAATCTTTGAAATTAATGAATTTATTCAGCAACAGGAATAACATAATAAAACACTCAAACTTTGTAACTTAGTCACAAAAAAAAAAGAAAATGATCTCAGCAAGTGTATGAGGGTTTTTGGCGGGCTGTTGAGAGTTTCGGATCCAGGATTCGGATACCGCCGCGGAACATAGCTATCCTGTGTCCGTCGGACATCCGTTTTAACGCTCTTGACACCACTTCTCTGGCGCTTCCTATGGCATCAGCTATCTGTTCGTGGGTAATGCGGATTTCGCAAGACTTCTTTCTACTGGCTTCACTAAATAAGAAATTTTCCAAACGCATATCTAAAGACATAAAAAGCTGCTCTTCCATTGCCGTGATAACTTTCGACAGACAGCCTATCGACCTGTCATGCAGAAATTCTTTGACATATGTATTTTTCTTTGAAAGCTTCATAATCGCTTCGACCGGGACAGCCAGCACCTCACTGTCTTCACAGGCATCCATATAAAAATCGGGAACGGCCGGATTTAGCGCCGTCAGGGCGGCAAGAACGCACACACTGCCGGGCATTAACCGGTGCACCCCGACAACCCTGCCGTTTCCAGAAAGCACATACGAAAGCAGCGTTCCGCTCTGCACCAGCAGTATTCCGGGGTTTTTCGCGCAGCCGCAGACATTCTCCCCGGATTTATAGCGGACCGCCTTTGTGTTCAAAATAAGCAGCCCGCGTTCGGCCCCATCCAAATATCTCCAAAACGGAAGCCATTCACGAAGCCTGTTTTCCATGCCGCCAATGCCCTCCCGCGCACATCCGCCGGCCGGCCGAAAGAACTCCGGCGCGCCGGTTCATATCATAAAAAAAATAATCCATAGTATAAAAACGGTGGACTTTGAAACAAGGGCTATGCGCATGCCGCATTACCGCCGTATAACAAAGTTACCGCCAATATTGAAAAGATTATTAAAAAATATTTATGAAATATAACAAAAATACAAATACAAAGCAAGAAGGAATATTTGCATGCCCGGACAACCACTTTACCTCATAATGACAATAAAGACTAAAAGTTGTTTACATAATGGAATTTTATTATAAAAAATATATCGTTTGAAATAAAACAGTTCAATCATTTTTTTGAATGTAAAACTGTTTTCAGTGCCGCTTCCCTTTGCGGGAAGTGCAAATGATTGTTTTGTTCATTTGTTAAAGTTTGACAATAAATAATATATGTGTATATGTAATCGATTAAAAATATCCCGGAAGTGAACATTGCTTAAAAACATCACCCGGAGACGCATCCTGCTGGCCCTGCTTTCGCTGCCTCCGCTTTATTTTTTATGGAGATATCTCTCGCCGCCTGTCAATAAAGAGGCGGGGCTGGAGATCCCGCTGGCGGAGCTGCCGGATAACAGCGTGTATATGGTGCGCAATAAAAAAACAGCGGTAATCCGGCGGGGAGGGGAAATCCGCGCAATGAGCATCGCCTGCACACATTTGGGCTGCACTCTCAACGTCGCCGGCGATAAATTCATATGCCCCTGCCACGGCAGTGTTTTCGCGCTGACGGGAGAGGTTCTGAAAGGCCCCGCCGTTGTTAACCTGAAAGAGCTGACCTATGAAACCGACGGCACCAGGGTAAAAGTATATGTTCAGTAAATTCCTGGCGCATATATTCCCGAAAGCCGTGCCGAAAAAGAGCCTGCGGCTGTTCCATACCATGTGCCTCGGAGGGCTTGCTTTCACTGCATTTATTGCGCTCGCTGCAAGCGGGATGCTGATGCTTCTGTACTATATCCCCGCTCCGCAGGAGGCCTACGGTTCGGTACTGTTCATTGAAGAGCACATATACGGAGGCCGCTTTATACGCGGCTTTCACCGCACGGCGGGGCATCTTCTGCTTATATTTATGTTCCTCCATACATTACGTGTGGTTTTTACCGGCGCTTTCGCCTTCCGCCGGTATAACTGGGTGATAGGCATGATCCTGCTGGCGCTTGTGATATGCTCCGGCTACACAGGCTATCTGCTGCCGATGGATCAGCTCTCCTACTGGGCGACGCAAACGGGAATGGAGCTTATCGGCGCGCTGCCGGGCGGGGAACATATACAAAAGCTGCTCGCCCCGGACGGGATAGGCGGCAGACTTTCGCTCATAAGATTCTACGCGCTGCACGTGCTGATCCTGCCACTGTTGATAACTATTTTCACCGCAATACATTTCTACAGAGTAAGAAAAGATAAGGGGGTATTGCCATACCTATGAAGACTAACGAACGCATCCCCTCCTCCCCCTATTTTTTCCGCCTGATACTTATCGCCATGGCGGCTGTGTTCGCGGTGATAACGCTGCTGGCGGTGATTTTCGGAGCGCCCATACAGCCTCCGGCGGAGCCGTACAATGTCCCCAACCCTTCCAAATCCGCATGGTTTCTCTTATGGATGCAGGAGCTTGTGTCATATAACCTGAAATTAGTGTATCTGATAGTTTTAATATTCCTGGGCTTCCTTTTCATGCCCTTTCTGATACGCCGGCCCGCCGAAGAGCATGCCGAATGGTTCGGCAGGCGTTTCATGGCGGTGAACATCATAACGGCTGCGGTTTTTCTTTTTATCATCGCACTGACAACCGTGGCGTACTTCTTTCGCGGCGAATACTGGCGGCTTACGATATGGTAAAGGTTTTAGCAATCCTCCTCCTCTCCGCGGCCACCGTATGGGCAGACCCGCCGCTGTGCCTGGGCTGCCACGAGGCGCACTATACGGAAGAGTTCGAATGTGTCTCCTGCCACGGCGGCAGGCCGGATACCTCAAGGAAAGATATCGCCCACTACAGGCTGATTGAAGGGCGGTACTCTTATTTCCTTCTGGACAGCTACGAAGTGAGCCGGGGCGGGGATATAATCGAAGAACTGCGCTGCCGCCGGTGCCACATAGCCGGCGGGAAGGGCAATACGCTGGCATCCAGCCTGGACAGCACCATTAAACGGCTCACCGCCGCGTCAATAGACGACAACATCACGGTGCCGAACGACCAGATGCCTCAATTTAACCTCCTCTCGAGGGATTCCGTTTACCTTGTGAACGCCCTGTTGAGCTATGCCAATAAAATCGAAAACAAGAGCATGACTGAAGTGGCGCAGCTCAGCGACACAAAAGGGGCGGACCTGTTCAACGGAAAGTGCGGCGGCTGCCACAGGCTGCTTTCCAACAAAGGCGCGCTGGGGCTGCATACGCTGGCACCTTTCCTGTCCGGTCTCTATTCCGAGTATTACCCGCCCCTTGAGACCGGCGGAAAAACTTTGAAATGGGATGAAAAACTGCTTTCGGACTGGATATCGAACCCGCGCAAAGTGAAACCGGACACCATCATGCCGGTAATAAAACTCACCGATAAGGAAAAATCCGAAATAATAGAGCTTTTCGGAGAGAAAAAATGAAAAAAACCCTCGCCGTGGCCATACTGGCGGTTGTCATAGCCGCGGCGGCTTTCACAAAGCTGGCGGGGGGAAACGAGGACCGGTGCGCCCACTGCCACGCCGGGATTGAAAAGATATCCGGCAGCCACGGCTTCCCCTGCTCGGACTGCCACGGCGGCGACAACTCTTCAAAAATTACAGACACTGCCCACGCCGGGATGCACGGCGGGAAAAACCCCTCCGCTGTGGAAGTATGGGATAAAACCTGCGGCAAATGCCATGAATACCAGGTAAAAATAGCTTCATCCACCATTATGCTCACCAACACCGGCATGATAAAAAACACACAGGCGGCCTGGGGGGAAGAGGTTTCGGCCCTTTATTCCGTGATGGAAGAGGAGTCTTTTGATAAAAGCGGCTATCCGCTCACCCTCTACGGCGCGGAAAAACTGGACACGATGGCCGGGGAGCTCTACCGCAAATTCTGCGCCGCCTGCCATGTGGCGGGAGCCGACGATTCGGGGTATATGTCGCACCGTTCCTCCGGCTGCGCCGCCTGCCACTTCTCATACAACGAAACCGGAAAATATAAGGGAACGGACAAAACCGTTTACGATAAACAGTCGTACTCCATAACCCATGCCATGAACAGGCTTCCGGACGACGATGTCTGCATGAGCTGCCATAACAGGAGCGGACGAATCGCCCTCTCCTACCGGGGGCTGTACGACGGAAACAATTCCATGGTGCCCACAAAATACGGCGACCCCGGGCCGATCATACACAGCGGCATACGCAGCATCCGCAATATGAAGCCGGACGTGCACCACGAAGGTGGCATGGAGTGCATAGACTGCCACACCCAGGCGGAAATAATGGGCGACGGCTACGCATATGAAAATATGTACAATCAGCTCGAGATAAGCTGTGAAAGCTGCCACGGGGACGGCGAAAACCTTCCCGGCACCCAGCCCGCCCTGCGGGAAATGAACCGCGCCTTTGCAAACTCCGCAAGTTACACGGCGCAGGTGCCCAACGGGGCGGAGATGGTATTGACCGCCAAAGGGCGTACATTTTCAAACGTATTCGGCCAGAACGGAAGTTACTGGCTTGTAGGCAAGCGCAGCGGCGCCGTTAAAGAGGTAAAAACCGTAAAAGACACGCCGGAGCACAATGTGACCGGGCATGGGCGGATGGAGTGCGTGACCTGCCATTCCAGAGTGGTGATCCAGTGCTACGGCTGCCACACGCAGTACGACGAACGCCGGACACAATACGACTACATAAAAAAAGAGTTCCTGCCGGGGCAGTTCACCGAAACGGAAGATCTGCGCACATTCTACCCCTTCCCTCTGGCTATAAACCAGCGGGGAAAGGTGTCTCCCATGACTCCCGGATGCCAGACCTTTTTCACATATATCGACATCACTGGTGCAAAGGTTAAAGAAGGCTTCGTATTCGATTTCAGGGGTACGAAACGTCTGAAATTCGCCCCCTTCTTCAGCCATAACGTGGGGAAAAAAGCTATTGGCTGCGCGGACTGCCACGGCAACCCCATGTTCTACGGATACGGCGACGGGCTGTACTCTTCGGCGACAGACACGCTTACCAGCTCCATAATATGCGATAACTGCGAACTGCCGCTGAATGCGCTCTACTCCATCATTGACGGCAGACGGAACATGACTTCCGACATAGTGCGGGAAAACTCCAGAATATTCACCGACACGGAGATAGCGAAGATAATCGGCGCAAACCGCTGCATTGTTTGTCACGACAGGGCGGATGCGCGCTACTACGGCAAGGAGATTAATTATGACAAAATTCTTAACGACACTGTTCATAAGCCTCTTCTGCGTTAGCGCGGCGTTCGCTTCCGTCTGCCTGCTCGGTACGGAAAACGCGGCAAAGGCGGCGGATTTCAGCGGCGGCGCGGAGGCCTGCCTGTCGTGTCACGGCGAATACGCCGGAGTCCTCTCATCCGCCATGCGGACACGCATAAAAGAAGGACTGTTCATACAAAAAACTTTTTCCGGCGTGGACGTAAATTTCGGTGGTAAAAACTGCGGCGGCTGCCATGTCCAATCATGCCTGGACTGCCATGTAACGGGCAAGCCCGCTGTAAACGACTGCCTGCGCTGCCATAACGTGGGAAATACGGGCGCTGACTACGCGGGGATGGGGATCCGGGAAGATCACGAACGATACCAGCGCGGGCCGGTGTTTAACGGCGTGAATTACATGAAAATGCTGCCGGACGTGCATTTTGAGAAAGGGATCACCTGCGGCGGCTGTCATACAATGCGTTCCATTGCGGGAAGCGGCCCCGCAAAACAGTGCGGTGAATGCCACAGCTATTCGAAAAAAGTCATAGACCACAGCATAAAAGAGCACGGCAACGTGGCCTGCGTGAGCTGCCATGCAGCTTGGAGCCCGGCGGAATACGGCGCGTTTTACGTGCGCCTGCGGGAAAGCGCATCCCGCGAATATTTCCGCTCCGTGCGGCAGTTAAACAACGAGTACGTCAAATCCAGCTTCATGCGCCTCAACGTTCCGCCGCATCTCGGAAAAAACGTAAACGGCCGGTATGTGCCGATACGCCCGCGGCTGGCCTTTTTCACCGACGTATACCGGAACAATACGGCCGGACGCGAAAACAGAATGCTGTCAAACCTCTGGGAGCCGTTCACGCCGCACACCGTCAGGCTGGAGACGCTCACCTGTGAAGCCTGCCACAACAACAGGCGCAAATATATTCTGGAAAAAGACGAAGACCGCATATTCCTGCCGGAAAAAGACGGGCTTGAAATAAGCGGCTTCCACGACAGCAGCTTTTTCAGGATGGACAGGGGCCTGTTCACAACGGAAGAGGATTACGACAGGCTGGCACGAAGGACGCCGGAATATATCAGGGCATACTTTATAAAGCTGGAGCAGATGAAGAAGACGGTGGGAAAGACGAAATAAAGCAATTATATGTCTGACAGGCCGAATAAGGCTGCCTTCGGCACGTGGATCCCGGCCACCCACAGATGCCGGGATGACGAAAACCTTTTACGTCATCACGGGTGGGCGGGAATCCAGGGATGCGCAGCACAATCCTGCTTTGATCCGTCTGATATATAATTACCATATTAATCTTGACTTTCAACCATATTTCGGGGTACACATTCTGCCATGTTTTCTAATTTAATCCTCATCGCCTGCCTCGTGGCGGGTTTCCTTTTCGGTTTTTTCAGCAAGGGCGGAAGCAGCAAAGTTCACGGCAGGCTACTGATGGGCATCATCGTCGTCATGCTTTTCATAATGGGCGCCATACTGGGCTTTATGCCGGATCTGCCGTCAAGGATAGTGTCATACGGCTACAGCGCCTTCATTATAACCGTTTCCGCCATACTTTTCAGCATAATCGCCACCGCCCTGCTTGTGAAAATTTTCGGCAAAAAAAACGCAGGGGCAAAACGATGACGCTCGTTATACTCATGGCAAGCATGATCGCGGGGATAGTTCTGGCCTATACCGGGGTGCTTCCCGCGTCATGGGCGGGAACGTTTTCCGGGCTCCCTTTCTACTGCCTGTGTGTAATGCTGGCGGTGGTGGGCTATGGGATGGGAAAAGACAAAGACGCCCTCCGCGCGCTGGTAAAGCGCAATCTCTACAGCCTGCTTGTGCCGCTGGGAACCGTCATCGGCACATTTTTCGGCGGTTTTGTCGCCGGCCTCGTCCTTCAGATGGCGCTGAGGGAATCCATGGCCGTGGCGGGCGGTTTCGGCTGGTACACATATTCCGCCGTGTATCTGGCGGAGGCGCGCTCCGCGGATTTGGGCGCGATTGCCTTCCTGTCGAACGTGTTCCGGGAGGTGTTCGCGATATTCACCATCCCGCTTGTGGCCAGGATAGCGGGGCCGTATCCGGCGGTGTCCATAGGCGGCGCGACGACTATGGACGTAACCCTGCCGATAATCACAAAATACGCCGGCTCACAAGCGGGGATAGTGGCTTTTGTACACGGGGTGGTGATCTCCGCGATCGTGCCTGTCCTTATGCCCATAGTGCTGGGCTAATTGCCCCGCATTAATGCGGCGAACCCATCTTCACTTATCACTTTGACCCCCAGCTTGTGTGCTTTGTCGAGCTTGCTGCCGGGCTTGTCGCCCACTATCAGATAATCCAGTGTTTTTGAAACGCCGCTCGCCACCCTGCCGCCCAGCGACATGATCTGGTCTTCCACGTCCTTGCGGGATCTGGACAGGGTGCCGGTTATCAGAAAGCTTTTGCCGGAGATAGGCGAATCCATGGATACTTCCGGAACACCACCCTCAAATTTCAAGCCCGACGCCTTCAGTTTGGACAACAGCTCCTGAAAATCACCGTCTTTAAAGGCGTCCAATATGAATCCGGCCGTTTTCTCCCCTACGTCGGGAATATTTGTAAGCTTCTCCATATCCGCGCCCATAAGAGCTTCCATACTGCCGAAACCGGAGGCCAGCACCTTCGCCATGCTCACTCCCACCTGCGGAAGCCCCATTGCGAAAAGCACACGGGAGAAGGGTTGCTCTTTACTCTTCTCTATGGCGGCAATTAATTTTTCAGACGATTTTTTGCCCATACGTTCGCGGGTTTCAAGCTCTTCCTGCTTCAACGTGTAGATATCCGCCGGAGTTTTAAGCCGCCCCTCGTCCACAAGGGCGTTCACGAGGACATCCCCGAACCCTTCCATATCCATAGCGTTCCGGGAAACGAAATGAAGGATGGCGGCCTTCACCCGGGCGGGGCAGCGCCTGTTGGGGCAGCGCCGGCGCACCTCACCTTCAGGCTTTATCAACATGGTTTCGCACTCCGGGCACTTTTCCGGGAACACAATCGGACGGGCATCCGCCGGACGTTTATCCCGAACCACCGACACCACTTTGGGGATAATCTCCCCGCCCTTTTCGATAAAAACCGTGTCCCCTGTCATCACACCCAAGCGGGCAATCTCATCTTCATTGTGCAGCGTGGCCCTTGACACCGTGGAGCCGGAAAGGAGCACCGGTTCAAGCTCCGCCACAGGCGTGACGGCGCCAGTGCGTCCCACCTGGAAATGCACGTTTTTCAGTGTGGTAGTGACCTGCATAGCCGGGTATTTAAAAGCTATCGCCCATCTGGGGAATTTCCCCGTGGATCCAGCCTCATTGCGCACTGAATATTCGTTTACCTTGATCACCGCCCCGTCTATTTCATACGGGAGAGCGAAGCGGAGGCCCTCTATCCTGTCGAGCGACTCGTAGACGCCGCTCAAATCTTCCCGCAGTGCGTTGAGCTCGTTCACCGGCAGGCCGAGATTTTTGCAGAACTCCATATCGTCCGCCTGTGTAACCTTTCCGGTGTCGCTGTCCACGGCGTAAACACGTATGTCGAGCGCCCGTTCAGCGGCAACGGCTGAATCCAGCAGTTTCAGGGACCCGGCCGCCGCGTTGCGTGGGTTTGCGAACAGGGGCAGCCCCTCTTCGCCGCGCTGCCTGTTCAGCCGCTGAAATTCCGCCTTGGGCATGAAAACTTCCCCGCGTATTATCAAAGTGTCTTTGTAATCAATGGTTTTTGGCAGGCTGTTTATCGTGCGGGTATTGGCGGTGATATCTTCGCCCGTCACGCCGTCACCCCGCGTGGCGGCAAGCGCCAGGCTGCCGTTTTCGTATGTGATACTCACCGCCGCGCCGTCCATTTTGGGTTCAACGGTGAATGTAACCCGCTCATGCGATTCGGACAGCATTTTGGTGATGAATTTCTCCACATCCGCCTTGTTGTAGCTGTTTTCCAGCGACAGCATGGGGATGGCGTGCCGCACGCCGCCTTTTGTCGACACGACGCCCACGATTTTCACCGGGGAACCGGGCAGCGCCAGCTCCGGGTGCTCCCGTTCAAGCTCTTCCAGCTCCCTGTAAAGGGCGTCATATTCGACGTCGCTGATCTCCGGGCTGTCGTCGATATAATATCTGCGGTTATGGTAAAGGATCGTTTCAGTCAGCCATTTTATCCGTTCTTCCCGTGTCACAGGTGCCTCCTGAGGAGCGACCACGCCGGGATCTCTTTGTCCGTGCGTATTTTCACCGTCTCGCTGGAACGGCTGAACTCCAGCGGCGTATCTTTAACGTCGCGTATCTCTGATACGGCAAGGGCAATCTCTTCCAGCGACGGTGTCAGGATAGTCAGCGTCTCCCCGGGGGTAAACTTGCCCCGGCAGTCCGCCTCCAGCCAGCCCCCGCCGCTTTTCCGCACCACCCCGAGGAAATCCGCGTTGCGCACATACGCGGAGGTTTCATAATTCATGGCCTCCCTGTCCGGCACCTTTGAATAAAAGCCTTCCGTGTAGTGCCGGTTGCTGACGCTGTCCAAAAATGTCTGCCAATGCGGGTCGGCGGTATACGCATCCGGGTTTTTCAGCGCAAGATCTATGGCACGGCGGTATACGCCGGTCACAACGGCCGCATACATTACACTTTTCATACGTCCCTCTATCTTGAGGCTGGATACCCCCATCTTCGCCAGTTCACCGACACGGTTTATAAGGCAGATGTCCTTGGCGTTGTACAGATAAGTGCCGGTTTCGTCCTCCGCGATCTCCATATCCTGCATGGGGCGCGTCTCTTCCTGTATAACAGCCGATTTGTAGCTCCAGCGGCAGGGCTGGGTACACTCGCCCCGGTTGGCGTCCCTGCCGGCCATGTAGGCGCTGATCAGACAGCGGCCGGAGTACGATATACACACCGCCCCGTGGACAAAAACTTCTATCTCGCAGGCGGGGCCGCGGGCGATCTCCGCCAGCTCTTCTTTTGGAAGCTCCCGCGCCAGAATGGCTCTTTTCGCCCCCTGCTCCGCCCAAAACTGAATGGCGGATGAGTTTGTGGTGTTCGCCTGGGTGCTGATATGCCTTTCCACACGGGGTGCGGCTTTTACCGCAAGCCGGAACACGCCGGGATCGCCGATAATAAATGCATCCACCCCCAGCGCCGCCGTTTTTCTGAGGTATTCCTCCAGTGCGGACAGTTCATGGTCTCTGGCGTAAGCGTTTACGGTGAGGTAGCCTTTTTTGCCCCTGTCGTGCAAATATTTCATGGCACGGCCGATCTCTTCGAGGGTGAAATTGCCCGCATAGGCACGCAGCCCGAAGGCCTCACCCCCGAAATAGACCGCGTCGGCACCATATGCGACGGCGGCCTCAAGTTTTTCCATATTCCCCGCAGGGCTTAATAATTCCATCTATATTCCTTTATAAATCAGGATACGCTGCGCGCACCGTGGATCCCCGCCCACCCGTAATGGCGGGGATGACGGAAACGGTATACGTCATCCCGGCATCTATAGGCGGCCGGGACCCATCGTGCCGAAGGCAACCGTATTTGTTCCATAAGTGTATAAGTTAATTCCTAATCTTTTTTATGCAGTAAGGCCCGGAACTCCCTCAGCGGCTTTTCCAGCTTCTGCGCCCGCGTTCCGGCAAGCTCCGTGTACTCTTTCTGCGCGGCATCCAGCCGTTTGCCGAGAAGTTCCATCTTTTCCCCGAAATTCTGCCACTCGTGGAGGAAGATCTCCATCATTTTCAGCATCTCGCCGGTGGACTGCTCCAGCGCGTAGTTATCCACCGCCTGCCTTATCACCCCCAGCACGGCGTACAGCGTCGAAGGGGAACAGAGTATCACTTTCAGCCGCAGCGCGTCGTCCAGTATTTCCGGCTGTTCCTGAAAAATAGCGGAATAGATAAGGTCGCTTGGGATGAAGATCACCACGTAGTCCACAGTTCCCTCGGCCGCGGCGGCGTACTCCCGCTTGGATATCTCGCGTATATGCTTCTTTACGTCGCTCAGGAAGAGCGTCATGTGGTACTGTTTCTCATTGTCGGGGGCGTTGACGTAACGGGAGTAGTTTTCCAGCGGGAATTTAACATCCATATTGAGTATCAGCCCTTTCGGGAGGATGAAGGTGAAATCCGGCCTGTTTCCGCTGGATGCCAGTGACTGCTGGCGATAATAGTTGACTCCTTCCTGGAAGCCGGCGAGGCGAAGGATATCCTCCGCCATGCGTTCCCCCCACTGGCCGCGGCTCTGTTTCTGATATATCACGGAATGCAGCTCGCGGGTCAGCTTTGCCAGCGCTTCGTGATCCCTGTGGGTGGCGCCGAGGGCGGCGGAAAGCTCGCCGAACTTTGAAACCCTGTCCTTTTCAAGCTCCCGCACGATAACGGACATTTTTTCCATCATCTGCGTGACATTTTGCAGCTCACGGGCCGAAAATTCGCGCTCCTGCGTCAGGGTCTCGCGGTTCTGCCGGTTCAACTGGGCGGATACCTTTTCCAGCACGTCGAGGGAAAGCGCCGACAGGTGGCCTTTCATCCGTTCCGTTTCATCTTTCAGCCTGATACGCATTATCAGGAAGACTGTCCCCGCGCCGATAATAATCCCTGTTATAAAAATGATAACCGGTGTATACATGCACATATATTAACCGTAATTAAAGATAACATCAAGGACAATGGAAATGCCCCGCTTCTTTTTTCTTGCGCTCTTGAAAACGTTGTTGTAATATTAGTATTCACGCAATATTTTTATTTTTAGTCGATGCGTTGAATGGGAGTACAAAAATATGGCACAGAAAAAGGTTACAAAAGAGGACGCGCTTGAGTACCACAGCAGCGGCCGTCCCGGGAAAATAGAGGTGGTACCGACAAAAGACTGCAAAACGCAGCGGGATCTGTCACTGGCGTACTCTCCCGGAGTGGCCCACGCATGCACCGCTATAGCGGAAGACCCTGCCAGCGTTAATAAATATACGTCGCGCGGGAATCTTGTGGCAGTGGTATCAAACGGCACGGCGGTTCTGGGCCTCGGTAATATCGGCGCCCTGGCCAGCAAGCCAGTTATGGAAGGCAAAGGCGTCCTTTTCAAAAGATTTGCCGATATAGACGTGTTCGATATAGAGCTTAACGCGCCCGGGGCGGAAGACGTGATCGCCGCCTGCCGCATGCTGGAACCTACTTTCGGCGGAATAAACCTTGAAGATATCAAGGCGCCCGAATGTTTTGTGATAGAAAACGCCCTGCAGGACATGTCCATACCGGTTTTCCATGACGACCAGCACGGCACGGCCATAATCGCCGGTGCGGCGGTTCTCTCCGCCTCCGAAATAGTTGGGAAAAAGATGGAAAACCTGCGCGTGGTTATCAACGGCGCGGGCGCATCGGGCATATCCATCGGCAAGCACCTTATACGCCTCGGCATCAGAAAAGAACACATGATCGTGTGCGACACCAAAGGAGTCCTGTATAAGGGCCGCACCGACGGCATGAACGAATATAAAAATGAAATGGCGCGGGACGTCCCCTTCCGCACCCTCGAGGAAGCGGTAAAAGGCGCGGACGTGCTGCTCGGGCTCTCCACCAGAGGCGCGTTCACCGCGGGCATGATCCGCAGCATGGCGGATAAACCGATAATCATGGCAATGGCCAACCCCGACCCTGAAATTACCCCGGAAGAAGTCGCGCTCATACGCAGCGACGCCATAGTGGCCACCGGCAGAAGCGATTACCCGAACCAGGCCAACAACGTCCTCTGCTTCCCTTTCATATTCAGAGGAGCGCTTGACGTCAAAGCCACAACCATCAACAATGAAATGAAGATGGCGGCCTCCCTCGCCCTGGCAAAGCTTGCCAAAGAACCGGTTCCGCAGGAAATAAAAGATATCTACGACGGCGCCGACCTGAAATTCGGCAAAGAATATATCATTCCCAAACCGTTCGATTCAAGGGTGCTGACATGGGTATCTTCGGCGGTTGCCCAGGCGGCCATGGACACCGGCGTGGCGCGTGAACCCATCACGGATATGGACGCGTATAAAAAAACGCTGCTGAAGCGCCTGGAAAGAGTCACCGGCAGAATAATCCAATAAGAATTTTCCATATTTACATTCCGGACCCCGGGGCTAGCCCGGGGTGACGGAATCCGCCTCCCCGCATCCCACCGCTGACATCAAAACCACAACAAAAATACGCCACCCGATAACTGTTGCCAAAACAGATCTATTAAACTAATATGTTATTTGCCGGGCCGTTAACAGCAGAAACCTGGGGGGGCTTTATGTTCATGAAACAGCTAATCCAAGATCTTCGGGAGCGCAGAGCCAAAATATATCAGGGCGGCGGTGCGGAAAAAACAGCAAAACTGCACGCCGAAGGCAGATACACGGCACGTGAGCGCATCGCGCTTCTCTGCGACGAAGGCACCTTTCAGGAGCTGAATCTCTTCGCACGCCACAGAAGCACGGATTTCGGCATGCAGGATAAAGAGATACCGGCGGAAGGCGTTATCACAGGCTCTGCCCTGATAAACGGCCGCCCCGTATATCTGGGAAGCCAGGATTTCACAACAATGGCGGGAACCGTGGGCGAGGCCGGCGCCCGTAAAGTATGCGAAGCAATGGACGGCGCCATCAAATCAGGCGTGCCTTTCGTGTTCATCAACGATTCCGGAGGCGCGCGCATTCAGGAAGGGGTTGACTCTCTTTCAGGGTACGGCCGCATATTTTACAAGAACGTCCTTATGAGCGGCGTCGTCCCGCAAATTACCATAATAGCCGGCCCCTGCGCGGGCGGCGCGGCATATTCCCCGGCACTGACGGACTTTATCATACAGGTTAAAGGCCAGGGCCAGATGTACATCACCGGCCCCAAGATAATCAAGGAAGTCACAGGCGAAGAAGTGACAGCGGAAGATCTCGGCGGATGTGAAAGCCAGGCCGTGCAATCCGGAGTTGTCCATTTTGTGGCGGATAACGGGCCCCACGCCATGCAAATCGCCCGCAAGCTGCTCTCCTTCCTGCCGTCCAACAATTCCGAAGAAGCGCCGATCATATACGAAAACAGAAAAACATCACTGGGGCCGGATGAGTCTCTCAACTCGATCATCCCCGATAACCCCCGCCAGCCTTACGATATGAGACTGCTGATCAACAGGATCGTGGACAACGGCGATTTTATGGAGGTGCGCGCCAGGTTTGCCCCCAATATAGTTGTGGGGTTGGGGCGTATAAACGGCCGCTCCGTCGGATTCGTGGCAAACCAGCCCATACACAAGGCGGGGGTGCTGGATATAGATTCCTCCGACAAATCATCCGGCTTTATCAGATTCTGCAACGCCTTCAACATCCCGCTTATCACTCTGGTGGACGTGCCCGGCTTCCTGCCCGGCGTGGAGCAGGAGCACAGCGGAATAATCAGGCATGGGGCAAAGATGCTGTTCGCCTATGCCGCGGCCACGGTGCCCAAAATAACCATTATAGTACGCAAAGCTTACGGCGGCGCGTATCTGGCCATGTGCTCCCGCGAAATGGGCGCCGACCGCGTGGCGGCATGGCCGTCGGCGGAGATAGCCGTTATGGGCGCGGAAGGGGCTGTCAACCTGCTGTATGCCAAAGAGATAAAAAACGCGGAAGACCCAAGGGCGGAATATATAAAACGTGTGGCGGAGTATAAAGAGCGCTTTTCCACGCCCTACATGGCGGCCAGCCGCGGATACATACATAATATCATAATCCCGGCCGAGACAAGGTCGTATATAGCGGCGGCGCTGGAACTCCTCGCCAGCAAGCGGGAACTGCGTCCGGCAAAAAAACACGGATTGATACCTCTATGAGTAGCAAAGTTGAAATCAACAACGTCCTCGACGCCATAGTCTTTGCTGTTTCCGGGTTTTCTATAGTCTTTCTGGTTCTGCTTCTGGTAATTATCAGCATCTTAGTGATTCTTAAGATTGAAAAAATATTGGCGCAAACCAAAAAACCAAGAGTCAAAATCGCGGAAGAA
>JAVBTI010000180.1:0-8969 GCA_031556255.1 Deferribacterales bacterium | reverse complement strand
ATACACCGACGGGTTTGTGCCCGCCTCAGGCTTCATTTGTTTTACGCCTTTTTTCATTATAACGCTGAGTTCCCCTTCTTTGTCGCTCACCACGCCGAACTTTATCGCTCTTCCCGGGCAGCACTGAGCGCACATCGGCTGTTTGCCCGAGTCCACCCGCCCTTTGCACAGGTCGCATTTATCGGCCTTTTCAAATTGCTTCATCTGTGTGGGTATGCCGTAGGGGCAGGTGTCCGTGCAGGAACCGCACCCTATGCACAGATTGTCGTCTATCGACACAATACCGTTCGCATCTTTCGAAATCGCTTGCACGGGGCATACTTCCAGACAGGCCGGCTTCGCGCAGTGCATACAGGTCACGGGCTGCCACGAGAGTTCGTATTTATTCCCGCTGCGTTTGGCGCGGTCGCCGCTGATCTTGCCGTCCGGGTTATATACTTTGATGCGGAATACCCCGTCAGGCAGGCGGTTTATCATTTTGCAGGCGAGCATGCAGGTTCTGCACCCGATGCATCTTCTCACGTCTATTATTAATCCGTATTGTTCAGTTATCATTGCCCACCCCCTATTTTGCCCTGGCTATCTGCACAAGGTTGTCGTACGGCGCGTAGTTGGTGTCCAGCATGGCGTTCTGCGCCGGGTTCAGCGTCATATGCAACAGGTCTGCGTAGTGTGACTTGTTGTCGAAATGGTCGGGCCACCAGCCCTCAGGCATATTAACCACCCCGGCTTTGATCCCCTCGCTCAGCATTATTTTGACTGTGAAACGCCCTCTGTCGTTGAACACGTCCACTTTGTCGCCATCTTTCAACCCTCTCGCGGAGGCATCCGCCGGGTTAACTTCCAGAAGCGGTTCGGGATCGAGTTCTTTTATCCACGGCAGCACCCTGTGCTGGGAATGTGCGGTATATTTTGAGTGCACGTTCATGAAGACCAGCGGGTACTTTGATGCGAGTTTGTTCTTTTTGCTTTCCAACGGCTCTTTGTAGGTTGGTATTGCCTCGTCGTACGGGACCATCATCTCGGAATACATTTCAAATTTTCCCGTGTTGGTGTCAAACTTCTGATCTTCAAACGGCACGAAACTTTTCGGCATCCCTGCGAGGGTGTAGCCGTCGCGGTTGAGTTCAGCTATGTCCATATTCACGAAGCAGTCGAACTTGAACGGCCCTTTTGTGGTTTTGTAGGCGTTCAGCAGGAAGTCCACATGCTGGGTGGCGGTCATACTCCAGTTTCCCGGCAGATTCATTTTGCGGGCGAACATAGAGTATATCTCGATGTCGTCTTTGGCTTCGTAGAGCGGTGTCACCGCCTGCGAGTGCCGCTGGACGTGGTATGAGAGCACCATGCAACTTATATCCGATTCCATTTCGTAAAATGTGGTCACCGGCAATATATAATCCGCGTGCTTAGCGCCGGGACTCATTATATTTTCGCTTACCACCACAAGCTCCAGCTTCTGCATCAGTTCCAGCAGTTTTTTCCTGCGGGGCACCTGTGTACCGAAGCCATATCCGGCAAACCATACGGCTTTCAGCGGATAAGGCTTTCCGGTTTCGAGTATATTAAGTATTTCCGTGCCGTTTACGTTGCGTGCGCCCTTTTCCTCCGTGGAGGATGCTTCAGCCCAGCTCGACATTTTAGCCGTGTCCGGATCCTGCCATTTTACGGGGTAGAGCCACTCCGGCGGCATGCCGAATATCATGCGGAAGAGCGCGCCGCTTGCCCACGATACCCCGGCATAGCGTTTGCCTATGTTCCCGCATATTGCGCCCAGCACCAGCGCCGCCCTGTATGACAGGTGGCCGCTGTAGTAACGCTGTATCCCTTGTGTCATACGGATTATCGCCGGATCGGTGGTGGCGTACTCGATGGCAAGATCCTTTATCACACTTTCCGGCACTTCGCATATGGCGGACGCCTTTGCTGGAGTATAGTTAGCGTTGATATGCTCCACAAATTTGTCATAGGCGGTGCAGCATTTTATCTGTTTTCCGTCGACGCTTACTGTGATTGAGCCTGTGGACAGGAGGGCGCCGCCGGGCACTTCCGCCCCCTGCTCTTTTTTTACCGGCTGCGGGTTTTTGCCATCGTACACTATGAAATTGCCGGCTTTGTCCCTGACGTAAAGCTTGGTGGCGTCGTCGATCAGATAGGCGCCGGATGTATACTTCCGGAGGTACTCGGCATTGTGTTTGCGGCTAGCTATGATATGTTGGATCATTCCGTAGATCATCGCCGCGTCGGTGCCGGGACGGATTTGGATATAGAGGTCGGATTTGGACGCTGATGTGGAAAATCTCGGGTCGATATGTACAAAGCGGACGCCTGCGTCCTGCGCGTCAAGGAAAAATCGGAACGCATTCGGTTCCGTTTCGGCGTAGTTGAGGCCGAAGCAGATGACGAGTTTGGAATACTGCATTTCCTCAAGGCTGTTTGTTTCCTGGGAGTGGGACGGAAAGCTCCCCGTGGTTTGCAGGAAACCCATGTTGGCTGCCAGGTCTGCCATTATTCCCGCAGAGGTGAGGTTCGTCCCCTCGAATGCGTCGGCAAAACGGGCCGTGCAGTTGTTGGCGATCAGATCGAGGTTTCCGGTCATGGTCATCCATGCGCACGATTTCGTGCCGTGGCGTTTTTTGATGTCCAGCAGCTTGGCTGATATTTCATCTACCGCCTGTTCCCAGGATATGCGCACATATTTGCCTTCTCCCCGCTTCGAACCGGAGGCGATTTTCATGGGGTATTTGATCCGGTCGGGATGGTAGGTTTTTTGCATGGCGTAGGCGATCCCTTTTACGCATATACGATCGTACCGGGGGTCTTCGAATCTCGCCGGTTCGACATACAGTATCCGGTTGTCTTTTACAAAGGCGTTGATGCCGCATGCTCCGGCACAGTTAGGATTACAGCATGACCGCACGACTTTGTCCGCATCGATGCGCCAGGGTCCATAGGGCTTTGTCGGAGTTTGTTGCGCTATGGCAACTGACGTTTCACTGAACGCCGCCAGCCCCATGGCAGTTGATGACGCCGCTAAAAACCGGCGCCTTGACAGGTTGAAACCAGTTCCTTTTTTGCTCATATACTCCTCCGGTTATTTGATTATTTCAAAGAGATCTTCATATGTAAAGTCCAGTTTTTGAGAAAAAATAAAGTCCAGTTTTAAATGTTAAGGTTTCCGGTGAGTTTCAAAAAGAGTGGCGATCTCATAAAAAATCGTGTATATTTATGAGTTTATTGCTGTATATAATAAAGATTCGGAGTGATCTATAGATGAAACAGGTTCGTGCTACTGGCGTAAAATTTAAAAGGGCGGGAAAAGTATACGATTTCCTGTCCGGAGGCTTCGGTGAAAAGCCGGGCGATCTGGTGGTGATAGAGGCGGAAAAGGGGGAGGACCTTGCCACAGTTTCCGTTGCCGAGCGCGTGATAAACGTTGATGACAGGCAGGAAATGAAAAAAGTCCTACGGGTGGCCACGGAGAAAGACTTGGATGCCGTTAAAGCCAATAAACTGGAAGAGATGAGTGCTTTCAAAGTTTGTTCTGAGTTTGTGGAAAAACACGGGCTTCAGATGAAACTGCTTCTGGCGGAATACTCCCTCGACAGGGGGAAGCTCACCTTCTACTATACCGCTGATAACAGGGTGGATTTCCGTCAGCTAGTGAAAGATCTGGCCCGCGTATACCGCACCCGCATTGAAATGCGGCAGATAGGTGTCCGCGATGCCACTAAAATACTGGGCGGGTTCGGCATCTGCGGGCGGGAGCTCTGCTGTGCCAGCTTCCTGCGCAAGTTTGACAATATTTCCATAAAAAGCGCCAAGGGGCAAAACATAAGTATGAACCCGAGCAAAATTTCCGGCATCTGCGGCAGGCTTATGTGCTGCCTGGTATACGAGAAAGGCTGCGGGGGCGGCGTGTGCGGCAAAGAGCTTGCACAGACTGATACAGGTATCGAAGTGATAGGCGAAATAATAGTTGAGGATAAAGCCGAGGGGGAACTGTGAGCAGGCATTTTTATATCACCACACCTATTTATTATGTAAACGACGTTCCGCATATCGGGCATATGTATACAACGATTGCCGCCGACACTGTGGCGCGTTTCAAACGTATGTGCGGAGAGGATACCTATTTCCTTACCGGGACGGATGAACACGGGCAGAAGATTGAGCAGGCGGCGGCCAAAAAGGGGCTGAAACCAAAAGAGCTGGCGGATCAGGTCGTCGGCAGATACCATAAATTATGGGAAAAGCTGGGCGTACAAAACAACGATTTCATCCGCACCACCGACGAGCGTCATATGGTGACCGTCCAGAACGTTTTCGAACAGCTTCAGAAGCAGGACGATATCTATCCGGGAGAGTATGAGGGCTGGTATTGTACTCCCTGCGAGGCGTTCTGGACTGAGTCCCAGCTGAGTGACGGCCATCTCTGCCCCGACTGTGGCCGACCTACTTCGCGGATGAAAGAACCCACGTACTTTTTTCGTATGTCGAAATACCAGGACAGGCTTTTGGAGCATATAGAGAAAAATCCGAACTTTATAAGGCCAGAGTCCCGCCGCAACGAAGTGGTATCATTTATTAAAGAGGGGCTGCGGGATCTGTCTGTCAGCCGGGTCAACTTTGCATGGGGAATTCCCGTTAAAAAAGACCCTAAACATGTGATATATGTCTGGGTGGACGCCCTTGTGAACTATATTTCCGCTCTCGGCTACTCCCGTGAAGACGACACGCTGTTCAAAAAATACTGGCCTGCGAACTTCCACCTCGTGGGGAAGGATATACTGCGTTTCCATTCGGTGTACTGGCCGACGATGCTTATGGCACTTGGGCTGGAGTTGCCTAAATCGGTCTTTGCTCACGGCTGGTGGACGGTAGAAGGGCAGAAGATGTCCAAAACACTTGGTAATGTGGTGGATCCGTTTCATCTCACCGACAAGTTCGGCGTTGAACCTGTGCGTTACTTCCTTTTGAGGGAGGTGACTTTCGGTCTGGATGGCGATTTTTCATATAAAGCGCTGATCCACAGAATAAACAGTGACCTGGCGAACGATTTCGGCAACCTTGTCACAAGGTCACTCGGCATGGTGGGAAGGTATTTCGACGGCATTATCCCCGCCCCCGCTTTATATAACGAAGAGGACGGGAGTATACAAGCCCTTATCGCGGAGACGGCGAGACAGTACGTGCAGTATTTCGACGAGATGTCGCTGAATAAGGTGCTGCTCACGGTATGGGAACTTGTGGGGGCGCTGAATAAATATATTGATGAGATGCAGCCCTGGTCGCTGGCGAAAGATCCTGCGCAGAAAGAGCGCCTTGGCACGGTACTTTACACAGTGGCAGATGGTTTGCTTGCACTTTCCGGCTTTATCACACCGTTTATGCCGGAAACCGCACTTAAACTGCGCAAACAGCTCGGCGTGGAAAGGGCGGCGCAGCTCAAAGACGCATCGGAGTTGGGCATAGCCGGAGCACTCAGATCCGGTGTGAAGCTGGGAGAGGTTACGGCCCTCTTCCCACGGCTGGACGAGAAAGAGATCATGGCCTCCATGCAGGAGCCTGCCAAATCGGCTGCTGATGTTCCCAAAGAGCAGGCCGCCGGCGAACAGATAGAGTTCAAAGATTTTGAGAAGGTTAATATCATTGCGGGATACATAGAAGATGCAATTAATGTGCCTAAGTCGGATAAGCTGCTGAAACTGACAGTGAACGACGGAAAAAGCGTCCGTACAATAGTTGCCGGCATTGCTAAAAGCTATAAACCGGAAGAGCTCAGGGGGAAAACGGTCGCCGTGATTGAAAACCTTAAACCGGCTAAACTCATGGGAATTGAGTCCCGCGGGATGGTGGTGGCCGCTTTCGACGGAGAGCGGCATCACGCGCTGATACTGCCCGCCGGGATACCGGCCGGGACGAGAATTAAATGACGCCAATATTGCTCCCGCAAGAGGTTTACACTAGCGTCCTTCCGGCACCTGAGCCGGGAGCGGGGATTAAATAATTCAGAGGAAATCAATGTTTCTTACCGATACCCATGCCCATGTTCACATGAGCCCGCTGAATGCTCGTGCCGGGGAGGTATTAAAAAAGGCTGTGGATCAGAACGTCCGCCGAGTCGTCACCATAGGAATTGATCTGGAAGACAGCACCCATGCTTTTGAGCTTGCCGCCGAGTATTCAGGCGTTTACTCCACGGCGGGTGTACACCCGCACGACGCGGAGAGCTTCGAGTTTGTGCAACTGGGTATGTTTGAAACGCTCCTTTCCCACTCTAAGGTTATCGCTGTGGGGGAAGTTGGGCTTGATTTCTACAGGAACCGTTCTTCCAGAGATAAGCAGATAGAGGTATTTTCGTTGATGGCTGATATGGCGCTCGCAGCTAAGCTGCCACTGATAGTACATACCAGGGATGCGTCCACGGAAACCGTTGAAGTACTGGATCATATTATAGGCAGCCGGGAGCACCCGATTCTTTTTCATTGTTTCAACGGCGATCCGATGCTTATAAACTGGGGGATGAAGCGGAAAAAGGTGATGTTCTCATTCGCGGGGAATGTGACATACCCAAAGGCCGTCGAACTGCACGAAGCTCTGGCGCGGCTGCCGCTTGACAGGCTTTTTGTCGAGACCGACTGTCCTTATCTCACTCCGGCGCCGCACAGGGGCAGGGAAAATGAACCGGCTTATCTGCCTCATACCGCTAAATACGTAGCGGAAGTGAAGAAGGTGATGCCTGATTATCTGGCCATGAAGCTGGAAGAGAACTTTGTGGCGTTTTTCGGCGAGCATCAGGCGGGGATTGAGAGGTTGTGAGGTTTTGCATTACATGTCATTTACCGGCAGTATAAGGCGCACTTCGGTATACTTCCCCACTTCGGAGAAAATCTCCATCTTCCCTTCGTGGGCGTTTATTACTCTGGCTACGATTGCCAGCCCCAGCCCTGTTCCGGGGTATTCGCGTTTAACGTTGCTTCCCCTGTGGAAGCGTTTAAGAACGTGTTCCAGATCTTCCGGCGGTATCCCCACCCCTTCGTCGCGGCAGCTTATTACAATATTGCTTTCTTTTTTCCCTGCTTTTATTATCACTTTGCCATGTTCTTTGGCGTATTTGACGGCGTTGGAGATGATATTTGTGAGTGCGTGCTCAAATGATTCGCCGTCCACAGAGATGATAAGGTTCTCTTCCAGTTCCAGATTAACGGTCAGATATTTTTCAGCGATCTCTCGTTCATAGTTCTCCAAAATCATGGTTATCATCTCTTTCAGAGCCACGGGTATCCTGTGATAGGGGTGCTGGCCGTGCTCCAGTCTGCTCATGGTGATGATATCATTGAACATGTTTGTCATGGAGGCCACGTTCCGTTTCAGTGCTTCGCCGAATTTTGCCCGTGAAGCTGAGTCGTTCGCCAGGCGCGGGTCGTTCAGAAGCTCCGTGTACGACATAATCTTCGTAAGAGGTGTGCGTATCTCGTGCGCTATGGAGTCCAGCAGGTCTGTTTTGAGCTGGTTTAAACTGCCCAGTTGCTTATTGGTCTCTTTCAGCTCACCCACTAGATCGATATACTTTTTGACAGCTTCATCCAGCTTGGCTTTCAGGGTATCTTCATTTTCGGCTATCTGTGCACTCATGGTGTCGAACGCCTCAGACAGCTCCTGTATTTCGTCATCCGTTTTTATTTCTGTTTTTACATCATAGTTGCCACGGCGGATCTTTCCGGCAGCATCGGTGAGAATACCCAGCGGGGACAGCACCAGCCTGTATAAAAGGAGGCATACAATGATGATAATCCCTGAGAGGCCCACGAACACGGTAAAGATCAATGTTGAGTTCCCTTTTTTTATCGATGTCTCGAGGTCGGCCAGCGGGATGATGACCGAGATCAGCCCCCGGAAATCGCTGACCCTGTATCCCTGCACGGCGTGGCACTGCATGCATGATTCATTGATCATAAGTGGGGCGGCATACCTGTATACATCACCCATGCCTGGCAGGTTATATATTTCGGCGTATTCGTTCTCGCCGATTTTAAGTGCTTTTATGGCACGGATTTCAAAGGCGTCGGGGGCGTTTTCTTCATTTACCAGTATGTCGCTTGTGATGTGGAATTTGAAATCGGCCATGTAGTTGGCATATTGTGAGAGTTCCTTGGTTGCCTGGGCCGGCACGGGCTCGATGCGATCCCGGTTTTCCGCCACCCACTGACGGGTGACGACTATCATCTGGTAGATGGTAAGCGCGCGGATACGCGCCTGTTCAATTATGGAACTCCGCTGGTTTTGCCAGATCACGATGACCGCAGGAATCATTATCAGTATGATCATCAGTGTGAGGAGGCTCACCACTTTGACGGTCAGTTTCATGTCCTAGCCTTTAACCTTGTATCCCACGCCGGAGACGGTCTTGATTATTTCGGGGTTTCTGGGGTTTGTTTCAATTTTTTGGCGGAGATTTTGGATGTGTACGTCGAGGCTTCTCGACCAGCGGTAAAGGGTGTTGTTTCCCCAGAGATCCTCAATTATCTTATCCCGGGGCAATATTTGTCCGGCGTTTTTGCTGAGATAGAGGAGAAGCTCGAATTCCTTTGGGGTGAGCGCTATTTTATTGTCTCCGCTCGCAACCTGCCGTTTTGATGTATCAATCCTCATATGGTGAAAAGAGATGTGCTCTTCCGTGTGTTCTTCCGGATGTTCCCGGTTTTTCTCCGTGCGCCTTTCTATGGCGTGGATGCGCGCCAGAAGTTCCATATTTTCGAAAGGCTTGGTGAGGTAGTCGTCCGCGCCGTAATCCAGGCAGATGACTTTGTCGGATACACTGTCCCTGGCGGATAGAATAACGACAGGCACGGAGCTTTCGCTGCGTATTAGACGGCATATCTGCTGCCCGCTGACGTCCGGCAGACCGATATCCAGGATGATGAGATCCGGGATTTTTTCCCGAAATACCGCAAGCCCTTCCAGCC
>JAVBTI010000002.1:0-23024 GCA_031556255.1 Deferribacterales bacterium | reverse complement strand
CTCTCCAGGATATGCAGGTTAACCACAGAGTTTGCTTCACCGGCATTGTATATATGCCCGAGTGTTTTAATGGGCTTGAGTCTGAGGGCAAGTTCAATCTGCGCTTTGACAGGTGTCGCGTCTGAAACCCCGGTCACGTTCGGGCGCACAAGGCCCGCATCTGCGGGATCGGTGACGGCGCTGAAAACCACCGGCGTGTCTTTGAAGGTGTTGGCCAGAGATACCGCGATTGGCGTGGCTATCCCTACCGCAACAAGGACTTTTTCCGACGCAAACTTGTTGGCGATGGATGCCGCCGTGGAAAGCTCACCGTTAGCGCTTTGGACGTCATATTCAAGGTTTGTGAAGCCTTCCGCCGCCAGTTCATCCTGAAGACCCCGTTCTACCGCGTCAAGCGCCGGATGGGCGATGATTTTGGCGACGCCGATTATGCCTCTAATCTCGGCGGGCGTCTTCCCCGCCGTGCCGGACGATGTTGGGGTCTTTTTGCATGCGGCAAAAAGAGAAAGTGAGAGAATGAGTAATAAAATTAATATCTTTTTCATGCCGTTAAATTAAACCAATTAGTTGCTTTTAGTCAACGGCTTTTTCGGGAAGGCGGCACAACTACGGCAAAGGCGGCTTTAACGCCTTCAGTGCGTTTTAATATCGACGCCGGCGAACCCCGCAGATTTGCACCCGACTCGCCCCCCAGATCTATGGAAACACTTATTTCTCTTTTGATTCGCGTCATATCTTCCAGTGTGCGTTTCAACGCGTATGGCCGTTCCAGGAAAACGGCTGTTATTTCAGTATTGTCAAGGTCTTCAAAAAAATGGCGGCGCGTGTCGCCCTCCCGGGGCGGAAAGCCGAGAAATATAAATTTGTCGGCAGGAAAGCCGGATACGCTCAGAGCGGCCGCAATGCTGGAAGCCCCAGGTACAGCGCGGATCTCCACACCCGCCCGGATGCATTCATCCACCAGACGGTAGTCCGGGTCAGCGATACACGGAGTACCCGCATCAGATACGAGTACCGAACAGGATGCGCCTTTTATCTTTTCCACAATTCTTGCCCGGTCGTCATCCGTGCTGTGTTCGTTGATAAGTTCGAACGGCTTGCCTTTACTGTCGCAGGCCGCTAGCAGGCGCAGGGCGTTTTTACGCTCCTCGGCGATCAGCAGGCCGCAAAGCTGTACAGCCTCAATCACACGCGGGTCAAGCTTTCTCCACTGTCCGTCTATGGGCTGCGCCGCGACGATGAGTTCAGACATGGATTAAGGCTTTGTGATCCTTTCCATGCCGCCCATGTAAGAGCGAAGCACTTCAGGAATGAGCACGGAGCCGTCCGCCTGCTGATAGTTTTCAAGCACGGCCACCAGAGTGCGCCCCACAGCGAGGCCGGAACCGTTCAGTGTGTGGGCGAAGGCGGTTTTCCCCTCATTCGTGCGGTAGCGTATATTGGCGCGGCGCGCCTGAAAATCTTTGCAGTTACTGCAACTGGAGATTTCCCGGTATGTGTTCTGCCCGGGGAGCCACACCTCTATATCATAGGTTTTGGTTGAAGCGAAGCCTATGTCGCCGGTACAAAGGGTGATCACCCGGAAGGGGATTTTCAGGCGTTTCAGCACTTCTTCAGCCTCGGCAAGCATCTCTTCCAGTTCGAACATGGACTGCTCCGGCGTGGTGAACTTAACCAGCTCCACCTTGTTGAACTGATGCTGCCGTATAAGCCCGCGCACGTCTTTGCCGTACGACCCCGCCTCCCGGCGGAAACAGGCGGAATAGGCCGTATATTTTATCGGCAGGTCAGCCTCTTTCAATATCTCGTTTGCGTAAAGGTTCGTCACCGGTACCTCCGCTGTGGGAGTAAGATAAAGGTCGTCCCGCTCGCACCAGAAAGCCTCTTCCTGGAATTTGGGGAGCTGCCCGGTACCGGTCATGGCCGCGGGATTTATCAGATATGGCGGGAGAATCTCCGTATATCCCCGGGATGCGTGCAGATCCATCATAAAGTTGATAAGGGCGCGCTCCAGCCGGGCTCCGGCACCGGTAAGCATGGTAAAGCGGGCTTTGGCTACCTTCGTGCCCCGCTCGAAATCAAGCATACCCAGTTCCGCGCCTATGTCCCAGTGCGCCTTGGGCTCGAAAGAAAGTTTCGTTGGCTCTCCCCACACCCGATAGACCGGATTGTCATTCTCGTCTTGCCCCTCGGGCACACTGTCGTCCACAAGGTTCGGCAGGACAAGGATTTTCTGGTATAAGGCATCATCTATGGTTTTGAGCTCGGCGTCGAGCGCTTCTATGCGGCTGCCCTGCTCTTTTACCTGCTGCTGTATGGCGGAAGTGTCTTTACCCTCTTTTTTGAGCATGCCCACCTGCTTGGAAATCTCGTTGCGGATGCGTTTCAGCTCCTCTACTTCCTGTATGACGGCCCTGCGCCGGGCATCCAGATTGGTAAGCTCAGTGATGTCCACATCGGCGCCCCGCAGCGCCATTTTGCGGGTCACCGCGGCGGGGTCGGAAAGAATCTGCTTGATATCCAACATATCAAAAACCTCGTTTCATCAATTTATCACGGGCAGTGTACAGCAGAACAGTATAAAAGAAAAGAGGGTTATATATTTAATGTGTTAACCGGAAACATTACCTTGTCATCTATTTTTTTTGCTGATATGCTCATTACATGTTGTAAATTAATATAGAGAGGCGTTTCATGCGTAAAGATTTGTCCGTACTGGCTTTTGCTTTACTTCTAACGGTACTTGGCTGCGGATGAGGCGGGGGCGGCGGCAATCCGACAACACTTGCTGCGGATTTCGCCTATAATTCAAACGGTTTAACTGTAAATTTTACCGCCTCGGTGACCGGGGGCACCGCAAGCTCCTACAGTTGGAATTTCGGTAGCGGCCAGGGAACGGCGGAAGGAGTCACGGCATCCCATACCTACTCCGCAGACGGCAGCTATGATGTCACATTGAGTGCCGTTGTGGGCGGCGTGACCATAACTAAAACCAAAACGATCACGGTGAGGCAGACAGTTGCCCCCATAGGGCCGACGGCCTCGTTCACATACATAGCGGACAGCGCAAACTCTCTTAAAATAAACTTCACCAGCACCTCTACGGGCGGCAGCTCCAGCATATCTTCCTGGCAGTGGGATTTCGGCGTGAGCGGAGCTACCGGCGGTAGCCAGAGCATAAGCTACACCTATCCTGCGTCAAACACATACACAGTCAAACTGACAGTCACCGATGCGAACGACCTCTCCAGTACCGATACGAAAGCGATCACCGTCACCGCACCGCCTGCTCCCGCCCCGACTGTAAGCGGTAAAGTGGTGATCCCCGCCGGCCTGGCATATTCTAGCGCCCGGGTTTGCTTTGACACAAACGGCGATAAAAGCTGCACCGGAGAAACAGTGGCAGCCGTGGGCGCGGACGGCAACTATACACTGCCGGAACTGGCGGGTTATCCGGTAGTGGCGGAATTTTTCACCGGCACGAGTAGTCTTATGTCACTCGGCTCCGGCAGTTTTATGCCGCTCCGCCCCACCAGTCTTACCGGCGCGCCTGTGCTGGTGTACGAGACTCCGGCAGGCAGGACATTAGTTTCCGCCCTCACCACCCTCGTGAAAAACCGTATGGACCTTGACCCCACATACACCCTCGAAGCAGCAGAAAAAGCCGTACAGGCGGACACAGGGATGGGTAACCTTTATTCCGCAGCGTCGTATTCAGGCGACGGCGCACGGATCAACAATATGGTGTCGAACATAGCACAGGGGCTGCTGGATCATGTAAAAAACTTGTTGGGTACTGATTATAACTTTTCATCCACTCTGGTGACCATGCTTAACGGCATAGTTTATGACATGATTCTGGAGATAGCCGATAATTCCGGCAAAACGGCGGACGACTTTGTCAGCGACGCTGAGTTCTCCGCAGGCCTTGGCGACGCCACATCCATAGAAAACGGCCTTTCCAAAACAGAGGACACTTTAAACAACAACAGTGGCACGGAATCGCTGGATTTCCTGACGACCTTTACCGCGCCGAAATACAGGATGGACCTCACTGATTATTATGACGATCCGGATATAGACCTGTACGGCTACTCCATGTATGTGCGGAACATGGCCCTGAAGGCGTCTGTTAATTACAAAGGGCTCAACATCCCCGATAACGAAACCCAGGACGACAGCTTTAACGCGCCCATAATAAACGACAACGGCACCTACAGCTTTAACAACCAGGGCGGAATGGGCGGCAAAATAGAAAAGGCCGTCGCCGAACCGCTGGAAGGCAAAACCTTCACTGTGGCGGAGATCCTGTGCAAGCTGCGCGTATACTACTGCGACGAATATGACGCGGACTTCGACAGCAGTATAATCCCCATGTTTGACAAGGCGAAACGCACCCCTGTCACCTTCAGCGCCGGGGCCAAGGGCTACACTCTCGCAATGGAAGGCATTCCAGTCAGCGCAAGCGATATTGATTTTCTTGACGAGCATGTGTGGAGCACAAGTACCACTTACGGCAAAACCACCGTAAGCGCTTTTGTGCCTGAAGTTATAGCCGCAGGCGACAGCCTCTATGTGGAGGACGGTATCAGACTGTATCTTAAGCCAAACAACAGAGCGGAGTTTGAAGTAAACACAGGTGGCGTGCTTACAAGGGAGACAGCAACATATTCCATCGTCAGCGTTTCCGGCAGGGAAGTCCTGAGCGTACAGTCAAGACGCCGGATAGTATACGCCTATTTTATGGGCGGGAAGGTGTACTTCCAATATTATCTGGCTCCGGGGGTGAAGAGCACCGTGTTCTTCCTGGACAGGCAGGCGGTGGAGGATATACGCCAGGTATGGGGCTCGCAAATAACAAGGCTGCTGATATCCTTCGACCCGCAGGGAGGCACGCCTTGGCCGCAGAGCTACTCAGTCGAGCTGGGCGCGCGTCTCGGCCCGCTTCCGGTTGTCACCAGGAACGGATACGACTTTAAAGGCTGGTTCGATAGCTATGGAAACGAATTCACACCGTCGTCGGGAATAAGCGCCTCCGTCACCCTCAAGGCCAAATGGACAAAACAGGGAGTCGTGTCTGACACAGTAACTGCGGCAGAGTTTTTCGGAACACGGAAGGCCTTCTACAGTCTGGGCTATGAGTTAGACGGCCTTTCCGGCGCGGGCATGCAAATCGTTGAGATGGATAAGTTCCACGCCAGGGGCAGGTCCGCCGGTTTGTCGGCCCTTCATCGCAGCATGACACTGCCCTTTTTCCACGATAACGAAAGCTGGGAGCAGATAACATGGGATAACGACTCCCGGCTGGACAACAACACATGGATACAGAATGTATACGCGGGGGATAACGGTTCCCTGGCGATGCCCGGCGAGCATGATACAGTAAGGTTTTTCACGGTCAAAATGGCACCGCTGACCGCATTGCAGTCAAACCCGAACTTCGGCCACAGCGTATGCTTCTCCGAAGGGGCGGAGGGATATACGATAACCATGCTCGCAAGCCCCAACGTCGATACCATCGCCCACATTAAATCGACCGTTAACTCCTCCCCGGAAAACTGGAGTTTTTTCCACGGGAAGTCTCTCAACAGCGACTTTTTCATAAACGGGAACACGATCACCGCCAACCACAACCGTGGAGGCAGGATAAGCTTCGAACAAGCGTCAAAGACATTCACATGGAACCCGAACGTGGCCGCCGTTTACGAAGTATACAACCCCTTCATACTTGAGCCTATGTTGCCCAAAAGCGGCACATATACAGTCACGGGGACGGGGACTAACGCGGAATACACCTTCACCGCGGAGGACGGCTCGGTATTCTACTTTTTTTTCACAGCGGACGGCAGGGGCTGGCTGGCGGAGTACCCTATAGACAGCCGTTCCATGATGTTCTTTAACGATACTGCGGCGAAAGATATACGCGATCAGTGGCCGTTGCCCGCCGATAACGGCACCTTTACAGCGGCTGAATTTTTCAGCACGGCGAAAACCATATATGGCTTCAGTTACTCCAGCAGCAGTATGTATGAGATAGAAACTTTTGAGATCAATCAGTCCGGGTACAGGAAGAATTACGAAGTTCTGTCGGCGCTGAAAACCTCCGGCATCCTGCCGATAGTAAATTCATCCGCGCCCATGGACGGCGTCTTCACTCTGGGGGATAACGGCTCCCTTGTGAAGGATAATGGAAACGGGAAAGGCACCCAGCATACACTCACAGTGACAGCATACCCCCTGACTTCCTTGACGTCCGGCGCGCAGCACGGAAGCAAAACTGTAAATTTCTCGGAGGGGGCCGTGAAATACGAAGTGGTGACCGATCACAAAAAGGACCCTGTCACCCCATACTCCCTGAACTATCTGAAAGCGAATATGCAGGGCAATCCGGCCCTCGATCATCTTTGGTTTAACGGCACCTGCGACAACGGCGGCTATGTGCTGAACGGTGCACAGATCTACCCCGGTAATCCGAACTGGGATTGCGGCGCAATAGTCATGGATCCGGACAATGATACTTTTTACTACAAAGACTATAAGAGCAATGATAACATACCCTTCAGCAGCGGGGGAGCCGTCCACAAAGAGGGAACGTATACGGTGAACGCTGACGGATATACGTTCAGCGCTGAGGATGGCTCGGTTTTCTATTTTTTCACGAATTCGGCAACTACCTGGCTGATAACCTACCACACCGTGGAGCGGGATGTTCAGGTCTTTTTCAACGATATTGCAGCGATGGATATCATAGACCAGTGGCAATTGACGAACCAGCCTCTGGACAGCGGCACCTTTACCGCGTTGAATTTTCTCAGCACCCAGAAAACTCTTCATGAGCTGGCTTATGAAGACGGCGGCTTTAAAATGCGCACTTTTGAGTTCAGTACCACCCAGGTGCGGATGAGCCTTTACGGCTCAGACAGCTACGAGAGTTACCCGGCGGCCGTGAACGGTGACAGTTCGCTAACTATGAGCGGAAGGCGCAATTCGCGTGTGATGAGCACTGTGAACGCCCTGCCTGTTTCCGGCATCTTTGCGGCCAATCCCAATTTTGGCGGCAGTGTAAAATTCCCTGACGGAGCTGTGCGTTATGAGGTTACCGCGCGCAGGGCAGCAATTCCTGACAACATATCCTACCTGAAAGCCAATATTGACGATCTGTATAAGGGCAATGCCGATATGACGGGCGATATGGGGGGAGTTACCCTGTCGGGCAACTCAATACTGTCCGGCAGCCACTACCAGGGTAATATAGATTTCGATCCTGCTACAATGACGTTCCGCTGGTCATACCCTTGGGCACACAGGGGTGATTCCCCCTTCAATATGGATCCTGTTCCGGACAAATCGGGCACATACACGGTCTCAGGACAGGGCAATGATATCGAATATATGTTCACGGCGAACGACGGATCGGTTTTTTACTTATTTTACTCCGCGCGGACCGCTCCCGACGGCTGGACTCTGGCCGCGTACGACATGGGTACTTATACCTACACATACTTTAACGATGCGGGGATAGAGGCGATCAAAAACAGCTGGGATGGCTTCAGCATGGATAATATCACCATAACTGCGCTTGATTTCAGAGGTGACAAGATTTCTGTTGCAGACCCGACACTTCTGCCTCAGTACGGCTACAGCCTGGCCGACATAAGAAGCTGGCTTGCGGGATTTAATCCGGCCACCTGGGATATGGGCGGCTGGGAGGAAAGGGTGATAGAGGGCCGGACCTGTATTATACTGGACTATAGTCTCAGGCATAATATGAAAAGGCTGGTGTGGTACGTAAACGGCGAAGCTTATATGGCGGATTTTAAGATATAAAAGTGCTTAAAGGGCGGGGTTCGCCCCCGCCCTCAGACTGTTATCTTTTATTCGCCGTACCGCAACAGCCGTAGGCCTTTTTCTCTTCGTCCGTGCAGCAGCACGACGGTTTCTTATACGCTTTTATAAACGACCATGCGGCGATCGCCACCAACACAAAAACGGTTAAACCTATAGTCAAAAATTTCATACTGTACCTTGGTTTCTTTCAATCACTCTTGTTTTACCCAACATTCGCAGCCCCACAGCGATAAGTATCATCAGAACAACCGCCACGGCTATCCAGAGCGCGTTATGTCCGACACCGATCTGATAAACCAGTGTGGATACAATCCATGCCAGCACCGTCAGATATACTGCCAGGATGGCTGCGAGTTTCGGTCCTATCTCACGTGTCACGGCGCCCATGGCTGCCATGCACGGAACGTATAAAAGTATAAAGAGCAGATATGCATACACCTGAATGGCGCCTTTGTCAAAATGCGCCCTCATGCTGGCGTAGATGGAGGTATCCGCGCCCACTTCCTCTGCGGTGGATTCTTCGTCCCCCCCCACAACGCCCACGCCCAGCGGGTCTAAAAGACCGCCGAATACGCCGCTGAGATTTTCAGGGATAGTGGCGAATGCTTCGGACAGACTTGCGCCGAGGCTGAAACCTTCTTCCTCAATATCTTCTCCACCCTCCGCTTCAGCGGTTTCCTGGACGTCGAGCTGGGAATAAAGGCTGTTCAGCGTACCTACTACGGCCTCTTTGGCGAACAGGCCGGTGAACAGTGCCACTGAGGCCGGCCAGTTGTCTTCGGCCACGCCCATAGGCTCAAATATCGGATTGATGGTGGTTCCTATCGCTGAAAGTACTGAATTTTCAGCGTCCTCGTTACCGAAGGAGCCGTCTGTCCCCATGCTGTTCAGGAAGCCAAGAAGCGCAACCATGATGATGATCACTTTTCCGGCGCGGATTATGAACGCTTTCAGCCTGTTCCACGCCTGGCGCAGGATGGTCAGCGGGCGTGGAGCGTGGTATGGCGGCAGCTCCATAATAAAGTAGCTCGGCTCCCCCTTCAGAAGCGTATTTTTCATAAGCAGGCCGGTGGCAATGGCCAGGAGGCCGCCCACTATGTATATAGAGAACACCATCATTCCGGCGCCGGCGCCGAAAAACGCCGCGCCGAAAAGGGCATAAACAGGCAGTCTGGCGCCGCAGGACATAAATGGTGTCATAAATATCGTCAATATGCGGTCGCGGGTGCTGTCCAATGTGCGGGAAGCCATAACGGCGGGCACGGAGCATCCGAAACCCACCAGCATCGGCACAAAGCTTTTTCCCGGCAGGCCTATCGTCCGCATAAACCTGTCCATAACGAAGGCCGCCCGCGCCATATAGCCGGAATCCTCCAGTATAGACAGGCACAGGAACATCATAAACACAATCGGTATAAAAGTAGATACGGTCTGAATACCCGCGCCCACGCCGGAGGCAAGGATCGTGACGAGCCACGACGGCAGGCCTATATTGGTCAGGAGAGTTCCCATTCCGTCCACAAATATCGCGCCGAACGATATATCAAAAAAGTCGATAAACGAGCCGCCTATGGAGAGCGTCACCCAGAACACAAGGTACATCATGATCAGAAATATCGGTATCCCCAGAATGCGGTTCAATACCACAGAGTCTACCCTGTCGGAAAAGTTAATACGCTTCTCAGGGGCTTTACTCACAGCTTTGTTTACAGCCTGTGCAGTCTGATAACGGCTCTCAGCTATCAGAAGCTCAGGAGAATCGCTCAGACCAAGGTATTGGATCACATCATTATATTTTTTTTCAGAAAATTCCCTATTCCCCTTTGCCTTGTCAATAACAATACCTGTATGCTCCAGCACCCGCAGGGCAACCCAGCGCTCCGGAACGTTCATCCGCTTGGCGGTGACCGGGAAATCCTGCATATTCCCGTCCAGCCACTCGGTAATGGTGAGGGGATACGGAATGTTGAGAGTGGAAACCGGCTTCTTTTCGGCGTTCTTTTTGATTTCAGGCTTAAGCCTTGTGACCTCTGAAGAGTTTGTGGATGTCACGCCGAACACGGGCACACCCAAACGGTTTGAAAGCTCATTCAGGTCTATCTTTATGCTTCTGCCGGTGGCGATATCGATCATATTCACCACGACCATGAGCGGAACTTTCATCTCAGTAAGCTGGAGGGTCAGATAGAGGTTCCTTTCAAGGTTTGTGGCGTCCAGAATATTGACAAGCATATCCATCTTGCCGCTCAGGATAAAATCGAGGGCGATCCTCTCGTCTTCGCTGGTGGCGTCGAGGGAGTAAATGCCCGGCAGGTCGACCACCTTTACTTTGGTTTCGTCTGAAACAAAGTAACCTTCTTTCTTTTCCACAGTGACGCCGGGCCAGTTGCCCACACGCTGAGTGCTGCCGGTCAGGGCGTTAAAGAAGGTGGTTTTGCCGCTGTTGGGATTGCCGACCACCCCGACTGTTAATTCCGCCATTACACAGCTCTCCTTACTTTAAGAATATTGGCCTCACCCTTGCGCAGGCTTAGCTGGAAACCGCGAATCTCTATCTCCATGGGATCACCCAGTGGAGCGACCCTGACCACACGAAACTTAGCACCTTTGGTGAGCCCGAGAGAGAGCAGCTTACGGCGATAATTGGCATCGCCTTCATAAAATCCGGTTATCTCGCCCGTCTCGCCCGCCTTCATCTCTTTCAGATGGATATCCATAATTGCCTCCTATAACACCTATCTATTAAACTTATTCTTGACTAACCTTTATTGCGGTAAAAAAGGGCACATCCATGCCCTTTTCAACTCCCTTTTGGGGTATTATTTAGTTTTTAAGCTCTTTTTCGTAATGTTCCCTTATTTTAACGAAGGTCTCTTCGCTTATAACATGTTCTACGCAACAGGCGTCGTGCTCCGCCACATCCGGGGAAACGCCCATGGAGGTGAAGAGCTTGGTTAGGAGTTTGTGGCGGGTCAGTATTTTAGTGGCCACTTCCTTCCCCTCATCCGTGATTTCGATGTATCCGTATGGCTCCTGCGTAACGAAATTCTTTTTTTTCAGCATGGCAATCGCATTATTCACGGAGGGCATACGCACGTTCATCAGCTTTGCGATATCTTTAACGCGCACCACACCTTTTTCAAGCTGCGCCACATAGATACGCTCAAGATAATCTTCCATGCTGGGAGATATCTGTTCGTTATTTTCCATTGCAGCCTCCGCATTTGTTGCAGAAACCAAATGCCTTTAAGGAAACTATACATACAGTCGGCTTTGGTTCAATAAAGAAAATAAGGCCTATCTAATAAAATGTCAAGCATTTTCTCACAGACAAACACAAACCCGATATTTAATGAGACCTGGGCTTGGATTCCGGTTCGGAAGCAGCAATGACGGAAAGAAAAGCCAACGATATGGTTGCAAACCCATACACTTTGCCTTATAGTTACCATAATGGCAACACCTCTGGAGGTATTTCGAATGCGCCACTACCCAGTTATAATAATAGGCGGCGGGGTCACGGGGATTGGCGTCCTGAGGGATCTCTCCATGCGGGGGATAAAGGCGCTCCTGCTGGAGCAGAAAGATCTTGCCAACGGCGCAAGCTCCCGTTTCCACGGGCTTTTGCACAGTGGGGCGCGCTACGCCGTGGGCGATCCGGACGCCGGCGCTGAATGTATCAGCGAAAACACTATACTCCGCAGAATAGCGCCGCACAGTATTGAATTCACCGAGGGACTTTTCATCCGCGCTCAGGAGGACGGCGAAGATTATGAAAACATATGGCTAGCCGCCTGCGCAAACGCGGGTATATTAACAACCCCGCTTTCCGTGAAAGAAGCACTTGAGCTGGAACCGAACCTTGCGCCCGATATCCGTTCCGCATATATAGTGCCGGACTCCGCAGTGGACGGGTTTCGCATGGTCTGGCAAAACGCTAAATCCGCGCACCGCTATGGCGGCGAGCTGCAAACATATACCGAAGTTACCGGCATTCACGTTAAAAACGGCGCCGTAGCGGGAGTCACGGTACTAAACAATATCAAACGCACAGAGGAAGAGATCGCCTGCGATTTCGTCGTCAACGCCTCAGGCTCATGGACGGGGAAGGTGGCGAAAATGGCGGGGGCTGATGTGAATGTTATGCCGGACAGGGGGCTGTTATTGGCCTTCAATCACAGGTTCACCGACCGAATAGTCAACCGCCTTCATAAATCCGGGGACGGCGATATCTTTGTCCCCCACGGCTCCATAACCATATTGGGCACAACCTCCGTGCATGTGGATAACCCCGCGGACAACCGGGTGGAGACGAAGGAATGCCTCGCCCTCCTTGATATAGGAAGAAAATTATTCCCCGACATAGATCAGTATCGCATGCTGCGCGGTTTCGCCGGCACGCGTCCACTGTACAGAGCAGGATCGTCCGCTGAGGGGCGTGCCGCCACAAGGAACTTCATGGTCATAGACCACGAAACGGAAGGGTTGAAAGGATTTGCCACCATAGTAGGCGGCAAATTCACCACTTACCGTCTGATGGCTGAAAAAATGAGCAACCTTGTGGCGAAAAAGCTCGGCAACACCGCCCCGTGCCGCACCGCGGAAGAGCCTCTAGTGGAACCCGTGCCGGAAGGGGCGCTCGCGGGTGCCAAAAAATATTTCCCGCCTCTGGGTATCGATCTTTCCGTCTCCAGACAGGGAGGGGATTTCAGCAAAATTGTGGACCGTATAGATAAAGACCACACCAAAAAGGTGCTCCTGTGTGAGTGCGAACTCGTCACCCGGGCGGAGTTCGAGGAAATAGCCTCTCAGCCCACATCCCACAACATAGGGGATGTACGCAGGCGCACCCGCATCGGCATGGGAACCTGCCAGGGCAACTTCTGCGGCTTCCGCGGCGTCGGCGCCATAACTGAGGCTGATTTAATGAAAGAAACACCGCCCCCCCTCCTCCTAAAAAATTTCGAGGAGGAACGCTGGCACGGAATACGCCCCATGCTCTGGGGAATACAGATAAAAGAAGTGGAACTGAACCGGGGAATCTACGGAACTATGCTAAATGTGGACGGAACGGATTATGAGGAATGAATATGACATTCTCGTTGCTGGAGGCGGGTTTGCGGGGCTTATGGCCGCACTTGTGTCCGCAAGGCAGGGCAAAGGCGTGGCCGTCCTCACTAAAGGCGCGGGCTCCCTCACCATTGGCGGGGGCATGGTCGACCTTTACGGCTACACTGCAGAAAAAAAACCTGTAAACAATCCCTTTGAGGCCATAAAACAGCTCCCGGCAAATCATCCGTATACTCTGGCGGGAGAGGTAAGACTTCGTGAATCGATCGCCTTTTTCCTGAAACTGTGCGAAGATAACGGCTATCCATACCGCTCTTACGAGGGTTTAAACAGTTGGCTGCCGACGGCGATAGGCTCCGTCAAACCCACCTATCTGAGGCCGGAAGGGATGAACCCGGATGCACTGAAAGAGGCGGATCGCATAATTGTGCTTGGGGTAAAGGGTTTGAAAGATTTTTATCCTGACCTGCTCGTGCGCGGATTGAAAAATCATAAACGGTTTCTTGGCAAACGCTTTGAAACCTGCCTTATGGTAAACCCTTATGATACCGGGAGGGACCTGAGCGCCCTCGACATGGCGCGTTATATAGACAGGCAGGAGGGGCTGGAGTGGTTCGTCCGCGAATTCAGCCGGTGCGTACCACGGGGAAGCGCCGTGCTGATGCCCGCCATGCTGGGCACAAAGCCGGCCGCCGCCGCAAGAAGGCGCATTGAGGACGAGCTGGGAGTGAAATGTGTGGAAACCCCTGTCATGCCTCCTTCCGTACCCGGCCTGAGACTGCGGCAGCTTCTGATAAATGAACTGAAAAAATATAAGGTGGAAATCATAGAGCTGGCGGAGGTCGTGCGTGCGGACACGGACGGAAAACGCTGCACTGCCATATATACTTCCGCTCCGGATAAAGAACGCCGATATTCGGCGGGCAAATATATTATCGCCACCGGCGGCTTTTTCGGCGGAGGATGCATAGCCGCGCCGGGCAAAGCATGGGAAGCAATATTCAAAATCGACCTCAATGCCCCGGAAAATCAGGAGGAATGGTCGAACTACTCACTTTTCGGCGACAATCCGCACCTGTTCGCGTCGATGGGGGTGGCGGTAAACGATAAGCTGCAGCCCGTTGACAAAGGCGGCGATATACTGCTGGAGAATGTTCATTTTGCCGGGAGGACTGTGGGCGGCTACGATTATAGCCTTGAGAAGTCCGGCAATGGGGTGGCTTTAGTTACTGCGTATATAGCCGGTATGCCGTAATTAAGGGGCCGGATCAGTGTAATCCGTAATGATGGCGTACTGCTGCGCTGTTTTTTCGTAGTCACTCCTCACATACCAATAAGTATGCCGTGGTTGCCTACCCAAAAACATCTTCGCATGGCATCCAGCCTGACAGGTCATACTCCGGTTTTGACGATACCACACTGTATAAAATTAAATCCTAATCCCTTAGGGAGCGGGACAGACACAAAAACCTCTGTCATTCCGGGCTTGCCCCGGAATCCAGAATAATAATAACAGGGAAATTCTCATTGTCTTCATCCTGCATTGCGGTTCGGAAGCGGCAATGAAGAGGAATAGAGCGGAGGTTGTTTATGAAAGAAACTGTCAGCAAATCGTTACTTGAAGTAAAAGATAAACTTTTCAAAGGCACCGCTTACGACATCCGCGCCTACGTGGGCGAAGTCGGCGCCTTTTTCTCCGATGAAGCTGTGCTTACTCCTGAAAGAACGCGCATAGCTGGCGTTCTCATGGGCAGCCTCCCCTTCCGCGTCGGCAGTGGCGGCACTGTGCAGCTAAATCCGGGCGACGCAGTGGTGATAGGGTACGACAACGGCCCCACATCAAAGACGCTCGCGGAGGCATTCAGTAAAGGGCTAACCGGACAGGGCATCGACGTTTACGACATCGGCGTCGCCTCGTCGGGGCAGGTTTACCATAACCAGACACAGCTTAAAGCCCGGGGGCATGTGCAGATCACCCGTTCACACGTAGAAGTAACCACCAACGGTGCGAAATTCGCCATAGGTCAGCAGGGTATCCATACCTATCTATTGAAACAGATGAATGACGCCTTATCAGCAGGCACCATCGGCCGGGACGTCGCGCCGGGCAAAATATACGATAAAATAGCCGAAGGGAAAAAACTTTATTACGACAAGATGATTGCCCGCTACGGCGCTTATTTCAAAGCACACCCGCGCAAAGTGGCTATAAATCTGTTCGGCGGCACGGGGCTGCAGTATAAAGACCTTTTTCTGGAGATTTTCGGCAAAGACAAGACCATAATCCTGGGCGACACCATCAACGTAAACGAAGGCCACCTCCTGGCCGACCCCACGCGCAAAGAGATGCTGGACAAAGTACCCGGCCTGGGCGCGGTTCTTTCCGAAGGGCTACGGGTACACTCTTTCGACCTCGATGCGGACAGGGGTTCGCTCACCGAAGGGGCGGACGCGCTGGCACTCTCCGGCACAGGGCACTATCTGGGTGACGACATCGCCTATATACTGGCGGATTATAAACTCTCCGTGGCCGTGCCTGAGCTGTTTGCGGCACTGTCACAAAAGAACCTCCCCCGCTCCGCCGCCGATACCATCCACAAAACCGCAACAACTGTCATTGTCGATCCACGCTTCACAAGCGGGGTGCGGGCTTTTGTGGGAAGGAAAGGCGGCTCCACCATGTACCATCGCAAGGGACATTCCCTCTGGAAAGAAACCATGACGGCGCATATGGCGGAAATGGCGCGTGCCGCAGGGTATGATTCAACGGAAAACTTCGTGAAAGCCGCTGGTTATCAGGATATACAGATTGAAGCTTCGCTGCACCTGTTCTCAAGTGATCCCGACGACGGAATCACCCGCGACGACGCCGTTGAAAACGTATTTCTTGTGGAAAAACTGCTGGACGAGTTAGATATAAAATCCCTCAGGGACTACTTCGCCAAAATACCGCGCCGCTTCGCCACAAAAGAGATACGCACAAACTCGAAATCGAACGAGACAAAAGAAGCGATTACCTCTGACATAGTGGATCAGATCCGCAAATCATTCGCAAAGTATGACCTGGTGGAGTTCGACGGACAGATCCGCGCGGAATGGGCCACCGGCTTTATCATGTACGGCATGAGCAACACCTCGCCCAAACTCACCATGATGGTGGAAGAATGCTCGCAGAAAGAACGGAACGAGGCACTGGCCTATGTCATGGCGCTGCACAACGCCGCAAAATGGAAATACGGCGACGACCTGCCGATGGACATCTCGGAAAACCCTTTCTTTATAGAAGATAAAAGTTACGATATGGCAAAGCCGGACAGCGTTGACAAGACGGACCCCCGTTTGGCGGTGTTCTGCAAAAAACACGGAGTTCCGCTGCCGTAAAAGAATGAAAAAATATGTCATTCCCACTGCTTTTAATGAGTCATGAATCTCATTAATTCCGGATCCCCGCCCGGAGTCAGGGATGACGGAAGGTTTTTATGTTAATCCCTCACCCTGCTTACTTCACAGCCACATACCCCGTCTTTTCTACCAACTCCTGCCCCTGCGCCCCAATCATCCACTCCATGAACTCCTTCACCTGCGGATTATCGTTTCCCGCCAGGGTTACGGCGTAGAAGTCATCGGCAAACGGATATGTTCCGGAACGAATAGTGCCCCTGTCTGGGTAAATCCCTTCGACGGAGAGGATTTTGACGCCTCTGCTGTCAACCATCTCATTCACATAGTAGCGGAAAGAGTAACCTATGGCGTTTCTGTAATTTTTATAATCGGCCACATCCCGTACCATGCCGGCCATGGCATCCACATACTCGTTTTCCGGCGGTGCCATAACAGGCGTATCGCCCATTACTTTCAAAAAGACAGTCTGGCTGCCGCTCCCCTCATTGCGCTGGAAAGCACGAATTTTGGAGTCTTTACCGCCCACCTCCCGCCAATTAGTCACCCTGCCGGAATAAATATCTTTTATCTGACGGACAGCCAGGCCGTTCACCCGGTTGCGGCCGTTCACAAAGAACACAAAGGCCTCTTTGCCAATCGGGGTGAGGAGCATTTGCACACCCGCCGCCTCTGCCGCCGCCAGTTGCTGCTTTGACGGACGTGCGACAAAGATTATGTCGGCGCTGCCGTCCATCAAATTGTCATAGGCGTTGCGGGTACCGGAACACCATGCGATTTCAGTGTGCTCCCTCGGGTAAACGGCGGTCACAAAGGAAGCCATAACGGGGCATAACGCCGTGGCGCTGTCCAGATGCGGAAGATCGCCGGTCAGCCGGAGAGCCGGCCGACCGTCCAGCCGGGCGGTGTATTCTGAGAAAGGCTCTGCGCCGGGTATATAATGGCTTTCATAGACCACGGGGATGCTGTTGTCATAGATGTGCACACTGGTATAAATGCCGGCGGGCAGTACAGTGCACACAAGCAGGATTATCCAGGCGATTTTGACGGGTTTTATGAATTTTTTGAATATGGTGACAGGGATCAGCACTATAAGCGCAAGGGCAGCAAGGCCCAGCACCCATAAAATAAAATCATGTCCGGAAAAAGCGGCCAGAAGTATGCCTATGACGGATAAAAACAGCACGCCCGCAATCAGCACCAGCGACAACAATATTTTAAGGGCCATCCCGGTGCTGTTTCGCATGGCCACGCCGATCAGGCATCAAGCCGGCAGGCTTTCACGTACACGCCCCGTTGAAATGGCGTGCCAAAGCCTGTCTATAAAAAGGTCTTCCTGCTCCGGGGTCATATTTAAGCTCTTAAGCACATAGGGGTATACCGGCGAATAAGCTATGGACAGGAGGTTCGGCAGGTCATACAGTTCGCCGCTCTCAATCCCCCTGTTCAGCATATTTAATACCGGGCATTTCCCGAACGTCTCTTTGAGTTCCGCCGGGGTGTAGGGGAAGTCCTGCGGGCTCACCAGTGCCTGTGTGTAGAAAATCGCCTCGCCCACATTGTTTTTGATGTATTTTACGACGCTCTTCATAGCGGTTTTGTAGGCGTCCTCAAGGGTTTCGCAGGGTTCGCACGCAGCCTCGATACAATATTTCAGCTTATACGCCACATACATGATCGATTCGAAAAGGAGGTTATGTTTGCTCTCGAAATAGTAATAAATGGCGGCAGGACTCATTTTGCACGCAGCGGCTATCTCCTTCATGCCGCTCCCCTCGAACCCTTTGCGGGCAACGAGATTGATCGTTTTTTTAATGATAAATTCCCTGAGGTCTTTTTTCATAATATACACAATACACCCATATGAGAAAAAGTCAAATGAAAGAATCGTTCAGATGTTTTACTCATTTTTATCAAATATATTAGATATTTATATCATATTTTTTTAATGAACGTTCAAAAAGCTATTGACAGCCCGGCAGAAATAAAATAGCATTCCATTCACTGAAGAAAAATTGAACAGCGATTTAATTTCATCAAAAACATGAGGAGGTATTGAATGAAAGGAAGCGGTTTGTTTACGCGAAGAAGCGTGCTGAAAAGTATGGCCGCGGTAGTTGCCGCGGCGGGTGTCTCCGGCTGCAGCGGAAGTTCCGGCGGCGACGACGGTCGTGTCTTAACGCCGCAGGAAGGGCTCACCTACGACAAGGAGCTGAAAACCTGTTTTTCCAGCGGACCTTACAACTGCGGGGCGAAATGCCTGCACAAGATTCACTACAAAAACAACAAGCTTTACCATCTTACGTCTGCCGGGGATATCCCCCGGGAAGGCTCTTACGACAAGGATAACAGCCCGGGTGAGATAGGCAACCCCATACAGAGAAGGGCTTGTGTGCGCGGGTACAGCTACCTCCAGCGGGTATACCAGCCTGACCGCCTGAAATATCCTATGATTCAAAAGGGCACCAAGGGCGACATCAACGGATTCGTGCGCGTAACCTGGGACGAGGCCATCACCGCTGCCGCCAAAGCGCTTGACGCCGCGATGAAACGCAAGGCACAGTTGGGTTACTCACCCATATTCACCCGCTGGCAGAGTATATTCAGCAGTTTTTTCAACGATCCGCAGGCAGCCCCCATTATTACAACGGTGGGAAACGAATCCACCGGCGCGGCCGACGGGGCCAAATATGACATGGTGGGGCCGGACGCATTTACAAACAACGTTGCGGACAGACTCAACTCCAAGTTCATAATGACCTGGGGGCTCGACCCTTCCAGGACAACATATTACGTGGAGCACGCCCACTGGTTTAACACCTGCGCGAAAGAGGGCGGCGCGGAAATGGTTGCTATAGTCTCAAACCACTCCGACACCGCCGCCATGCTCACCACCGGCGTCAAAAATTACTCCTACACCCCTAAGGGCGGCACACAGAAAACCGTTGACATCCCCGGCTGGATCCCCTGCCGCCCGGCCACGGACGCCGCGTTGGCACAGGCAATGGCCTATGTAATCTATAAAAACGATCTGCATCTGCCGAATAAAACTTTCCTGGAAAACAAATGCTTCGGCTTCTTTAAAAGGCAGACGGTGACAAGCACCGCCCCAGGCACACCTTTCCTCTCGGGGAAGAACGTCAACTCCCCCGCGGATTTTATCGACGATGCTGCAACACCCGTACCATTCAGCAAGGGCAGCACCTTTACCGGCGTGGTATTCAAAGTTCCGGACGGCGCCTCGTTTGAGGAAAAATTGATTGACCTCGAAAACATCTGGGGCGAAGCTATGGGCAACGCCGTTGGCGGCACCGTCGCGGCTGTGGGCGATGCAACGTACAATAACGTGCTGGCATACGCGGCCGCGCTGACAGGCGTTCCCGCAAACATCATAGAGGCCCTGGCTTTTAAATACGCCACGACCGTACCGTCGTTCATAGACGCCGGCGGCGGCCCCCAGAGGGCGTGGAACGGTGTGGAATGGGTGCAGATGATGATTTCCCTCTGCGCGATGAGCGGGAATATCGAACGCCCCGGCGGCGGCGCCGGATACGCCATGATGTCCCAGATGGATTTCGGCGGCACAAGGGTTCCGATGATCGCGCCATCCGCCATGCTCCCGCATATGGAAAAGGCCAACGCAGTCGTCGTTGTGATGAGCGAATGGCCGCATGTGGCGCTCACCGGCAAAGACCACCGCAGCCCGGCACGTTTTATTGAAGACGTCAAAATAACCACGGGCGGGGTTGACCTGACCGGCAGAAATCCTCTCGTGGAGATCGACGTCTGGTACATGAACAACTACAACGGCCTGACCACACTGGAGAATATCAACAAATCAGTCATGGCGATGAAGAAGATACCGACCATCATCTGCCAGGATCAGGTCATGACCCCGACCGCGACATACTCCGACATACTGCTCCCGGCCTGCACGCACTACGAGACGGAGGGTGTGGTTCTGGGCACCGGCAGCTCCGCCATATTCAAGCAGGACGCGCCGCTCACCGGCCGGATGTATGATACAAAAACCGACACTGAGATCAAAAACCTGATCCTCTCCAAACTTAACTCTATGGGATATAGCTTCACGCTGGACGCCGACGACGGTAATCCGGCGGTGGCCGCAGCAGTGGCCGCGGGCACCTACGACGCGATAAAAGGCCCGTCCGACCTCTATAAAGCGTTGGTGGATCCGAACGCAGTCGCGCCCACATACGAAGAGTTCTGCGCCACAGGCACCAGCGACTGGCCGGTGCCCAAGGGTAAATCGCTGGTCGCTTTCCAGACCTACACCATCCCCGGTACACTTCAGAACACCACCGGCAGGATCAACTTCTGGCAGCCTTTATGGGGTAAAATTCGCCCCAAAATGCCGAAAACTCCTGACATATGGGGGCGTGACTATGACGGATTCCGCAATCCCACAGCCCAGTACGAACCAAACATAGAGGGCTATGAAAAGTTCTTTGAAGGCGGCAATCCCAGGACGGGTAAATTTACCGGCTTCAAAGCGCCCATGCCTCCGTATGGTTCGGGCAGGACCTACAAACTCCTCTACATGACCAACAAGGCCCGTAACCGTGCCCATACTAACTTTGACAACGTTGCGATGATCAAAGACCAGTTCGTGCAGAAGGTGTATATGAACCCCGCCGACGCGGCGATACGGGGAATTAAAGACGGCGATATGGTATATGTGTTTAACGACAGGGGCTGCACATATCTGCCTGCAAGCGTATCCCACTATATGACACCGGGAGTGATAAGCGTGGAGCACGGCTCCTGGTACCGCCCACACCCGACTATGACAGTGAAAGTATGGCAGGATACCACAAACGACGCCAACGGCAACTCAGTGCTCCAGCAGGTCACTGTGCCTGTGGATGTAGGCGGCGCGGAAAACACACTTACGCTTGGAGTGGGGCCGTCAGAGCAGTATACGGGGCAAGCTATCAGCGCCCAGGGCGGACCGTGCGAGGTCAGCCTCACTCACCCAGACACATTAATATAGATCAGGAGGCAAACAATGAGCCAATGGGGATTTTATTTTGACCAGTCCAGGTGCCTGGGCTGTAAAGCGTGCATGCTCGCCTGCAAAAACTGGAACGAACTGCGCAGGGGAGATAAAAACATCAATCAGATGGTTATAGAAAGCTACACCACACCGGCGGGAGGTAACGAAAAAAAATCAACCTACCTCGACACAACAACAGGGGCAAACAACTACGCCGAATTCCGGAAGTTTTACATGAAGGAAAACTGGCGCCGGGTCACCACACATGAAAGCGGAACGGTGGTCCTCACGGAAGAGAACACATTCAAAAGCACCTTCGACCGCAGATACCTTTCCGTATCGTGTAACCACTGCGAAGAGCCTTCATGCGTGAGGGTCTGCCCGATGGGGATAATCTCCAAAGATGCCGCCACGGGGGCGGTGCTGGTGGCCAGCGAGAGCTGTATAAGCTGCGGCCGCTGCAAAGAGGCCTGCCCCTGGGACGCGCCCCAGTATTATGACGAAAAGTTCGCCTCATATCCCGTACAGGATGCTAAACGCCCAAGAATGACAAAGTGTACTCTTTGTGTGGACAGGATCACGGAAGGGCTGAAACCCGCATGCGTGGCCGCCTGCTGGAACAGGGCGCTGGACGCGGGCCCAATGGATGAGTTGAAAATACGGTACAACGGCAAATATACCGACAAGCTTGATGAATTCGCTGACAGCGCTGTGCCGGTCATCGACTTACCCTCGACCAAACCATGCGTGATCTTTAAAAGGAAGTAGTAATGGACACCTTGAAAGATTACCTGGGGCTGCGGGCCAACCTGTACCGCGTCCTGGCGGCAGCATGGTATAAAGAGCCCACAAACGCCTGGCTGGCGCGGCTGAAAAGCTTCACCCCGGTTTTTGAAACAATGGCGGAAGAAACCGGGGATACCGTGCTGCGGGAAGGCGCACGGCTGCTAAAAGAGACACCGGGGGAGATAGACGAAGACGCATACGCGAAAAAATTCGCCGCCATCTTCCTGGTGAACAACGCGGCCTCCGGAGTGCGGGTGGTTACGCCCCACGAATCGGTGTATCTCAGCGGCTCCGGCCTGGTCATGCAGGCCGAGTGGGACAAAGTGCTGGAAACCTTTGTAAATGAAGGGATCGGCAAAGCGGACGACTTTAAAGAGCCTGAGGATCACATTTCCGCAGAAATGCACTTTTTGGCGCTCCTGAGCAACCAGGCGGCGGAATGCCTGGATGGAGGCGACAAAGGCGGGTTCCTCAAGAAAACAGGAACTCAGGCGTGCTTCCTGGCGGAACACACCAATAAATGGGTGGATTTATTGAAAGAACATATGGAAAAACACACGGACGACCCGCTCTATCTGGCCGCGGCATATCTTACCGCAGGTTTTGTTCACGCAGACACGGTGTTCGCCGCAGAACTGACAGCCGAGGCCCCAAATGTAATGTGAAAAAATCTCCTTCCTCTTTTACCCGCCCCCTTCACGGGGGGGCGGGTTTTCAAAAAAGCCGGGACTTAAGCCCGGCTTTTCCTGTAACTTTGCCAAACGCATCAGTATGAGTAAGGTATCTTCAGATATCCTTTTATGCCGATATTGTTTTTATCGTTCCCGCGGCCGTCTATGGAGATCTGCAGATCATGCAGAAACGGTATGTCCGGGTAAGGATTGGGAGTGATAAAACCGTGTAC